>NZ_JCATID010000003.1:0-368875 GCF_059693745.1 Sphingobium sp. WR1 | reverse complement strand
TGCGGATATTTGATCATCTTGATCATCAAATCCGTCCCGATATTGCCCGATCCAATGATCGCGGCCTTCACCTTGGCCAAGGGAACCTCCTCCTACCACGCCGCCCGCCGGATGGGGCTGCCTTGTCCCGCGATATGCGTGGGCGGGCGGTAGACTCAAGGGCCCCCACCCGCTCCGGCGCGCATCGCCAAAGTAAAGCTCAAATAGGCAAATCCCCTGCGCATTCCGTAGGGCGAAGGGGCCGAGTAGCAGAGCGCCACAAGGTCATGCCGGGCAGGTATCCGGCTAGCAAACACCGCCGATTGGCCCGGCACCACCAGGGAGGATTTGCCTTGAAAGCCAAGACACGACTTTTCCGTTCGACCTGCATTGCGACGACATTATCCGCGACGACACTGGTCTGGTCGGGCATGGCCTATGCCCAGGAAAACGCGGCGCAGACTGCCGCCGAAGAGGCACCGCTGCAGGACGGTGACGGCCTTCAGGATATCATCGTCACCGCGCAGAAGAGGAGCCAGAAGCTCCAGGACGTTCCTGTCGCCGTCAGCGCGGTGGACGGCGCGGCTCTCGCTTCCGCCAATATCAGCAATGTTGCCGATCTTGGACGCCTTGTTCCTTCGCTCAGCGTTTTTGCCACCAGCGGCGGAGTCCAGCCCTTCCTGCGCGGTATCGGCAATCCCGGGTCACTGGTCGGTAACGAGACCAGCAATGCCGTCTATATCGACGGCGTCTATCTCGTCCGCGTTCCTCCGACATTGCTCCAGCTCAACAGCATCGAGCGCATTGAGGTGCTCAAGGGGCCGCAAGGCACTCTGTTCGGCCGCAATGCCAGCGGCGGCCTGCTACATGTCGTCACGCGCGATCCAAGCGATCGGCCGACGCTCGAGGCCAGCGTGGGCTACGACAATTTCCAGACATTCCGGGGCAACCTCTATGCCTCCACGGGGATTACAGACAATCTGGCGATCGACGTCTCCGGCCTGATCATCGACCAGGCCGAGGGATGGGGTAAAAATGTCGCCACCGGCGACGATTGGGGCCGCGAGACGACCAAGGCCGTTCGGACCAAGCTGCGCTGGGCGCCCGGCTCTGGTACCACAATCACGCTGAGCGCCGATTACAATAAATCGAACAACGACTTCCTGGCCCATAGCCAATATCTTTTCGGTGTTCCGCGCGGCTACGAATTGCCGCCCTACGGCGTCCAGCCCGAGCTGGGCTTCTACGACATCGAAGCGGACGACGCGCCCGCGTACAAGAGCGAGGACTGGGGCGTCTCGGGAAGGATCGAGCAGGAGCTGTCGTTTGCCACGGTGACGAGCACGACCGCTTATCGCGAACACAAAAGCTTCATCGCCTTTGACTCGGATTTTTCACGCCAGCATTTCCTTCGCGCCGAGCTCAACGGTCGGGTCGAGCAATTCTCACAGGAGATCCAGCTCGCGTCCAATCCCGGTTCGGCGTTCGATTGGCTGGTCGGCGCCTATTATCTCCATTCGAAAGCCGGCTATCTCCCGACGCGTTTCACCGGGGCCGCGATCGACAGCTTCACCGGCGGCATCCCGGCGATCAGCGACACCTATGGTCAGTCGAAGGCTAAATCGGCCGCCATCTACGGCCAGAGTACCGTCCATCTTGGTCCCCGTACCAATTTGACCGTCGGACTGCGCTACACCCACGACAAGCTCGACGGCATGGGGCGGAGCGACTTCTATCTCTTGGGCGCGACACCTGTCGCCGGCCCGATCGTGACCGGCGAGGCGACCTTCAAGAAGGTTACCTACAAGGTGTCGCTCGACCACAAGCTCAGCGACGACATCATGGTCTACGCGTCGCAGAGTCGCGGCTATAAAGCCGGACTGTTCAACACCCTCCCCTTCCTGCCGGTCGCTGCCAAGCCCGAGATCCTCGATGCCAGCGAAATGGGGCTGAAGTCGGAACTTTTCGACCGGCGGTTGCGGCTGAACGGTGCCGTCTTCTACTATGACTTCAAGAACGCCCAGTTCCAGCAGTTCGACGGTCCGACGGTGACGATCATCAATGCACCATCGGCGCGTATCTACGGAGCGGAGCTCGAAGGACAGGCGGCGCTTGCCGACGGCCTGGTCTTCCGTTTCGGCGGCGGATATCTGGACTCGAAGTATACCAACTTTGCGAATGCCCAAACGCCGGTGATCAATCCCAACACCGATCCGGCCCTGGGGCCCGTCGGTGGATATCTCAATGGCTTCGTGCCCTTCGACGCGACGGGCAACGACATGGTGCGGGTGCCGAAATGGACCGCCAATCTGGGCCTCAACTATGTGGTCGAAACCCGCTTCGGCACCTTCGATTTCGACGTCAACTATTCCTACAATGACGGCTTTGCCTGGGATGCCGACAATGCGCTGCGCCATCCCTCCTACTCGCTTGTCGATGCCCAGATGAAATATACGTTCCCCGGCGAGGGGGACCGCTTTTCGATACGGCTCTGGGCAAAGAATCTGACGAAGGAGAAATATTATGTCGCGCAGATCCAGAGCGACGGGCCTCGCGGCAGTTCCGCCATGCCGGGCGCACCGCGCAGCTTCGGCTTCGACTGGCTTGTGAAATTCTGAAATCTCCCACTAAGGGCCCGGCGATCGTCGGGCCCTTTTTTTTTGAGGTGAACGATATGGCCCGCTATCATTTTGTCGTGCTCTCGAATCCCGTGCCAGGATGCGCCGAAGACTATAATCGCTGGTATGACGACCAGCATCTGGACGACGTCCTCAAGGTTCCGGGGTTCGTCAGCGCCCGCCGCTTCGTCACGGCACCCAGCCAGACGCCGCGCGAAGGCGTTCCGGCATGGGACTATCTCGCTTTGTACGAGATCGAGACCGACGATCTGGCGGCAACGCTCGCCGACTTGCAGGCCCGCTCGGGCGGTCCGCTCATGCCGATCTCCGAAGCGATCGACATGGAGGGCTGCTTCGCAACCGTCTATGCCGAGCGCAACTGAGCAACAAGCCGATCAATCAGCAGCAAGATCGATTACGAACCTGTAACGCACATCGCCCCGCTCCAAGCGACGAAACGCCTCATTGACTGCCGTCGTCGGCAAGATCTCGACATCCGCGGCAATGCCGGCGCGACCGCAGAAATCGAGCATTTCCTCGATCTCGGTGGTCCCTCCGACGCCCGAGCTTGCGATCCGTTTGCGCCCCGCGGCAAGCATTGCCGGATCGAAATCCAGACCCGTCGCCGGCAGGCCCAGCGAGCACAAGGTTCCGTCGAGCTTCAGCGCAGCGAGATAGGGATCGAGCCGATGGGCGTAGGGCGCCGTGTCGAGGATGAAGTCGAACCGGTTGGTCTGTTCGGCCATCGCATCGCCATCGCGCGACACGATAGCCTCGTGCGCTCCAAGCGCCAGCGCGTCGCCGCATTTTGCCTCGGAGGTGGTGAACAGAACGACATGCGCACCAAAAGCACGTGCAAACTTGATCGCCAGATGACCCAGACCGCCTAGTCCGACAATCCCTACGGTCGTGCCTTCCCCCACCTGCCAATGCCGCAGGGGTGAGTAGACGGTGATGCCAGCGCAAAGCAGCGGCGCCGCCCGAGCGGGGTCAAGCGTTTCGGGAAGCCGGAACGCGAAACGTTCATCAACGACGAGACCGTCGGCAAGCCCCCCATAGGTCGTTTCGCCCGTCCGGCGATCGACGCCATTATAGGTCAATGTCGGGAATTGCTCGCAATATTGTTCCATTCTCGCGACGCAGGGCGCGCACCGGCGGCAGGAGTCGATGATCGTGCCCACAGCCACCCGATCTCCGGTGCGCAGGCGCCGCACATCACTCCCGGTCCACACAACCTCGCCGACGATTTCATGACCCGGCACGAGCGGATAACGGCTGTTGCCCCAGGCATTGTCGACCGCATGCAGATCGCTGTGGCAAATACCGCAGTAAAGAATGCGCAGGACAATATCCTGTTCTCCGGGCGCCCGTCTCGCGATGTCCCAGGGCACGAGGTCTCCGCTCGCGCCATGGGCCGCATAACCCCTCGCCGCCAGAGTCCCCTTCACCTCGCCCATTCCAATCTCCCGTTCCGGCCAATGTCGACGAGGGCAATGTGCCAGCGTCGGCCGCGCGAACGGTTGCCGATCTCTTTCGGTTCCCGACCGAAATTTGTTCAAACAGCGCATCACGGCCGCCCGCCGCTTCTATTCGCCGGGCGATCTCCTAGGCTCTGACCAAGCCGTGCCTCTGCCCGGCAATTGGGAGTAAGGGTCATGCAACTGGACAGGAAGACAGTCGCCATTACCGGAGCAGCCGGCGACATCGGCATGGCGACGGCACGTGCGCTTCAGAGTGAAAGCGCCCGCCTCGCCATGATCGATATCTCGTCCGAGGCCCTCGAGGAAGCGAAGCAAGCCTTGGGCTCGACCTGCCTCCCGCTGGTCGCCGATGTCACGCGCGAAGACGATCTGGCGCGCGCTGCGCAAGAGGCCTCGGCTGCGCTCGGTCCGATCGACATTCTCTTCGTCAATGCAGGTATCGAGCAGCCGCACATACCGCTACCCGACCTCGACAAGTCGATCTTCGACCGCGTCCTCGCAGTCAACCTGACCGGCGCGTTCCTGACCGTGAAGCATTTTCTGCCGGTGATGTCGGACGGCGGCAGCATCATCCTGACATCGTCAATCGCAGGGCTCATGGGCATCCCGGCTTACTCGGCCTATTCGGCAAGCAAGGGCGGCCTTATCGCCCTGATGCGTTCGCTCGCGGTCGAGGCGGCGCCGCGGCGCATCCGGTGCAACTCCATTCACCCCGGCACCGTTAGGAGCCGGATGATCGAACGTACCGCACAGGAGGCGACGCACGGCGGCGACCCCGCGGAATGGTACGCCGCGGTGACGAGCATGGCAAAACTGGGGCGGCTGGTCGAACCGCATGAGGTTGCCGAACTTGTGCTGTTCCTTGCGAGCGACCGCAGCCAGATGATCACCGGCCAGAGCATCGCGGTCGACGGGGGGATGCTCGTATGACCGGGCAGCCAACAGAGAATGGACCCGACGAGAGCCGCGCGCTGGTGCTCCGCTTCTGCGAACATCTCTCACGGCGCGAGTTCGACGAGATGGCAGCCCTCACGACCGAGGATGCCAGTTGGTGGGTGGTCGGGCGGCCGGACAAGGTCGCCTATGGCGGAGCGCGCAGCATAGCCGAGATCATGCCCAATCTGCGGGGTTTTTTGGGCTCGCTGGACAGCTTTGCATTCACCGTCACGGGCACGACTGCCGAAGGGAACCGGGTCGCGATCGAAGCGGTCTCGCATGGGCGGCTCGGCGCCAGGGAATATCGCAACGATTATCTGATGCAGTATGAGATCGACGGTGGCCACATCCGTTCCATCCGCGAGTTCCTCGATCACTTCGAAGTGGCCGCGTTCCTCGAGTCTTGAGCAGACAGGCCAGCCGCCTAGAGCGATTTGAAATCAGGCAGAATCGCCTGATGGCTCGCACATCGCGGCAAACGAAGTGCCGAGAGCGAGCGATCCGATGCAATCGAAGCTCTTCCCGCTCTAGCCGTGGCTGGCCCAAACGAATTCGCGCGCGCCGTCCCCACCGCCCTCACGATAGCGCTTGGCGTAGGAGCCACTACGAATATCCTCGATGACGTCGAGATGGCGCGGTACCCAGCCGAGCTCGTCCACGGTCCGCCGCGCGATCGAGCGACTATTTACCGCAAGGGCGATATCGACCCAGAATTCGCCCCAGAGCGTACAGGCCGCTTCATAGTCGAGTGATCGGGTTCCGCAGCCGACAACGGTCGCTACCGCCTCCGCTATGGTCCGGAAGTTCGCCTCACCCGAGACCGTATGATAGAGGGCGCCAGGCGTCCCTTTTTCTGCCGCCAAGCAATAAGCTTCGGCCAGGTCGTCGACATGCACCGCCGAATAGAGATTGAGGCCATGCCCAAGATAGCAGGCCGCCCCCATCTTGCGCGCCGATTCAAATATCTGCGGGATCTGGATGCTACCGCCATGCCCGTAGATCAGTGGCGGGCGAATGACGAAAGTACGAAGGCCTCCTCCAGACGCCTCGCGAACCAGCCTTTCGGTCTCGATCCGCACAGCGCGGTTCGGACGCGCCGGAAACGGAAAGGGATCGTCTTCGACAAAGCAGTTCTGATTCCAGGCGCCGTCCCTGGCTTCGATCGAAAGTACGCCCGTGCCCGATGTGAAGAGCAACTGTTTCTCGCCATCCCGGCATCCGTCAATGAGCGCCTGCATGATCGGGGCCTCGGCCTCGAAGGGAACCATCGCCGCCATCACCACGGTGTCGAAACTGCCCACCAGATGCGTCAGCGCGGGGAGATCATCGAGACTGCCAACTACAGGCACCACGCCGGCATCGACAAGCGCCAATCGGTTGCCGTCGCTGCGAGCGAGACCGTAGACATTCGCACCGCGCGCGGCGAAGGCCCGCGCGACGGCCGAGCCGACATATCCCGTCGCCCCGATGATCAGAATCTTCATGGTGAAATGCTCCCTTGTCGAATGGGGCCGCATGAATGCCGGTGGTCAGGCTTAACGACGGCGATCGAACGCCAGCCACAGTTCGGTAAGCCCATAGGCAACATAGGTCGAGGTATAGGCATAGCTGTCCTCGCCTCGCGACGGCCGGAAATTTTCGAGCCGGTTAACCAGCGCCGTGAAGGCGAGCCGTAATTCGCCGCGCGCCAGCTGATTGCCGATGCACATGTGGATGCCGGCCCCGAATGTCAGGTGCGCCCGGCCGTTCGCTCGATTGAGGTCGACCTGTTCGGGCTCGGGGAACACCGTCGGGTCGAGGTTGGCAGCCCCGAAGCGCGTTTCGATAATCGCGTCTTTAGGAATGCCGACACCCCCGATCTCGATGTCGTCGGTCGCTCGGCGAAACATGGTGGTGGCCGGCGCCATGATCCGCAATGTTTCTTCGACGAAGGCGGCCATTTTCGCGGGATCGTCACGAATCTGCACGGCAAGGCCGGGATTTTCGATGAGAAGCTTCATCCCGCCAGCGATAGCATTGGCCGTCGTCTCGCCACCGGCAATGAACAGCAGGAAAAGAATGTTCACCAGCTCTTGCATGTCGAGCGACCGGCCATCAATCTCAGCGTGGACGAGCGTGCTCAGCAGGCTATCGTCGGGCGCGGCGCGAACGCGTTCCACATTGCGCGCGAGATAGCGTTGAAGCTCGGTGACAATGGGTACGATTTCCAGTTCGCGCTCCGGCGGGAGAACGGGATTGCTGCTTTCGAGGGCGACGTCCGACCAATGCTTGAACGTGTCAATGTCACGCTCGGTGACGCCCAGGATGTCGGTGAATACAACGATCGGTAGCTTCATCGCGAAGGCCGCAAAGAAATCGACCTCCTCGGCATCAATGAATGCGTCGATGAGGTTATCGACCGCAGCCTCGATCTGCGGCTCGAGCGCCACAACCCTGGCGGGCACGAAGGCCTTGTCCACGAGGGCTCGATAGGTCCGATGCTGGGGCGGGTCATTGGTCACCAGCGTATCCATGGGAAGCCAGCCAGTTTCGCGAAACATGCGGTCAACCTCGTCACTGACGCTCGACGAACGCGTAAGAACAACGCCGGTACGGTTGGAGAGAGTCTTGGTGTTGAGGACCGCCTTGCGGACGTCGTCATAGCGCGTCAGGATAAAATTGCCGCTGACTGGATCCTTGTAGACCGGATGCTCGGATCGCAATTGGTGATAGGCCGGAAAGGGGCATTTGCGAAGCTCGGGATCGCTGAAACTGATCGGGCACGCGGCGCTTTCCGGCCCCTCGAAGCTGCTGTCCATATCCGCTCTCCAGTAGCGTCCAGGTCGAGATGCCCGGTACTGAAGACACTATCGAGCGTCGTACGGAAACGGGCAAAGACTGCCACATGCGCAAAGCGCGCATTTCATGGGCGAAGCGAGCCATGACCGACAGCCCGGTTGGTTCTACGCGCTTTGAAGCGTCAATCAGGCCGCGGCCGGCCGGGCCGCCCGATTCTGCATTCGCAAAAGCGCAAATTCGAAGACCTGGCGCCCGATCTCCTCGAGTTGGGCAACGAACCGGGGCTCGCTGCAGACGCCGTCCTTGAAAATGCCGCCCGTCGTATTGATCGCACCGCCGAGAGGCGTCGGCCAACCGCGCAACGCGTGCACGATGGACCGCAACGCGGCGAGAGTACTTCCCGTCGCCTGCCAACCATATGCGGTAGCGATCAAGCCGACAGGCAGGCCATCAAGATAGACGCGCTCATCGCGCGCCGTTTCTTCGATATAGTCGATCGCATTCTTGACCACGCCCGATATCGATCCGTGATAGCCCGGGCTGGCAAAAATCACACCGTCGGCCGCCCGCACCGCGTCGATCATCGCCACGGCATCATCGGGCAACCGATCTCCGTGCGCAAGGTAATGCGGCAAGCCAGTCAATATGGCGCCGCCGAAAAGCTTGGTCTCCGCACCGGCATCGCGCGCCGCAGAAAGCGCCAGCGCCAGCGCCTGTTCGGTCGACGATCCAGGCGTGGTGCTTCCGCCAATGCCGATCACCAGTGGCTTTCGCGCCATCGCTCAATCCTCCGCCCATGCCGCGACAGGATGCCGGGCTGCAGCTTGCACACCTAATGCGGGCAGTCGCCAGCGGCCACCGGCGCAGCTTTGCGAAAGCGATCCTTTCTTGTCCTGGCCAAACGAGTCGACGCAATCGACGCCTGCTCTACCGCATCCGAGAGGCCTGCGCAGCACTCCGCCCGGCCCGGCGCCCAGAAAACACGCCATCGGCGAGCGACATTCCGCTCATATAGCTGGTTGAACATAGGCCGACGGCACATCGCCCCGCAGCATAAAGTCCCGGGATATCGGCACCCGAGATGTTTGTCACCGCGCCATTCGCCTCGTTCACGTCAAGACCGCCGAGCGTAAACACGAAGGTCATGCCATATTTGTTCCAGGTCGACATGTTGACCGCATAGTAGCTGTCGCCCTCGAGCCTGCGCATGTTTTCGGGGAGCTTGCCGAGAGGATCGGCACTCCTGCTCGCGACGCGCGCGTTGTGGCGGAGTATCGTCTGCTCGAGACCGTAGGGATCAAGACCACATTTGCGCGCCAGGCGCGCGAGGCTGCGTGCCCGCCGCGTGCCGCCGAGCAAAAGGTTGAGGAGCGTCGGCGCGCCCCACATCAGGAAGAGGCCTTTCCCCATGAAGATCGATGTCCGAACGCTCGACCAGAAGTTACGCGCGTCGATGATGAGATAGGCGGTGCCCCCGCCCGTCTGTTCCGAGATCGCACCCCCGACGTTCGCGAGATAGGCATCCTCGCGAATGAAGCGTTCACCTGCCTCGTTGACGAGAAGGCCGCCGACAAAGACCTCCGGAGGCGCAATCGACCGGCCAACAAAGGCGCTTTCCATCAATCTGGGGACGCCGCCAACGGTTTCGCCGAGCGCGATGCCGCTGCCGTCGCACCCCATCGATCCGTTGCGCATGATCGCCTCGCTCGCGTCGGCGATGGCCGGGCGAAAGCGGCGGAGCATCGCCTGATTGCACACAAAGCCGCCGCTCGCGAGGATCACACCGCCGAGCGCGCGGATGCGGCGACGCTCGACTGGCGCCTCGCGCTCCAGCATCGCGCAGCGCGCGATTGCCTCCTCGGCCCTCTTCCCCGACATCGGCACATAGGGATTGACGATCTTGTAGAGCCTATCATGTTCCTGGTGGCTGTCGGGGGATAAAATGTCGGCCTCGATCCCGAGGACCCGCCCCGCAGCATCCTGGATCAGCCGCCGGACGGGCGCATGCGGAACGAGCCGAACACCGGCGGCAAGCGCCGCCGTCTTCAGCGCGCCATAAAAGACATAGCCGGTGAACCCCTTTCCGACCGCGCGATGCCCACGCGGCGCCGGCTTTGCGAGATCTCGAAACTGCGCCGACGTTTCGTTGCCGCTGAAATAAAGAAACTTGTCTCCGGGGGGATAGCCCTTCCCTTTGTAAAGCGCCGCGTCATAGGACACGCCATGGCCCCTAACCCAGTCGAAATTCGCGGCGCTTTCCTTGCAGAAGCGATGCAATGTGGCTTGGCCGACGGGGGTTCCCTCTTCGGCTAGGTAAATCTCCATCGCCTCGGGGCAATCATGATAGCCCGCCTCGCGCTGGATCGCGGTTCCCCCCGCATAATAGATTCCACCGGAATATGCGGTGGCGCCGCCGCCCGCAAAGCGGTCGAACGCCATCACGCGGGCGCCCTCCTCCGCGGCCTGGATCGCCGAAGCTGCACCGGCGCCGCCAAATCCGACGACGACGACATCGGCGGTGTCGGACCAGTCGATCTGGTCCGCCATCTCGACCACCAGCGGCGGCTCGACGTTCGCGTCCGCCGAAAGTGCGGGATGGCGATCCATGCCTATCTCTCCCTGCAGGCATCACCGCATTCCGCTAGGAACTCCGAGCGGTGTGCGGCTGATTTGACCGCGGTCACCTCGCTCAGACGGCGCTTTCGGTAGCAACAGGACGGTTCGAGCCGCCCTGGACCTCGTCCACCACGTACATGGCCATCGCGGACCGGTCGAAGAGATTCTCCTCGTCGCGGGCGATGCGGTCGCCGATCGCGGGATCGGCGATCGCCGCGTTCATGCGGTCATAATCCGCGCGGTTCGCAAAGCTGATCTCGGTAATCACATCGAAGGCTGGCCTTGCGTCGTTGTTTTCGACATGCGCGGGCGCGTAGCTTTCGTCGGGGACCAGATAGTTGCGACGATAATCGGAAAAGAAGGGCAGCAGGCTATTGATGAGCGGAGCGTGGTTCCCCTCATAATAGGCCCTGAACGCCGCGTCCGACATTCCTTCCTTCTTCTTGAGAAAGCAGATGATCTTCATGAGGCTCCTGGAAAATCACGATACGCGCCGAGATTGGCGAGTGAAGCGGCGCGCGGTCCGCGCCGCTGCCATTCCTTATTCCGCCGCGATCGCGTCGGGCTGCGCGGCCACGTCGCGCGGCAGATGCCCCAGGATCCGCATCTGCTTGAAGGTCTCCGAGGTTGCGGTCGCATTGAAGGCAATCGCCGAATTGACGCTGAGGACGGTCAACTCATCGAGCGGATCGAGCTCAAGATGCCCAAATTCCACCGACGCGTCGCTCGCGTTCCAGGCCCGCAGAATCTGGTTGGTTTCGTGCGTCGGGGTGCAGCAGACGGCCCGGTCGACAAAACCGGTATAGTTGACGTCGGGCACCTCACGGACCGTTAGCGTTTCATAACCACCGCTGTTCATGGCCGCGACTTCTTCCGCCGTCTTTTCCGCGCCGATGCGCATGCGCATTGTGATCAGCCGCACGCCACGACGGGTGACGCTCATCTCGAACTCGTCAACGCCCAGCGGAATGAAACGGATATCGCCCATCTTCTTGAGCATCCCGAAATAGACACCCCAGGGACCCATGATGTCGCACTCGGTCTTGTCGCCATAGAGACCGTCAATATATTCCCAGCCCGCAGCTCCCTTCACGCCGTTGAACTCGGTCCGCGCACGGAACTGAAAACCCTGATAGGGCGTCACACGTCCGTCCATGGGGCGCGTGCTGCGGCTCGTGAAATACCACATCTGAACTTCAGGCGGGAAATCGCGGTCCGCCTTGAGCGGCGGCGGGAGAATAAGCTTTTCGATCGCTTCATAGGTGCTGGTGAAATGCACCATGAAGATCGCCATGTCGGGAAAGGCGAGACCATCATGCTGGAACGCCTCGCCGGGCCGGCAACCCGTGAGATTGAGGATGCCACCGGTGAACGGCTTCTCATAAGTGCTCATTCATACTCTCCATTTCGCGGGGTCGCTCAAAGCCGACTCGTCGATATCGCAGGTTTCATTGGGCCGCAGCCGCGGCCTCTTGCATAGCCGCAATCGGAGTGGATTTTCGATCATGACTTGGCGAATCCACGCGTCGCCAACCGAGGAAGTATATCCATTCTCCGGCAAGGCCAGTGACCGGGCGCGTGCGCCCGGCCGGTTTGGATTTAGCCAACGTTCTCGACAAGCCCGCCGTCGTCGAAACGCGCGGTATAGCCGCCATCCACCGTCAAGCCGTGCCCCGTAGTGAAACCCGATGTCGCATCGGCGAGATAGAGCGCAGCATGCGCGATTTCCTCAGGTTGCCCGATCCGGCCCAGCACATTCTGGTTTTCCATATAATGCTTCCACTCCGGACGCTCCATGAAGGGTCGCGTAATGCCCGTGAGGATCGTGCCGGGGTTGATGTAATTTGCGGTGATCCCATGCTCGCCGAGCTCGACCGCGAGACTGATCGTCAGACCGGCGATGGCGTGCTTGCTGGTCGTATAGACCGAGGATCCCCGGCGCGCGAGCTTCGAGTTGATCGAGGCAATATTGATGATGCGGCCGCTACCGGACTTTTTGAGCTCTGGAAGAGCGCTGAGCGTCAGCTCCATGGGCGCGGTGACGTTGACGGCCATCATACGGTCCCAGACTTCGCGCGTAATCTCTTCGACAAGCACGAACTGGAATATGCCGGCCGCGTTCACCAGGATGTCGACCCCCCCGAATGCGGCGACCGCCGATTCGACGATCCGGTCGGTGGCGCCGGGCGCGGTGATGTCGGTCGCGACGGTCGCGACGGATGCGCTGCCCTTATAAGCCAGCTCCAGCTTCTCGCCATTGATGTCCGTCGCCAGGACATTGGCACCTTCGCGAACGAACAATTGCACGATAGCGCGACCCATCCCGTCGGCGGCTCCCGTTACAATCGCGGTCCGTCCATCCAGTCTTCCAGCCATTTCCGATAATCTCCCAGTCTGCAAAAACAGACGCCTCTCGCGCCCTCGTCCGAAACCATCCGACCATGACGCACGCAGGTTTTTTGGGAACCCCGCCCGAGTTGATAAATCCGTTCCTTTTTTGCCGCTGATACGCGCGTCGACGCAACGCGCAGCCCATGAAGCGATCATTTTGACAAAATCACGCAGATGGCGTCGTCCGCAGGTCATCGGTACTCAGACCGCGATCCGCTCCGGGAGAGACCTGATGCCCCCATTTGATTTTGATCTCTTCGTCATCGGCGCCGGCTCGGGCGGTGTGCGCGCCGCTCGCGTAGCGGCCTCGCACGGCGCGCGCGTCGCGGTGGCAGAAGAGTATCGGGTCGGCGGCACCTGCGTGATCCGCGGCTGCGTGCCCAAGAAACTGCTCGTCTATGGCGCCCATTTCGCGGAAGATTTGAAGGACGCGCGTAATTTCGGCTGGGACGTGCCCGAGTGCGAGTTCGAGTGGAATCGCCTTCGCGACAATGTGCTCGCTGAGGTCGACCGTCTCGAGGGCCTTTATGTCAAGACGCTCGACAACCACAAGGTCACCTTGTTCAGAGGCCGGGCGAGCGTGCGCGGGCCACAGAAGCTGAGGGTGGGCGCCGGACCGGACATCACAGCCGAGCGTATCCTGATCGCGACTGGCGGCTGGCCCCATGTACCCGTATTTCCCGGCAGCGAGCATGCGATCACATCAAACGAGGTCTTCCATCTCGACAGCTTGCCGAAGCGCGTCGTGATCGCAGGCGGCGGCTATATCGCCAACGAGTTCGCGGGCATCTTCAACGAATTCGGCAGCAAGGTCACGATCGTCAACCGCAGCGACACGATCCTGCGCGGCTATGACGAGCAGATCCGCAACCGGCTGCTCCAGATTTCGATGACCAAGGGCATCGACTTCAAGTTCAACGCCCCGTTCAAATCGATCGAGAAGAATGGCGACGGATCGCTGACCGTACATCTCGAAAACTGCGACTCGATCAGGGCAGACGCGGTCGTCGTCGCCGCGGGCCGCGTTCCGAACAGCAGGGGCCTGGGCCTCGAGGTGGCGGGTGTCGAGCTCGACGACAAGGGCGCAGTCAGGGTCAATGAAGCGAACCAATCGTCGGTACCGAGCATCTATGCCGTCGGCGACGTCACCGACCGCATCCAGCTGACGCCCGTGGCGATCCGCGAGGGGCAGGCTTTTGCCGACACCTTTTACGGGGGTAAGCCGACCGTGATCGACTATGCCAATGTCCCAAGCGCAGTGTTCAGCCATCCGCCGATCGGCGCGGTCGGCATGACCGAAGCCGAGGCACGCAACAAACTCGGAAGCATCCGTACCTACACCAGCGATTTTCGCGCGATGAAGAATGTACTCGCGGGCCGCAACGAACGGGCGCTCTACAAGATGATCGTCAACGCCTCGACCGATCAGGTCGTCGGCCTGCACATGATCGGGCCCGACGCGCCGGAAATCCTGCAGGCGGCGGCCATCGCGGTGAAGGCGGGGCTGACCAAGGCCGATTTCGATGCGACCGTCGCACTGCACCCCAGCATGGCCGAGGAACTCGTTCTCCTGAAAGGATAGCCCGGCACTTTGCCGGGCGCTGTCACCTAGAGCAGATTCCGATCCGATTGCATCGGTTCGGCTGCCCTAGGTCTTTGTTTTACCGCGTTTTCGTAAGTCAGCAGATGGTTGGCTTCGCCGAACTGCGTTTCTATCTGCTTGGAAAACGCTCTAATGCCGCGCATATGGCCGCAGGACGCCGGCATCATCGCATTCAGATGCAGCCCAGTCCACGCAGCGTCTCCTTGACCGCTTGGTCAATCGGAGTACGACGTTCCTTGCCAAGCAGCTTGTTGATCCGCTGATTGTCAAGCTTGACCGGCGCCCGCCAATAGGGCCTGATTTCCATCACTTCGCGGGGGAAACCGCCGAAGGGCGAAAGCAGGCCCATCAGCCACCAGGGGAATTTGCCAACGGGCAGTGTCGGCTTGTCGGTCGCCTTGCGGATGAGTTCGGGCATCGTTACACCATCCTCGTCCCAGAAACCTTCAAATTGTACGCGCTCGAACCGCTCGAGCCGATCGCCCAGCTCCATGAGATCGACGATCGTGCTGGCAAGATCGGGCAGATAGGCCCAACTGTGACCGATGCCGGGTAGGCCTGGATTGACAATCTGGCTCACGGGCATCCCCGGCTTCACCATGGCCTGGCCGAACCAGCTCGATCCGCTGTGTGGTCCGAAGAAATCGCCCGCGCGGACGATGAGGCTCGGCACCTCGGGTGCGGCCGATTCAAGCCGTTGCTCAAGGGCAACGCGGATCGCTCCCTTGCGCGACTGCGGCGTTTGCGGCGTGTGCTCATCGATCAGCGGCGTGCGGCCCGGATCGAAGTTATAGATTGTGCCGGGCAGGACAATGCGAGCACCTCCAGCCGCGCGCGCCGCCGCAATGCTGTTGTCGATCATCGGGAGGACGAGCTTGCCCCAATTGCGGTAACCTGGCGGGTTGACGGCATGCACGATCGCTTGGACACCTTCGGCTGCGTGAACCACGTCGTCGCGGACCATTGCATCGCCCCGATGCCATTCGGGGATCGCGGTCCGCCCGGTCCAACGCTTGGCAGCGGCCGCAGGATCGCGGACCAGCGCCCGCACCTTCCATCCAGCCGCGAGCAGCGCCTCGGCAACGGCGCTGCCCACTCCGCCCGTCGCACCCAAGACCAAGGCCGCGCGTTCAATTTTCTTGCTCATGATCACCTCCATAGTTGATGCTCAACAATTGGCGAAAACCACACTTGTATTAAATTGTTGAAAATCGTTGATCAGCTAGTCAAATTTTGATGAGCTTGGTTCAGATATCATTTTCAGCCAGCGCACCAACCTCACCGGCCGGACGCGGAGCGCGCGCTCTTTTTCGGACCACCCGGAAGACTTGCGACGGCGCAATCAGGCCCCTAGACGATGGATTGATCTCGTCGCAGCCAAGGGAGTAGGCCTTGACCAGTCAACCGGGCGAGTTGAGCGCCGATCTCCTAATGACCCTCGAGGCTCTCCTTCGGCACCGTAATGTTACACACGCCTCTATAGACCTCGGCATTACCCAGCCTGCCATGTCCGCTCGACTTGCCAAGCTGCGGCGAATATTCGACGATCAGCTCTTCGTTCCTGCCGCTTCGGGACGCGGCATGGTCGCAACGCCGCGGGCACTCGCGCTGCAACCCGCGATAGCTGGAGTCATCGATCAACTGCGCGGACTTGTCGGTACAGAAGTCTTCGACCCCGCGACATCGACACACAGCTTCTCGATCGCTCTCCACGACAACCCCGCCGCCATGCTCGCACCCGATCTCGTCCAGCAAGTCCAGGCGATAGCGCCCAATGTCCGACTTGCGTTCGTGATGCCGGTGCGCACCGAGATCGCCACGCAGCTCGAAAATGGCGTGGTCGACCTGCTGATCGGATCTCCCGAGGTCACCGGTCCGGACTTCATCGGCCGGACCTTGTTCGACGAGGATTTCCTGACCGCCCAGCGCAAGGGGCATCCGCGTGGGACCGGCCCCCTCGATCTCGACGCTTACTGCGCCGTCGAGCACCTCCTCATTTCCGCGGATGGGGGAAGCTTCGCGGGGGTCGTGGACGAAGCCCTCGCCCGGCAAGGGCGAGCACGTCGGGTGACGGTTTCGCTGCAAAGCTACGCCGTCGCCCCGCTCATCCTTACAACCAGCGATTGCGTCTGCACATTGCCACGACGCTTCCTTGAACGTTTTGCCGCCTCGCTCGACTTTTTCGAACCGCCGATCGTCCTCGAACGCTTCAAGCTCACCGCCCTTTGGCATCCGCGCATGCAGAATGATCCCGCCCATAGCTGGCTGCGGGAACAGATCTTCGCCGCAGCGCGCATGGCAAGTCTCGACCAGTCCAAATAGGTCCCGACCGGTTCCGTGGCTGGCGTCAATCGCCGACGCGGTCACGGAAATCGACGGGGACCCAGCTGTATCCCCCTCCCTCGGCACGTAAATGGCCGATGCCCGGAAAAGGCAGGTGCGAAGCCGCGACAAGCTTCTTTTCGCCGACTGCCTTGGCGAACTGTACCAGTCGCTGGCTTCGCGCGGCGGGCGAATCGACGTCGAAGTTGATCGTGATGTCCGGCTTGGGAAACTGCAACGACCCGATGTGCAGAATATCGCCCCAGAACTCGATCGCCTGCCCTTTGCTTTCGACGTGAAAGAAGGCGTGCCCTGGCGTATGGCCCGGCGTCGGCACGGCCATGATTCCCGGGAAAATTTCGGTTTGCCCGCTGAACGTCTTCACCTTGCCCGCGCGGATATAGGGTGCGACCGTCCGCTCGGCCTCGTCGAACGATTTCGGGTTGTACCCGCTCTTGGCGGCGTTCGTCTTGTCGAGGAAGAAATCGACATCGCCCTTGCCGACATGGATCGTTGCGTTTGGAAACAGCATCTTGCCGCCGATGGTCAATCCACCGCTATGATCGGCGTGAATATGGGTGATGAGGATGTCGTCGATCTGGTCCGGGCGATAGCCGGCGGCGGCCAAGCTCTTGACCAGCTTCCCACCTACCGGGCCAAAGAGCTCGCCTGCCCCCGTATCGACCAGCAACACACGCCCGTCCGCCTCGATCACATAGGCATTGATCGAGGTCTCGACTGGGTTCGCAAGAAAGCTGCGTGCGAGAAGTGCATCGATCTCCGCTTCATTGGTACCCGTCATGATCTTGTGAAGGTCGAGCGGCACGGTGCCATCCGACAGCGCCACGATCTGGAAATCGCCAAGCGCGAGACGATAGGCGCGGGCTGTCTGCTCCTTGGGGACGCCCGCAGCGGTGACTGCGGAGGCGTCCGGCTGGTGCGCGAGGATCGGCGATGTAGAGGCAAGCAGAAGAGCGCCTGCCGCCGCACGAAAGAAGTTGCTGTTCATCTCGAATTCTCCGGTTGCCTGACACGGAATGGCGTGCCGGAAGACCAGATAATAAACATCGCATGGCCTGAGAAATAAGCGCGATCCATGGGTGCCATAGAGCCCCTCGATGACGGTCTTGGTGGCTGCCGCCCGAACGCGCCTTTATGTTGCAGTCAAATCCAGATGAGGAATTGTTGCCATGAGAACTTCGCTAATATCGCGGCTCGCTCTCGCGCTTCTATCTAGCGTGGCTCTGGTCCCGGCCGCAAACGCTATCCAAACTGCAGTGACCTCGCAGGCCACCGGCCATGCCGAACCCGCTGCCCGTTCCACCTATGAGGGCGTCGCCGATCTCGGTCGCTTCAAATTCGAACAGGGCGGCTCGATCGACCATATGAAGGTAGGCTATGTAGCGTTCGGTACGATGTCGCCGGCGCGCGACAACGTCATTCTTCTGCTTCCCGAAACCAGTGCGACCCGGCATGCCTATGACGCGCTCATCGGCCCTGGAAAGACCTATGACACCAATCGCTTTTACATTGTCGTGGTCGACCAGATCGGCGGCGGGCAATCGTCGCGGCCTTCCGAGGGCCTTAGAACGGCGTTTCCGCGATACACGATCCGGGACATGGTTCGGGTACAGCACGACTTCGTCCGACATGTGCTCAAGGTTCCCCACCTCGTCGCGGTCGGCGGAGCCTCGATGGGGTCGTTCCAGACGATCGAGTGGGGCGTTACCTATCCCAACGCGATGGATCGACTGATCCTGATCGTCCCTGCCGCGCGCAGCGATGGCCACCTGCGCGGGATTGTGAAGCAGATGCGCAACGCGATAGCCGGGGACGCGGACTATGCCGATGGCCGCTATGGGCAGCGCCCCACCGCGGGTCTTCGGCAAGCGGCCCGGATCTTCTTCCCGTGGCTTCGCAGCGACGCCTATCTGGCGGCCCGTCCGTCCGAGGTCGCCCAGGCCGAGGCGCAGGCACTCGGCGATGGCTGGGCCGACCGCTGGGATCCCACCGACATCCTCTGGCGCTATAACGCCAGCGCGCATCACGATGTCTCGCAACCCTTCGGGGGTGACATGCGAGCCGCGCTTTCTCGGGTCCGTGCGCCGTCGCTCATCATCTCGAGCACAAGCGACCGCACCATCCCTGCCTATCTGACCGACGAACTCCGTCGCGGGCTCGGTGCCCCGCGCTTCGTGGCGATCGAAACGGATGCCGGCCACGCGATGGTCAGCGCGCGGCCAGAATCTGCAGACTATCGCGCAATGGCAAACGCCATTGCGACCTTCCTTGCTGGTTCCACATCAGCATCGCAACCGGCCAAGGCCGGCAATCAAGGAGAATGAAGATGACGGTATCGAATGCGTTGCGATGGGCGCTGCCAATGGCCCTTCTAACGTTGACACCGGCACAAGCTTCGGCGCAGAGCATCAAGCGGCACGGCGAGACGGGCAGCCGCATCCTCGACAGCGTCTCGGTTCCGGGCACGGCAACAACCCTCTATCTGAGCGGACAGGTCGCCTCGCCTGTCAAAGGCTCGGACGTGGCCACCACCACATTCGGCGATACACGCACTCAGACAGGGAGCGTCCTCGCAAAGATCGAAAAGCTTCTCGCCAAGCGCGGATACTCGATGCGCGATGTGATCAAGCTCACAATCTTCCTGGTCGGCGATCCTGCGCTCGGCGGGCGCATGGATTTTGCCGGTATGAATGCCGGTTTCGACCAATATTTCCGGACGGCTGGAAATCCGGCAACGGTGGCGCGGTCGACAGTCCAGGTCAGCGCGCTGGCCGCACCGGGCTATCTCGTTGAAATCGAGGCAACCGCGGCGAAGGCGCCATGAACGAACCATCCCATTGCCCCAATGCCACCATTCGTTAGACAGGAGGCATGAGCAATCGTCCGATCGACTGGGATGACCAACGAGCCTTTCTCGCGGTCCTCGAAGGCGGAAGCCTTTCGGCGGCCGCAAGAAAGCTCGGTGTCGCGCAGCCCACGGTCCGGCATCGGATCGAAGCGCTCGAACAAGCACTTGGCACCATGCTCTTCACGCGATCGGTCAATGGTCTCGAGCCGACCGACCAGGCGCGCGAACTTGGCGAGCATGCCCGCCAGATGGCGCTCGCATCCGAAGCCTTCGTCCGAACCGCTTCCGCACCGCCCGGCGAGGTGGGGGGCATAGTGCGGCTCAGCGTTTCAGACTTTGTTGGCGCACTCGTCCTCCCGCCCATGCTCGCATCGCTTCGCAAGCGCCATCCGGCGATCATCGTCGAAATCGCCCTCAGCAATGAAGCCGCGGACATGCTCGGTCAGGAAGCCGACATCGCGATCCGCATGCATGCGCCCAAACAGGGGGCATTAATCGCGAAGCATGTCGGCGCTATTCCGCTCAGCTTCTTCGCGCACCGTGACTATGTCGCGCAGCACGGTGCGCCCAGAACGCTCGCCGAACTTGCCGGCCATGCCCTGATCGGCTCGGATCGCGCCCGGGCCGACCTCGCCCTGGCCGAGGACCTCGACCCTGCGATTACGCGCCAGGCATTTCTGGTCCGCACCGACAGCCATCCCGCGCAATTTGCGGCGATCCGTGCAGGCCTTGGGATTGGCATCGTCCAACAGCCAATAGGGCTTGCCGATCCCAACCTGGTCGCGGTCCTTCCCGATATCATCGTCCACCGGATCGAGAGCTGGGTCGTAGCGCACGAGGATTTGCGTCGTGTCCCCCGCGTCGCGGCGGTGTTCGAGCATCTCGTGTCGGAGTTCAGCCGCTATTGCGCGGGCGGGCACTGTCAAAGCAAACGGCAGCGCGGTATTTGTGGGCATGACCAAGCCCGTCGGTAACCCGTTTCGCTACTTCAACTCGTCACCTGAAGTGATCCGGCTCGTGGTCATGATGTATGTGCGCTTTCCTCTATCACTGCGGAATGTCGAAGACCTGCTTTTCGAGCGCGGCATCGATATCTGCCATGAAACGGTGCGGCTCTGGTGGAACAGGTTCGGTCCGCTGTTCGCCAGCGACATCCGCCAGCAGCGGGTCAGCCGCATGAAGGGCTTCCGGCAGTGGCGCTGGCACCTCGACGAGATGTACTTGAAGATCAATGGCGAGATGGTCTATCTCTGGCGCGCCGTCGATCATGAAGGTGAGGTTCTCGAGAGCTATGTCACGAAAACCCGTGATAAAAGGGCAGCTCTGGCTTTCATGAAGAAGGCGCTGCGGCGCCATGGATCGCCTGAGATTGTCACCACCGACGGCCTGCGATCCTACGGTGCCGCGCTCAATGAAATCGGCATCCGTGATCGGCAGGAGATCGGTCGCTGGGCTAACAACAGGGTCGAAAACAGTCACCAACCCCTGCGAAGAAGGGAGCGAGCGATGCTCAGATTCAGGCGAATGAAGGCGCTACAGAAATTCGCTTCCGTGCATGCCAGCTTCCACAATCACTTCTCTCTCGAACGCCACCTCACTGATCGGAAAACCTACAAGGAGAGACGCTCGGCCGCCCAGGCCGAGTGGCAGTCCCTCATGGCATAACCCCCTGCCCTCCAGGCCCGAAAGGCATCTGGTGGAGACGAGTTCGCATTAGACTGACAGCACCCACGCGCTGGCACGTCGCGAATGGCTTACGGTTGAGGATCTCACCGATGAGCCGCTGATCATCCCCGCGCGCCGTTCGCGCCCGCACAGCTATGACGTGACGATGAAATTGTTCGCCGAGGCGGGACTGCGCGCGCGGATCGCACAACAGGCGGACGAGAAACAGACGATCATCAGCCTCGTCGCCGCCGGCCTCGGCAGCGCGATCGTCCCGCGCTGGACGTCCCGGATGAAGGTGGGCGGCGTCGTCTATCGTCCGCTCAATGTGGGCGCGGGGCCGCCCGCGCGCCGCCTCCCGCTCGCTGCGGCCTGGCTGCGGGGATCGCGCGATCCCCTTCGTGACGAACTGCTGACCGTATTACGGATCGGGTTGGCGACATACGCTGAAGACGCCTGATCGCAACAGATGCCGCACGTCTCGCGTGAGCGGCCGCTAGCCAAGGCCGGCGTTCCTCGCGACAGTTCGGGCGATCGCCGACCAGTCGACCACCTCGCCGTCCTTGGCTATCGTTTCCAGGAGGTGATCGCGCAAGAGGCTGAGCAAGGGCATCGGGACCCGCGCAGACGCTGCGGCCTCACCCGTCAACCGCATGTCCTTGAGGCCGAGCGGTGCGGCGAACCCCGGCGGCTCGAACCGCTGTTCGACAAGGATGGCGCCATAGTTGCGATAGACAGGCGAGTCGAAGAGCGTTCCGGTAAGGACTTCGAGAAGCTGTGCCCTGGAAACACCGCCCTTTTCAGAAAGCGCCATTGCCTCTGCCATCGCCTCGATCGCGGACAGGATCATGAAGTTGCCGCAGAGCTTCACGAGATTTGCGGATGATGGTGTGCTGCCGACATGGAAGAGCCGCCGACCAATCGCGTCGAACAGGGGCCGCGCACGCTCGACATCGTCGCTCGCGCCTCCGACTACGATCGCGAGTGTGGCCGCTGCGGCAGCGTCCGGCCGTCCGAAAACGGGCGCCGAAAGATAGCACTGGCTGTGCTGCGCATGCAAAGCGGCAACATTGTCCGCGGTTGCAACCGCAATCGTGCTCAACGATATGTGCAACGCGCCAGCATCAAGGCCGGCGATGAGGCCGTCACCGCCCGCCAGCACCGCCCCAAGGGCGTCATCATCGACAAGCATGGTCAACACGATCTCGCGGTCTTGGGCCGCCTCGCGTGGGCTCGAAGCCAGGAGCGCGCCACGTGCACCGAAATCCGTCATCTTGTCGTTCGACCGGTTCCAGACTGCGACGTCGTGGCCGGCTTCCAGAAGATTGCCCACGATCGCCGCGCCCATTCGGCCCAGACCCAGAAACCCTATGCGCATATATGCTCCTTATGCGTCCCGAAATTCTGCGACAATTTCCGCCAGCGTAGAAAGCGCCAACGTCGCCGGGTCGCGTGTCGCGGGAATGAGACCGATCGGTCCCCTCAAGCGGGCCAGAGTGGAGGGTGCCACGCCCCGCCCCCGCGCCGCCTCGAGCCTTTGCGCGTGCGTCGCGCGACTCCCCATCGCGCCCACATAAAAGGCGGGTCCGGCCAGCGCGGCGTCGATCAGTTGCGGCTCCCAGTCATGGTCGTGGAAAAGGAGGACGATCGCGGTCCATCGATCGGCTGGGAACTCGACGGGCGTCGACGGCGTGAGCAAGTGTCCCACCTTCGCGCCATGCACCTTGGCGGATGCCAGCACGTCGTGATCGGGGGAGTAAACAGCGAGCTCAGCACCATAGGCAGCAGCGAGCTGGACGAGCGCCGAAGTCTCCGCGCCTCGCCCCATGAGAACGATGCGCAGAGCGGGAGCATGACGGACAAAGAAGGTCCGCTCGCGCCCGCCCAGAGCGGGAGCACGGCGGACAAAGAAGGTCCGCTCGCGCCAGCCCGTGGATGGGTCGATGTCGCTAGAGCCGCATTGTGGCGGGTCATCGCCTTCCGTCAATTGGATGACAACCGGACGGCGGCCTTCCAGACAGCTTATGGTCTCACGCAGGAAATCTTCGACGGGATCCGGATGGATATGCAGGTCGATGCCGCCCCCACAGGGCAATCTGATGTCGATGAAGGGTGAACCCTGGCCGAAGCGGACCGCGCGCATCTCGCCTGCAGAAATCGCGAGCCGCGCTTCGGCGACGATTGCCGCCTCGATGCAACCGCCCGACATATAGCCCCGATACTCTCCCGATTCCGACACGCCCATATGCGCACCAAGCGCGCGCGACGAAGAGCCGAAGATGCCGGTCAGCGTTACCAACGCAGTACGGTGTCCGCGCCGCTGCTCGCTCAGGAGAAAGCGGAAGACATCGAGAGCAGCAAATGGCTGCGGGCGGGCTGGCGTGCGCAAATCCGCGTCTGGAGACAATCGGCCGACGACCTCCACGATCCAGGAATTCACTGAAGTCATAGGCGTGAGCCCTTCTCCAAGGCCACTAGGCCAGTCCACCAAGAATCTTGTCGAGAGTCAGCGGATAGTCTCGAATGCGGACGCCTGTGGCATTGTAGACCGCGTTCGCCACAGCCGCGCCGACGCCGCAAATACCTAGTTCTCCCACGCCTTTTGCCTTCATCGGTGAGGACTTGTCGTCCAGCTCGTCCAGGAAGATCACATCGAGGTCGGGAATATCGGCATGCACCGGCACTTGATATTCGGCGAGATCGTGGTTGACGAAATATCCGAACCGCGGATCGACGACGGCTTCCTCCATCAGCGCCGCGCCAATCCCCATGGTCATGCCGCCCAGGCATTGGTTGCGCGCCATTTTGGGGTTGAGGATCCGGCCCGCCGCCGCAACGCTCAGCATCCGGCGCACCCGGACCTCGCCGGTATAGGCATCGACTCCTGCCTCACAGAAATGCGCGCCAAAGCTTGCCTGCGCGAATTTCTGGTCAAGATCCCCGAACACGATGCCGCCCACGGCGGTGATTCCCGAAGATCCCGCCATTTCGCTCAACGGCACCATGCGACCGCCCATGCCGACACGGCCATTCTCAAATACGGCCTGATCGCTGTTGACGCCCGCCTTTGCAGCGATCTGCCGCCGCAGTTCCTCGCACGCCGCGTAAACGCCTGCGCTCGAGCTGTTGGCGCCCCATGAGCCACCGGATCCCGCTGATTGGGGAAAGTCGCTGTCGCCCAGCCGTACGTCCACCATCTCCACGGGCACACCCATCATCTCCGCGGCGGTCTGTGCGAGGATGGTGTAGGTGCCGGTGCCGATGTCGGTCATCTGCGTCTCGACGATCAGCCCGCCGTCCGGCCTCAAGCCCACGCGCGCCCAGGAATTTTGCACGGGATTGCCGCGGAAGGCCGAGGCGACGCCCATGCCCACCAGCCAACGCCCGTCGCGCACTTGGCTCGGCTTCGGCTTGCGCTTCGACCAGCCGAACCGCTCGGCGCCGGTGCGCAGGCATTCGACGAGCTTGCGGCTCGAAAATGGGCGATCCGGTCCCGCCTCGGGATCGAACTGCACGTCGTTCAGGATGCGCAGCTCGACGGGGTCCATTTCCAGCTTCTCGGCAAGCTCGTCCATCGCACATTCGAGCGCGAGCAGGCCGACCGCTTCGCCCGGCGCGCGCATCGCATGGCCCCTGGGCAAGTCGAGCAGGGCGAGTCGATGCGCGGTCATCCGGTCTGTACCGGCATAGAGCAGCCGCGTCTGGTCGGCCGCGTTCTCATAGTCGCCGCCGGGCTGATTGCCCGACCAGACCTCATGCCCGATCGCGAGGATCTTGCCCTTCGCGTCGGCGCCGATGCGCAGACGCTGGATCGTCGCCGGCCGGTGCGCCGTGTTGTTCATGATCTGGGCGCGCGCGAGCGCCACCTTGACCGGCCGTCCGACGACCCGCGCACCAAGCGCGGCAAGAACGGCATCGGACTGGATCCAGAGCTTCGCGCCGAAGCCGCCGCCAACGAAAGGCGAGATGACCCGGATATTCTCCTCGGGGAGCAGCAGTGTCCCTGCTAGGTCGCGCACCGCCCAGTGGATCATCTGGTTCGACGTCCAGATCGTCACGCGCTCGCCCTGCCAATGCGCAATGGTGGCGTGCGGCTCCATCATCGAATGGCTCTGATCGGGCGTAGTGTAGGTTGTGTCGAGCTTGACCGGCGCGCCAGCGAAGCCGCCCTCGAAATCACCCGCAGCCGTATCGGGCTTGCCCTTGGCCGGCTTCGCGGCGTTCGATTTCTCCGATTCAAGGTCGAAGCGGGCGCGCACTGACGTATAGCTCACGCGGATCAAGCCGGACGCGTGACGCGCCTGCTCGAAGGTTTCGGCAATCACGAGTGCGATCGCCTGATGATAAAACCGGATATCGGGCCCGACGAGCTGGGGCTGGAACTCACCCTTGAGTGGACCCTGCCTGGGCGCGTTGCGATAGGTCAGCACGTGGAGCACGCCGGGGGCGGCTTCGGCATCACGCGTATCCAGTGTCTCGACTCGGCCCTTGGCGATGCCGGCGCCCAGAATGAAACCATAGGCGGCGTTCGGCACTTCGGCATGAAACTCATAGGCATAGGGCGCGCGTCCCGAAACCTTTCGCGGCCCGTCGATCCGGTCGATCGCCTTGCCAACCACATTCCCGCGATCGATCGGATTGGCGCCGGCCGGCGCATTGAACTGAAGATCGGTCATGCCCGTGCCTCCTCGAGTGTCCAGGCCAGCGTCCGGCGCGTCAGCTTGAGCTTGAATGCATTCTGTGAGGTGGTCCGCGCGCCTCCCAGAACCGCGTCCGCGATCGCATCCGCATCGCGCAAACTCTCTGCCGCCTCGACGCGCCAAGGCTTGGGTGCCAATCCGCCAAAGGCGAGACGTTGCACGCCGCCGCCGATGACCGCTGCGACCGAAACGGCTGCGAAGGCGTAGGAGCTGCGGTCACGAACCTTGCGATAGAGATGTTTTCCCCCGAGCGGTCGAGGCAGCGTCACACCGGTGATGAATTCGCCGGGCTTCAGACTGGTTTCGACATGCGGCGTGGCGCCGGGCAGCCGGTGCAGTTCGCCGATCGGGATCGACCGCGTCGCGCCGGTGGCGTCCACTGCCTCAACCTCCGCGTCCAATACGCGCATCGCGACCGCCATGTCGGAAGGATGTGTCGCGATGCATGCATCGCTCGCTCCGAGTACCGCAAGATTGCGGTTGAAGCCGCCGATTGCCGCGCAACCCGAGCCCGGCTTGCGCTTGTTGCAGGGCTTGGTCGTATCGTAGAAATAGGGACAGCGCGTACGCTGCAGCAAATTGCCCGCGGTCGTCGCCTTGTTGCGCAACTGACCCGAAGCGCCGGCAAGAAGCGCGCGTGACAGCACGCCATAATGTCGTCGCACCCGCTGATCGGCGGCGAGGTCGGTGTTGCGGACCAGTGCGCCGATCCTTAGCCCTCCGTCACGGGTTGGTTCGATTGTGTCGAGCCCGAGATGGTTGACGTCGACCAGGTGCGCAGGCGTCTCGATCTCGAGCTTCATCAGGTCGAGAAGGTTGGTGCCTCCTGCGATAAATTTCGCGTGGGGCGCGCGGGCGACAGCGGCGGCGGCCTCAGCCGGCGTCTTGGCACGCTCATAGGTGAATGGCCTCATAACTTGTTCGCTCCGTGCACTTCGCGGATGGCGGCTATGATGTTTGGATAGGCGGCACATCGGCAGATATTGCCGCTCATCCGCTCGCGGACCTCCGCGTCGGAGAAGGCGACCTGCATCAAATCCTCGGTGACGTGGCTCGGAATCCCTGCCGCGATCT
Organism: Sphingobium sp. WR1; assembly: GCF_059693745.1. Lineage (NCBI taxonomy): Bacteria > Pseudomonadati > Pseudomonadota > Alphaproteobacteria > Sphingomonadales > Sphingobiaceae > Sphingobium > Sphingobium sp. WR1. The sequence goes on along the minus strand of NZ_JCATID010000003.1, from coordinate 341,843 downwards.
CGTCGAGAACCGCGACTGACGAGCAGATCTGGCCCGGGGTGCAGTAGCCGCACTGAAACCCGTCATGACCAACGAATGCCGCCTGCATCGGATGAAGTTTATCGGGCGACCCGAGCCCTTCGATGGTCGTCACGGAGTCGCCATCATGCATGACCGCGAGCGACAGGCAGGAATTGATTCGGCGCCCCTCGACGATCACCGTGCAGGCCCCGCACTGGCCTTGATCGCACCCCTTCTTGCTGCCGGTCAGATGCAGATGCTCGCGCAGGGCGTCGAGCAGCGTGACGCGCGGGTCAAGGCTGAGCTTGTACTCCCTGCCGTTCACCCGAAGCGTCAGCGGGGCGTGGGGCTGTGCTTTGGGAGGCGACCCTGTTTCAGGCTGCGCGGATGCAGGTGCGCCGGCTATGGCGGCCGTCGCCGCCCCAGTGACAAGCAAATCACGCCGCGTCATCGCGCCTGTCGGGCCGCTGTTTTTTTGCTCGTCCACGCCATACTCCTTTTTGATGACGGCCGCGAAAATGCGGTCGAGTATTGAAGGGTCTCGATCCGGATCGGATGCGCCGGTCCGGCTGGGCCCCTGCCGCCTCTGCCGCAAATTGAATATGCAGATCGCAGTTATCTGCCCTGACGCTTAACCGGGCACGCCGCGCCAATGCTCCATCTGCGGGGGTGGGGCGACAACCGGCCGGGTCATACCGGCTGCCTCTGTCCTTTTCTTCAGAAGGGAAGTGGCGGACCCTCGCCCGCCCGGGTTTTAAGGATCGCAAGGGCGATTTCGGACATGTCCTCGTTCGTCAACTGCAGTGTCGCCGCGTCGATCCACCCGTCGACCTGTTCGGAGCTGCGAGCGCCGACGATCGCGCCGGTGACGCCGGGCCAGGCCAGCGTCCAGGCCAGCGCCACGGCAGCCACGGTGGTTCCATGACGTTCCGCCACAGGCTCCATCGCCTGCGCCAGCGCCAGGTTGCGCTCGAGCCTCTCGCCACTGAATTCGGGATTGCGCGAGCGCCAGTCATTGGCCGGCAGCGCGCGCGCTCTCTCTACGCTGAAGCGGCCGGTGAGCAGCCCGGCCTGCATCGGGCTGTAGACGATGACGCCCGTCTCATGCGCGTGGCACCAAGGCAGCTCGGCCGTTGCGGCGCTGCGGCGAATCGCCGAAAAGGGGGGCTGTAGCGTATCGACATGACCCAGGCGCTCGGCCGCCTCGAGCTGTGCCGCGGTGTGGTTGGAGAGCCCCGCCGCCCGGATCTTGCCCTCGCGCTTCAGGTCGAGCAGCGTCTCCCAATATTCCTCGAGCGGCGTACCGTCCTCGGCCGGCCAGTGCATTTGGTAGAGATCGATCCGCTCGATGCCCAGCCGCGTGAGCGATGCGTCGACCTCGAGCCGAATGCTGTCGGGCGCGCCCACCTGCCGGGGGGCCGCCTTGCGCTCGTTCTCGTCCCAGACGAGGCCGCATTTGGTGAAGACATAGGGCCGTACGTCGGCCGGGATCTCGGCCAGCGCGCGTCGCACCACCTCTTCCGAATGGCCGAGGCCATAGATTGCGGCGGTGTCGATCCAGTTGATCCCGCGATCGACCGCATGGCGGACGGCAGCAATCGAATCCTTGTCGTCCTGGCTCCCCCAGCCGACCGCCCATTCCGGCCCGCCAATCGCCCAGGCGCCGAAACCGACGCGCGTGATCGCCATGTCCGTCGTGCCGAGTTGGCGGAGCGGCAGGGCTGCGATGGAAGTGCTGATGCTCACTTGAACGTGTCTCCTATGGCGAGTTGAAGGTGTGGGCTTCCCCGGAGGAGGGGAGGTGGGCACTAGAGTCCCCCGGGGAAGCCGCCGCCGGAGGCACGCTGTGCCATCCGGCGCTTGGAGGACGATGCGACCCGGCCCTCCAGAAGTGTATCCTTGGTCATTGGATGGTGCTGCACGCGTTGGCCCTCGGTCGACGAGAGCCTGTTCGAGGCCGGTCCCACCAAGTTGGTTCTGACCTAATAGTAGGGGTCGACCTGTCAGATTGCAGCGCGCTGATTATTGCACGGGCCGTTGAATCAGGTTCAACGATAGCCAGGTATGAAACCGCTGCTCGAGGGTTAAACCGCAATAGACTTTATCCTGTGGTGGAGGTTGATCTGCAAGCAGGTGCCTGCGTCGGCAGGGATGCGTCGGTCATCCTGATCGGCAACGATAGCCAGAAGTGGTCCAGGCCTATGCGGTCGACCAGCGCCACAACGTCGAACTCCTATTATGCGCGCGGATCGCGTTCGAGTGCCGGGTGGTGGGTGGTGGGTGCCGGGTGCTGGCGCTGGAACATCAGCCGCACCCGGTTCAGGAACATGAGGCTGTGCTGCACCATCAAATGGGCCATTGTTCGGCTGCGCTCGCGGACGAGCGCAGGAATGGCTTTCCGCCACGCCAAGACGCCCCTCCAGGCTCCCCCGAGTGGATCAGGATTCAACGCCCCGTGTACTTCTGATCGTTTGTCGGGCCCCTCCACGGCGACTAGCCAGCCACAGATAGTCTTCGCAACCCGGGACCGATGATATGAAGAAAATGCTGAAGTGGTCGCTATTCGCGGGCGCCGCCGTCGTGATTGCTTCCGGTGTGGGCTACAGGATGGTGACTCACCCAGAGGAGGCGTCATTGCCACTTGCGGCCGGCTTCGGCCCGTCGCCAAGCCTGCCTGCGCCCCACGCCACATTCATGCCGACCGTCAATATCGCACCTGCGGTCGGATGGCCCGACGGCGGCAAGCCCGTCGCCGCGCCTGGCCTGGCGGTGGCGGCTTTCGCGACAAAGCTCGATCACCCGCGCTGGCTCTACAGGCTGCCGAACGGCGACATACTGGTCGCGGAAAGCAACAAGCCAAACTCGGGCGACAAGTCCGTCGATATCAAGGACTGGGTTGCAGACAAGGTGAAGTCCAGGGCCGGCGCCGGGACTCCAAGTCCCGATCGCATCACTCTGCTGCGCGACAGCAATGGAGACGGCGTCGCGGACTTGAGGACTGTGTTCCTCTCGAACCTGCATTCGCCCTTTGGCATGACGCTGGTCGGCAACGATCTGTATGTTGCCAATGCCGACGCGCTCCTGCGCTTCCCGTACACGGCGGGCGAGACGTCGATTGCGACGGCAGGCGTCAAGGTGGCCGACCTGCCCGCCGGCATCAATCACCACTGGACCAAGAACGTCATCGCCAGCCGCGACGGCGCCAAGCTCTACATCACCGTCGGATCGAACAGCAATGTCGGCGAGAACGGCATGGATATCGAGCAGGGCCGCGCCGCGATCTGGGAGCTCGACCGCGCGACAGGCCGGATGCGCATCTTCGCCAGCGGGCTGCGCAATCCCAACGGCATGGGCTGGGAGCCTGACACGGGCAAGCTCTGGACCGTCGTCAACGAACGCGATGAGATCGGCAGCGATCTGGTTCCCGACTATGCGACGTCCGTCAGCGACGGCGCCTTCTACGGCTGGCCTTACAGCTATTACGGGCAGCATGTGGACGTGCGCCCCAAGCCGGCTCGTCCCGATCTCGTGGCCAAGGCCATCGCGCCTGATTATGCGCTTGGGCCGCACACCGCGTCGCTCGGCCTGACCTTTGGGGACCAGAGCAAGCTGCCGCCTTCGTGGCGCAATGGCATGTTCGTGGGTCAGCACGGCTCCTGGAACCGCAGGCCCAAGAGCGGATACAAGGTCGTCTACATACCTTTCGTCGCCGGCAAACCCGCGGGCAAACCGATCGACGTCCTGACCGGCTTCCTGAACGTCCGCGAAGAGGCGCAGGGCCGGCCGGTGGGGGTCATCTTCGACCGCACCGGCAACCTGCTCGTCGCGGACGACGTCGGCAACGTCATCTGGCGCGTGACGGGCCGATCGGTCTGAGCGACGCCATGAGGATACGCTGGCTGCGCGCCCGCCGGACCGCTTCGGCGGCTGCCCTGGAAGGACGGCCTCTCGTCAGGAGAGGCGAAATTGATGTGTTCCGGCGTCCGCCCGTCGGCGCCGATTTCGGGAGTCGTGGATGATCGGTATCGTCAAGGTTGCGCTGCATCGCCCCCTCACCTTCATCGTGATGGCGATATTGATCGCGATCGCCGGGATGTTGGCCGCGCTGCGCACTCCGGTCGACATGTTCCCCAATATCCGCATCCCCGTCATCGCGGTGGCCTGGCAGTATTCGGGCCTGCCGCCCGAGGACATGGCCAACCGAATCATAGGCCCCTATGAGCGCAGCCTGACGACCACGGTCAACGATATCGAGCATATCGAGAGCCAGTCGCTGCAGGGCATCGGCATCGTCAAGATCTACTTCCAGCCGGACGCCGACATCCGCACCGCGACGGCGCAGGTCACATCGATATCCCAGTCCGTACTGCGCCAGATGCCGCCCGGCATCACGCCGCCGCTGATCCTAAACTACAACGCGTCGACCGTCCCGATCCTACAGCTCGCTTTGTCCGGCAAGGGCCTGTCGGAACAGCAGCTGTTCGACCTTGGCCAGAACCAGGTCCGCCCGCAGCTGGTGACCATTCCCGGCCTGGCCATGCCCTTTCCCTCGGGCGGCAAGCAGCGGCAGGTGCAGATCGACCTCGATCCGCTGGCGCTGCAGTCCAAGGGACTGTCGGCCCAGGATGTGGGCAATGCCATCGCCGCGCAGAACCAGATCAATCCGGCGGGCTTCGTGAAAGTCGGCGCGACTCAATACAGCGTGCGCCTGAACAACGCGCCCAGCTCGATCGAGGCGCTCAACAACCTGCCGGTCAAGGTCGTCAACGGCGCCACCATCTACATGCGCGACGTCGCCTATGTCCGCGACGGCAGCGGGCCGCAGCAGAATGTCGTCCATGTCGATGGCAGCCGATCGGCGCTGCTGACGGTGCTCAAGAACGGAGCGACATCCACCCTCGCCATCGTCGACGGGGTCAAACAGGCATTGCCCGGCATCGCCGCGGCGCTGCCCGACAGCCTCAAGATCCTCCCGATCGGCGACCAGTCGGTGTTCGTGAAGGCGGCAGTCGCGGGAGTCATCCACGAAGGCGCGATCGCCGCCGCGCTCACCTCGCTGATGATCCTGCTCTTCCTGGGCTCCTGGCGTTCGACCGTCATCATTGCGCTGTCCATCCCGCTCGCCATCCTCGCCGCGATCGCAGCGCTGGCGGCGTTCGGCCAGACGCTCAACGTCATGACCCTGGGCGGGCTGGCGCTTGCCGTCGGCATCCTGGTCGATGACGCGACCGTGACGATCGAGAACGTCAACTGGCACCTGGAACAGCGCAAGGGCGTCACCGAGGCGATCCTAGACGGCGCCGCGCAGATCGTGACGCCGGCCTTCGTCTCGCTGCTGTGCATCTGCATCGTGTTCGTGCCGATGCTCTTCCTGCCCGGCGTCGCCGGCTTCCTGTTCGTGCCGATGGCGCTGTCGGTCGTGTTCGCGATGATCGCGTCCTTCATCCTGTCGCGCACGCTGGTGCCGACCATGGCCATGTATCTGCTCAAGCCCCACCACGTCGGCGACGAGGACGAACATCTGGCCGGCGAGCCGGGATCGCGCAATCCGCTGGTCCGCTTCCAGCGCGGCTTCGAGCACCGGTTCGAGCGGGTGCGGACCGGCTATGTCGGCTTGCTCCATCGGGCGCTCGACGCGCGCAAGCCGTTCCTGCTCGGCTTCCTTGCCGTCGTCCTCCTGTCCTTCGGCCTGCTGCCGATGCTTGGCAGCAACTTCTTCCCTTCGGTCGATTCCGGCCAGATCGCGATGCACGTCCGCGTACCGGTGGGCTCCCGCATCGAGGACACGGCCGCACGCTTCGACCGTATCGGTAGCGAAGTCCGCGCGATCATTCCCGCCGCAGAGCTGGGCTTGATCACCGACAATATCGGCCTGCCGGTCAGCTCCATCAACACCGTCTACAACAACAGCGGGACGATCGGCCCGCAGGACGGCGACATGCTGATCTCGCTGAACGAGGGCCATCGCTCGACCGAGGACATCGTGGCGGAGCTCCGCCGTGAGCTGCCCCGGCGCTTCCCCGGATCAACTTTTTCCTTCCTCCCCGCCGACATCACCAGCCAGATCCTGAATTTCGGCGCGCCCGCGCCGATCGACGTCCAGGTCGCCGGCCGGGACGCCGCGGCGAACCGCGCCTATGCCGAGAAGCTGCTGGCGAAGATCGCCGCCATTCCGGGTCTTGCCGACGCGCGCATCCAGCAGCCCGGCCGCGCGCCCCAGCTGGATGTCGATGCCGATCGTTCGCGCGCCGGCCAATATGGACTGACCGAACGCGACGTGACGACCAGCCTCGCCAGCTCGCTGGCGGGCACGTCCCAGACCGCACCGGTCTTCTTCGTCAATCCAGAGAACGGCGTTTCCTATCCGGTTGTCGCGCAGACGCCGGAATATCTGGTCGGTTCGATGGGCAACCTCGCCAACGTCCCGGTCTCTGGCGCGAACGCCGCGTCGACCCAGCCGCTGGGCGGACTTGCCACCATCCGGCGCTCGAACACGGTGCCGGTGGTCTCGCACTATAATATCGCGCCGGTACTGGACGTCTTCGCGACCACCCAAGGCCGCGACCTGGGCGCGGTCGCGGGCGATATCGAGAAGGCCATCCAGTCGCTGGAGAAGGAGCAGCCCCAGGGCGCGACCGTCACCATCCGCGGCCAATATGCCACAATGAACACCGCCTTTTCGGGCCTCGGCTTCGGCCTCGCCGGCGCGATCGTGCTGATCTACCTGCTGATCGTCGTCAACTTCCAGAGCTGGGTCGATCCGTTCGTCATCATCACCGCCCTGCCCGCCGCGCTGGCCGGCATCGTCTGGATGTTGTTCATGACCGGCACGACGCTGTCGGTCCCGGCGCTGACCGGCGCGATCATGTGCATGGGCGTCGCCACCGCCAACTCGATCCTTGTCGTCAGCTTCGCCCGCGAGCAGCTCGCGCTGCTGGGCGACGCGACGAAGGCGGCGCTGGAGGCCGGCATGGTCCGCTTCCGCCCGGTGCTGATGACCGCGCTCGCGATGATCATCGGCATGGCGCCGATGGCGCTGGGCCTGGGGGAAGGCGGCGAGCAGAACGCCCCGCTGGGCCGGGCCGTCATTGGCGGCCTGGTCTGCGCCACCATCGCCACATTGTTCTTCGTCCCCACCATCTTCGCGTTCGTCCACCGCAAGCGCGGCACGAAGGCGACTGCCCTGGAAATGCAGCCGAGCCATGTCTGAGCACAACAGCACCATCGAGAACCCGGCAGAAGCCGGCCCCAACAGCCGCACGCTCAAGCGAATCGGCCTCGGCGCCGCGATCGCCGCGCTGGGCGTGGTCGGCCTCGGCGCCGCGTCGCGGATCGGCGCCACCAACGAGCTGCGCGAAACCGCCGCCGACGCTTCGATCCCCAACGTCGCGGTCGTCACGCCCACGGCGAGCGGCGAAGGCAATGCGCTGGTGCTGCCGGGCAATGTCCAGGCCTATAACAGCGCCGCCATCTATGCGCGCACCAACGGCTATGTCCGCCGCTGGCTGGCCGATATCGGCGACCATGTACGCGCCGGCCAGCCGCTGGCGATTCTCGACGCGCCGGAGATCGACCAGCAGCTCGCCCAGGCAGAGGCCGATTACCAGACCGCGCGCGCCAACCAGCGGCTGGCCGACACCACTGCCAAGCGCTGGAGCGCGATGCTCGCGCAGGACGCGGTGTCGCGGCAGGAAACCGATGAAAAGGCAGGCGACCTCGCCGCCCGGACCGCGCTCTCCAATGCAGCGCTCGCCAATGTGAAGCGGCTGCGCGCAATGCAGGGCTTCACGCGCCTGTCCGCGCCCTTTGACGGCGTGATCACCAGCCGGTCGGCCCAGGTCGGCGCCCTTGTCGTCGCCGGCAATGCCGCCGCCCAGCCGCTCTTCACCGTGTCCGACGCCCACCGCGTGCGCATTTACGTCCGCGTGCCTCAGGGCTATTCGGCGGCGGTGCGGTCCGGCATGTCCGCGACCCTGACGATGCCGGAATATCCGGGACGGACCTTCGCCGCGACCACCACGCGGAGCGCCAATGCCGTCGACGCGCAATCGGGCGCGGTGCTCGTCGAGCTCCAGGCGGACAATCCCGACGGCGCGCTGAAGCCCGGCGCCTTCTCCCAGGTCCGCTTCCAGGTCGGCGCGGGCCAGGGCAACGGCCTGACCCTGCCCGGCAGCGCCATCCTCTATGGCAATGACGGCCCGACCGTCGCCGTGGTGGGCGGCGACGGCCGCGTCACGGTGAAACCCGTCACCATCGCCCGCGACGAGGGCGTACGCGTGCTGATCTCCACCGGCGTTGCGCCAAGCGAGCGCGTCATCGACACCCCGCCGGACGCGATCCGCACCGGCGACCGCGTCAAGGTACAGGCGACCCCTGCCGCCGCAGCCGGAAAGGCCAATGCGAATGGGCGTTGACCGGAGCGCCGCCGCCCTCGCGCTGGTCCTGCTCGCGGGCTGCTCGATGGCGCCCGCCTATCGGCCGTCCGAGACGGCCGTGCCGCAGGCCTATAAGGAAGTCGAGGGCTGGACCGCCGCCACGCCCATGGACGGCGCCGCGCGCGGCAACTGGTGGGAAGCGTTCGACGATTCGGTCCTGAACGACCTGGAAGTGCGCGCCGAGCAGGCCAGCCCGACGCTGGCCGCCGCCCTCGCCCGCTACGATCAGGCCCGTGCGGCCGCCCGCATCGACTCCGCGGACCTCGTCCCCCAGGTGAGCGCCGTGGGTGGGGCCAGCCGCCAGCGGCTGTCGGGCAATCGCTTCAACGGCACCGGCACTGCGCCCACCTATGATGATTTCGTTGTCGGCGGCGCGCTCGACTATGAGCTCGATCTCTGGGGCCGCATCCGCAACAGCGTGAAGGCGTCGCGCGCCGATGCCGCCGCGAGCGCGGACGACCTCGCCTCGGCGCGTCTCAGCCTCCAGACCGCCGTGGCCGACGCCTATGCGCGGCTGCGCGGTCTCGATGCCGAGGCGGAATTGCTGCGCCAGACGGTCGACGCCTTCGGCAGGGCCTATGACCTGACGAGCCGACGCCACGACGGCGGAATCGCTTCGGGCATCGACGTCAACCGCGCCAGGACCGTACTCGACAACGCCCGCGCGCAGATCTCGGCCATCTCCAACCAGCGCGCGGCGACCGAGCATGAGATTGCCGCGCTGGTGGGCGCGGTCGCGTCCGACTTCTCCATTCCGGCGCGCACCCAGCCGCTCGTGGCGCCCATAGTGCCCGCGGGCGCCCCTTCGGAACTGCTCCAGCGCCGGCCCGATGTGGCGGCGGCCGAGCGGCGGATGTTCGCCGCGAACGCCCGCATCGGCGTCGCCCGCGCGGCCTTCTTCCCGAGCTTGACCCTGGGCCTGAGCGGCGGCTTGGAAACCACCCATGGCGATCTGTTCCGAACGCCGAACATCTTCTGGGGACTAGGGCCGGCATCAGCCATTCTTTCGTTGTTCGACGGAAGCCGCCGCAAGTCGCGGGTCCGAATGTCCCGCGCCCAATATGAAGAGCTGGCTGCCAATTATCGTGACACCGTCCTGACGGCGTTCCAGCAGGTCGAAGACGCGATCGCAGCCAACCGCCACTTGGCCGACCAGACCGTCAGCCAGCGCAGCGCGGCGACCGCCGCCGAGCGCACCAGCGACCTTGCTCTCACCCGCTATCGCGATGGCGCATCGGACTATCTGGAAGTCGTGACCGCACAAACCGACGCGCTCGACGCCCAGAGCGTTCTGCTTGCCATAGAGACGCAGCGCATACGCGCCAGCATCGCGCTCGTGAAGGCGCTGGGCGGCAGTCAACCAGCGAGCAGTATGGCGGCTTCAGCGATGCCAAGATGACTGCAGCACGTCTCGACTGAGCCGCCTATCATTGTCCTGAAACGTAGCCGGCACTTCAAGAAGCCGCTAATCGCCGGCCCAACCTCCGATAAAAGTGGTGCGCGCTGCCCGCTTTACCGTGGAACGTGCTGGTTGGCCTAGGCGGCCGCAACCTGCCTCGTCCGCATCCTGGCAAGCGAGATCAGCCAGATGGCAAATCCGCCGAGCGCAAGGCCGCAGCCAACCCAGCCCGTTGAAGTCCAGCCATAGCCTCCCGCGATGGCAAGCCCGCCGAGCCAAGGTCCCAATGCGTTGGCCGCGTTGAAGGCGGAATGGTTCAGCGCGGCCGCGAGACTTTGCGCCTCTCCTGCCACGTCCATCAGCCGGGTCTGCAGCACTGGAGCCAAGGCGCCGCCAAAACCGATGGTCAGCACCGCCAGCGAGATCGTCCAGATATTGCCTGCCGCGAAAGCGTAGAGGATCATCGACGCCACGCTCCACAGCAGGAGCGCTCCAGCCGTCGGCATCAGCGCGCCATCGGCGAAGCGCGGCACCACGAGATTACCACCGGTCATCCCGATGCCGAAGATCGCAAGGACCATCGGCACCGCCCTTGGCCCGACATGGGTGACCTCCATCAGAGTGGAAGCCAGATAGGTGTAGACGGCGAACATACCGCCGAACCCGATCGCGCCGATGCCCAGCGTCAGCCACACCTGCTCCTTGCCGAGAGCGCCAAGCTCCCGCAACGGACTGGCACCGGCGACCGGGCGGTCCCGCGGTGCGACAAGCCATACCATGGCGGCAGTAGCGATTGCCAGCGCCGCGACGACGGCGAAACCCCACCGCCAGCCGAGGGCCTGCCCCAGCCAGTTGGCGAACGGCACCCCGATGATGGTTGCGGCCGTCAGGCCGAGCAAAACCCGCGCTACCGCTTGCGTTCGTTGAGCAACCGGAACCAGCGATGCGGCAACGAGCATGGCAATGCCGAAATAGGCCCCATGCGGCAGACCGCTCAGGAAGCGAAACAGGAGCATCCACTCGTAGCTCGGCGCAACGGCGCTGAGGCCGTTGCCGATCGCGAAGAAGCTCATCAGTAACAGGAGCAGGCTACGCCTGGCCAGCCGCGCCGAAAGCACCGCTATTATCGGCGCGCCAACCACCACGCCCAAGGCATAGGCGCTGATCACATGGCCCGCTGCTGGCTCGTCAATGCCAAGTCCCTCGGCCAAGAACGGCAGCAGGCTCATGGTTGCGAATTCGGTCGTCCCGATAGCGAATCCGCCCATTGCGAGCGCAAAATGAACGATGCCGGGGCGGATGGCGCCCGACTGCGAAAAGGATGTGGTCATGGCTGGATGGATGCTCTTTCAGTGTCTCGATTGCGGCGCGGGGCGGCCCGCCACCCACACTTCGACGATTGTTTCGAGGGCGCCGATCTCGGCCGCGGGATCGGCTGCGAGAATGACGAGATCGGCCCGCCGGCCGGGCTCGATCGTGCCACGATCCTCCAGGCCAAGCAATTCGGCCGCGCGCGCGGTGGCGATCGTCAATGCTTGGCTGGGAGTCAGCTTCGCCTCGACCATCAGCGCGAGCTCGCGATGCTCCGCGATACCGGCGATGCGCAGCGGCGTCGCGCCGCTATCGGTGCCGAAGCCTATCTTCACGCCCGCGTCGTAAAGGGTCTTCAGGTTGACGAGGTTCATGGCCAGCGATCTGCGCGATGCCGCACTGCGCGGATCAGCAAGCACTTTCGCACGCCAGGCGGGATCGTCTATCTGCTTCGCGAGCGCGGGAGACAATGCAGCCCGCGCGTTCGGCGTGAGCGTCCAGGGCGCCCGATCGGCCCAGGCGACGCTCGCTTCGTCGAGCTGCAGCGTCGCCACATACCAGACGCCCTTCGCCTTCATCTTCGCGACGAAGGCCGGGGGCACGGGCTGGTCGCGGACGCCGTGAGCGATGATCTCGGCACCCGCATCGACCATCGCCTCGGCGTCGGCGAGGTTGTGGACATGCGTGGCGATCCGCAGGCCCCGACGGTGCGATTTCTCGATGACAGCTTTGTAGATTTCTGGTTTCATCTTGACCGGAAGGCTGCCGCCGAAATCGTCGAGCCAGATCTTGACCATATCGGTGTTCCTAGCCGCCATCCGGCCGACGGCGTCGCGCGCCTCCTCGGGCGTATTCGGGCGAAAAAGCTGGTCTAGGCCGAGGTTCAGCATCGCCTGTGGCGGCGCACCCTGGGGTACGCCGATCCCTTGGGGGATCCCGAACAAGTCGGCGCCGTCGATCCGGCCGGCATGCGCCTCGGCCCGCAACGTGTCGAAGAGCGGGCCGTTATTGCCCAGCGCGGTGACGGTGGTGATGCCATAGTCGCGATATTGGGCGAGTTCGGCGGTGATGGTGGGGCGAGTATAGTTGGCGGCTCCCGTCTGCGTACCGCCGACCTGCCCGACATGGCTGTGATTGGAGATCAGGCCCGGGATCACGGTCCTGCCGCGATGATCCAGGCGCCGCGCGTCCGCCGGAATGTCTATGTCAGAGCCGACAGCGATGATCCGGCCGCTGGCAATCAGGATTGTCGCATCGTCGAGCGGTGCCCCTCCGCGGCCGTCGATCAACCGGGCATGGGTGATCGCTACGGTTTCGGCTGCGGCCGGACTTCCCGCCAGGAGCAGGGTTGCAAGGAGGAGTGTCTTCATCGACCCGTTTTCCGGGCGCGTTCGATGAGGACCGTCTGTCCGCCGATTCCGTGCATAGCCGTCTTCCCGAAAAAGCAATGACGCGCAGACGCGCGCTCGGCGGCCTCGTTAGACACCAACGGGCTCAGTCATGCGTTCCACCGAAGCGACGATGAAGGCGAGGCTTTCCTCATCCATCAGCTTGCCGTCGCGCACCTTTGCCGCGATGCTTCCGATCACCACCTGCGGCCCCGGCGTGACGCGCGCCTGGACGCTGAGCAAGGTTTCGTTGAGTTGCGCATGGGCCCGCACGCCGCCGGTAAAGGCGGCTGAAGTAGAAATGACCAGCGCCGGCTTGCCGATCAGGACGGATTGCCCATAGGGGCGCGACAACCAGTCGAGCGCGTTCTTCACCACTCCGGGCATGCCGTGATTATATTCCGGCGTGACGAGCACGATGCCGTCGCATTCCGCGACAGCTCGGCGCAGTGCGACCACCGTCTCGGCCGAGCGCGGGCCATCCTCATCCTCATCCTCATCGTACAACGGCAGGCGGACGTCCGCTTTCTCAAGGGCGAATCTGGCGGGAAGCGAGGCGTGCAACGCGCTCAGCACAGCTGCGGAATTGGACTCCCGGCGGAGACTGCCGGCGATCCCCAGCAAACGGAAAACGGCCCGCTGGCTCATCGCGCGCTTCCAACAAAGTCGGTCAGCGGACGCGTGGGTCCGCTGCCCGGGCCGGCATTTCGGATAGCCTCGGCTATCTCCTCAAGATCCGGGGGCGTGAGCCACTGGCGCGCAGCATCAATCTTGTTCGGGATCTTTATGTCGGTGCGGTCGGGCCGGCGGACGGGCAGCGTCGTGGTTGAAAGCATCATTTCTATCTCGTTGGATAAGCGGATCGCATCGTGCAGAGGCAAACGATCGGCGAAGGCTCGTCAGATGCGACAAGTGCCAGCTGCAAAACCATGACAGGAAAATAGAGATCGGCTGTGGGGAGCGCCACCCGTGGCAGCATGAACGAGGCTCAACGGCCCGGTGAGTGCCGCCCGAAAATAAGGCCGCAGCTCGGCGGGCTAGACCAAGCCTTCGCGCGCCCTGATCAAATGGATCAACTGGCGCAGTCCCGGGTCCGTCTGTCGGCGACTGGCGTAATAGGCAAAGAAGGGCGGGCCGGTCGACGCCCAGTCGGGAAGAACGATCTCGAGCTTGCCACGCTCGACTTCAGCCAATACCCGCCGCTCAAGAACATATCCCAACCCCACGCCGCTCAGTGCGGCGTCAACCGTCATCGCCGTATCGTTGACTGCGAACGAACCCTGGACATCGATCTGCACCATCGCGTCGCCGTCGCCCAGTTCCCATTTGAATATGGAATTGTCGCCAAGATGGACACGGACGCATGCGTGGTCGCGAAGATCCTCCGGCCGTGCCGGACGGCCGTGCCTTTCGAGATAGTCCGGCGACCCGACAACGACCCAGCGCAATGGCGGCGTGAGCGCCATCGCCACCATGTCCTCCGGCACGGTGCCGCCATAGCGGATACCCGCGTCGAAGCCCTCCGCAACGACGTCCACCGGCCGGTCCTCAACCGCCAGCACCAGTTGCACTTGCGGACAAGCAATCGCGAAAGCGCGCAGGACCGGTCCGATCAGCAGCCGCGCCGCATCATTGGGCACGTTCAAGCGCAACTGCCCCACGGGGTTCTGGCGATAGCTTTCTACCTCGCCGATTGCATCGCCGATCGCATCGAAGCTGCGCTCCAGCCGTTGGGCCAGCTTCTCGCCGACGGGTGTGGGAATGACCGTTCGATTCGTCCGGTGCAGAAGCCGGACACCCATGCGATCCTCGAGCTTCTTCATCGCGTGGCTGAGTGCCGAGGTTGTCACACCCAGCTCGATCGCGGCAAGCTTGAAACTCCGACGGCGCACGATTGTCACGAAGATGTGCAGATCCGGGAGATCAGACCGGCTGAAGAGAGGCATGCGGCTCGTCCTCGAGGAAATCGGAAGAAGTGCAGCTAGCCATTTTCATGGGCGTGCGCCAGCTCTCTGTAAGCTACGCCCCGGGGAATAAGGTAGAGGTGCAGCTCATAGACATGATATGATAGCAAAGTGCCAACCGCTCTCGCCGACATAGCCGACATTCGATAGTTTTAGACGGCTTGGCGATGGCAAAGTTAGTATCAAGATCTCATGTCACCGCCTGCAATCCTTTCCGCTGGATGATGGAGAGCAGACGTAGCGCTGGGCCGCCCGGTTTCTTCACGCCGCGCTCCCAATCGGACACGAGATTGCGCGAGACATTGAGATAGGCAGCGAACACCGGCTGCGAAACATGCTCGCGCTCGCGCAGGCGCCGAATCTCCTCGCCGGCCAGGGCTGGCGCCGGGGTCAGGCATCCCTCGTCGAAGGTGCGCAGCGTGGCGCGGGACACGACGCCCCCATCATGGGCATCGCTCATCATCTCGTGGATCGCGCCCGCAATCTCGCTGCGATAACCCTTGCTCTCAGTCTTCCTGCTCATCTTCGATCTCCACCAAGCCACCCGACACCGCCAGCCGGTCCAGTTTTTCATTGCTCCATCCCAGCGCCTCAGCCGCTGCGTTCTTCAACAGCGCCAGGTCCGCCTTCGTTACGTTCGCCTGCGCGCTCTTGGCGAAGCCGAAGGCGAAGATTGCGCGGTCACCCTGGCGAAACAGGATCAGCGTGCGATAGCCGCCCGACTTGCCCTTGCCCGGCCGAGCGACCCGCTGCTTGATGACGCCGCCACCGAGGTCGGCATCGATCAAACCGCTTTCTGCGCGTGCCACCGCTTCCCGAAGCGCCGAATCGCTCAGCTTCTCCTTGCGCGCGAAGCGTTCAAACCAGCCGTTCTTGAAGATGCGCGTGATGGCTGGCTCTCCTGCTTCTCGAGTTATATATAACACATAGTGTTATGATCAATGGCCTGCGGTACGTGCGTTCCAACGCATGGTGTTCTGCGAGGCGAAAAGCCCGAAGCCCAGCGCCGCGATTCTTCTCGCCCTGAGGAACATATGGCCGCGATGGAGACCGGTCGAAGCCGACCAGCTTGGGTCGAGACGGTGTGAGAAAAAATATCATCTTCGTCAGCGCACGACTGCGGACGACATGGGACGACTGGATACGCCACAGCGCACCGGCACTGTTTCCGGCACTCTTGCGCGATGCATCGAGACCATCAATTCTGTTCTCAGGGGAGCTTACCAACCACCAGACGATGGAAGAATGCCCAATGTCCAATGCTGAAAGGATCATCCGTCTCAAGACCGTGCTCGACCGCACCGGACTTTCGCGTGCCACCCTCTACCGCAAGATCGGCGAAGGCAGCTTTCCGCGTCAGGTACGGATCAGCGTCCATGGCGCGGGCTGGCATGAATCCGCCGTCAACCGCTGGATCGCCGATCCTGCGGGCTATCGCGCCGACGAGCCAGGGCATCGAGCATAGGATGGCGCCTCAGGCTGCTGTCTTCCCTTTGTGCAGTGGTACGACCTTAGCGTCCGCCTTTCTGGCGCAATAGCCCGCCCAGGCATCCATGAGCTTGCGACGCTTCTCAAACAGGTCGCCGCGCCGATAGGCGGCTTCGGCCTTGTTTCCGATGGCGTGCGCCAACGCCATTTCGCATACCTCATGGGAAAAGCCGGTTGTTTCCGATGCCCAATCGCGGAAGGTCGAGCGAAAGCCGTGAACGGTGATGCCTGCCTTCATGCGCCTGAGCAGCATTGCCATTGCCATGGGAGATAAGGGTTTGTCGGGCTTGGGGCTAGGGAACACGAAACCGTTCACCGTGGTTTCGGCTTGCGCTTCAATGATTGCCCAGGCGCGGCTTGCAAGTGGCACGCGGTGTTCGCGGCCCATCTTCATACGCGCAGCTGGAATCGCCCAGATCTGCTTGTCGAGATCGACCTCGTCCCAGCGCATTCCGAGCACTTCGCCGGACCGGGCGGCAGTCAAAATCGTGAATTCGAGAGCCCGGGCTGCAGTTGCTTCGCGCAGACGAAGCTCGGACATGAACGCGGGGGCAGCCTCATAGGCGAGTGCCGCATGGTGGCCGCGCGTCAATCGCTGGCGCTTAGGTAAGAGCTGGTCAAGATGCCCTCGCCAAGTGGCGGGATTCTCGCCGCATCGATACCCTTTCGCCTTTGCGGCATTGAGGACATTCTCGATTCGCCCAAGCAGGCGCTCCGCGGTCTCGGGTGCGCGTTTCCACAAGGGCTCGAGCACGCCCAGTATCTCCTGCGTGGTGATCTCGTCGACCGGTCTGTGTCGGATCGAAGCAGCATAGGTCGTGAGCGTCATCTTCCACTGCGCGACATGCTTCGGGTTGCGCCAGGAGGGTGTCATCGCGGTGATATAGGCGTCAGCGCATGTGCCGAAGTCTGGAATGCCTTGCAGCTTCGCGCGCTCGGCTTTCGGGTCGCCACCCTCTGCAAGGATTGTCCGAAGTGCTGCGGCTTCCATCCGCGCCGTCGCCAAGGGCAGATCGCGTCCGCTGCCAAGGCCCAGTTCCACGCGTTTACCGGCCCGAGTGTACATGAAGATCCAGCGACGCCGTCCGCTATCATCGATAAAGAGGTAAAGCCCACCACCGTCAGAATGACGACCTGGTGCCTTCAGCTTCGCCGCCTGAATGGCCGTCAGCCTGTTGAGCGTCCGCTTCGTCATAACTCTCCGCCTAACGTCTCCGCCGAACTCTTCGGTCCCACTTTCGGTCCCACTTTGTGAGCGCGTTGGAGCGAAATGTCCAGATACCGAGTCAGACATGCGCATCGTTATAATTGCTATTTTTCAGTGTATTAGTGAAATCATATGAAATCTACGGAGACGTCATAAATTGACCAGTACGGAACCCTCCCGCTCCGCCATTTTACCGTCCACCCAAGTTCGCCGACAGTTGCCAAAAGCCGCAGACTTCTGCGGGATTTATGGCCATGACTGCCCGCTGCCGTTCGTTGAAATTTGCCTACAGCCGCATTAAATTGTGGGGAAATCTCCGAGTGTGGGGAAGCCCCATCTCATTTTGTGGGGAACTGCCATGGGCAAGCTGACAGCCAATGAAGTGAAAGCCACGCTGACAAAGCCGGGAACCTATGGTGACGGCGACGGACTTTTCCTGAAAGTAAGCCGCACAGGAGGGGCAAGCTGGCTCCTGCGTGTCCAGCATGAGGGCAAACGGCGTGATATCGGCCTTGGCAGCGCCAAGCTAGTGACACTGGCAGCGGCGCGAGCCAAGGCAGCCGAAGCCCACAAGGCAACCCGCGAGGACGGACGCGACCTTGTGGCCGAGAAACAGAAAGCCAAGACCGAGAATGTCACTTTTCGGGAAGCGGCTCCGGCCTGTCATGAAACCCATAAGGACCAATGGGCCAATGCCAAGCACGGCGATCAGTGGATCAACACGATGAAAGCGTATCTCCTTTTGGGGGAGGGTCGCGCTACCATCAGATATACCATCAAGACGGTGGTATCCGGTGGTCCAAGACCGCTCCGTATGGGATACCTATGCCACGAAAAAACCGCAGAAATCAGCCAGTTATGGCACTTTCTGGAACCCTCTGGGAGAGGATTTTGGTGACCCCTACGGGAATCGAACCCGTGTTTCAGCCGTGAAAGGGCCGCGTCCTAACCGCTAGACGAAGGGGCCGTTCGTGGGCGCCGCCGTGGGGCAGCGCTGCGAAGCGAGGGCGCAATTAGGCGGGGACGGGGAAAGGGTCAACCCCTTTTGCCCAATAAAATTGCAATGAAGCCATTTCTTCCCGACATCCCTTCCGTGCGTTACAAGATCGAAGGAATCCGCGCCTTCAATCCGCCCAGGCGGCGTCCTCCAGATGCAGTTCGGCGGCGGGACGGCTGCCCCAGTCGTCAATCTTCGCCTTGCCCGCGACCCAGAGCTTCCGGTCGCGCGGCGCCCCCAATATCGCCTGACCAAGGTCGGTTTCTGCCTGGCGGAAGGCGATCGTCTTGATCGAACGGCCATCCTCCCCGCTCATGATCGCGCGCAAATGGCCATTGCCGACGATATCGGCCCTGATGACGCGCATCGGCCCGGCGGCGATCAACGGCGCGGGCCAGCCGGCGCCATAGGGACCGCCCTGCTCGATCGCGGCGACGAAATCCGGGTTCACGCCCGCCGGCGCCAGCACCGCATCAATCAGCAGCGCCCGGTCGTCGCGCGCCCTGGACACCGAAGTGGACAATCGGCCGTCCAGATAATCGGCGAGCGCGTCGATCCGGTCCGCCGCGACGGTGAGGCCCGCCGCCATGGCATGGCCGCCGCCGGCCACCAGCAGGCCGCTATCCTTGGCCGCCAGCACCGCCGCGCCCAGATCGACGCCGGAGATGGAGCGGCCCGACCCCTTGCCCATGCCCGCCTCGTCGATGGCGATGACGATGGCGGGGCGGCCCGCCTTTTCCTTGATCCGGCCAGCCACGATGCCGATGACACCCGGGTGCCATCCCTCGCCCGCGATCACCGCCACGGCGCGGTTGCCCTGGCGCTCAAGCAACGCCTCGGCCTGTTCCTGGACCGTCGCCTCGATGGCGCGGCGTTCCTCATTATACTGGTCGAGCTGCGCGGCGATGCGCGCCGCTTCGGCCGGGTCATCGGTGGTCAGCAGCCGCACGCCCAGATCGGCCTGCCCCACGCGCCCGCCCGCATTGATGCGCGGCCCCAGCGCGAAGCCCAGATCATGGCAAAGCGGCGCCCGCGTCAGGCGGCTGGCGTCGATCAGGGCGGAAAGGCCGATATTGCGCCGCCTGGCCATGACTTTCAGCCCCTGCGCCACAAAGGCGCGGTTGAGGCCCCTGAGCTGCGCCACATCCGCCACGGTGCCCAATGCAACGATGTCGAGCAGTTCCATGAGCGCCGGTTCCGCGCGCTGCGCGAACCAGCCGCGCGCGCGCAGCAGCCGCACCAGCGCCGCGCCCAGCAGGAAGGCGACGCCGACCGCCGCCAGATGCCCGTGCACCGCCGCGCCCTCATTCTCGTCCAGCCGGTTGGGGTTCACCAGCGCGAAAGCCTCGGGCAGTTGCGTCGCGCATTTATGGTGATCGACCACCACCACATCCACGCCGGTCGCCTTGGCCATGGCCAGCGCCTCGAACGCCTGCGCGCCGCAGTCGACGGTGACGATCAGCGTCGCCCCCTCGCCCGCCAGCCGCACGAGCGCCTCGCCCGAGGGGCCATAGCCCTCCATCAGGCGATCAGGAATATAGGGTCTGGCGGCAAGGCCGAGATCGCGGAGCAACCGGATCAGCAGCGCCGCGCTGGTCGCGCCGTCGACGTCATAATCACCGAAGATGCGCACATCCTCGCCGCGCTGCACCGCGTCGGCCAGCCGCTCGGCCGCCGCGTCCATGTCGCGGAACAGGCTGGGATCGGGCATGAACTGGCGAATGGTCGGATTGCGGTGCGCCGCCACCGCCTCGCGCGGGCAGCCGCGCGCCAGCAGCAGCTGCGTCACCAGATCGTCGGGCAGATAGGCGGGATCGCGCGTGTCGGCCCCGCCGCCCCGCCAGCGCCAGGGCTGGCCCGAAATCGATCGCGAGATGTTCAGCGCAAATGTCATGAAAGGGCTTTAGCGGTCCGCGAGTCATGAGGAAAGGCGGGCAAAACATATCGCTGGCGGAACCGCCGCAACCCGTTGGGCGTATTGCCTCTTTGCCGGGCCTGTGGGATGCACGGCGCGAAAGGGGCGGCGCAAGGTTCATGAACAGACGGCAGGCAGATCATGTCCGGCGCATAATGGCCGTGGCGCTGATGACAGCCTCTCCGCTGCCGCTGATGGCCCAGACGGCTATGCCGACGACACCCCCTGTCTCTACGCCATCGGAAGCCGAAGAACCGATCCTGCCCGACGACCAGTTCGAGGCGCGCCTGCCCAAGGTCGAAGGCGGCGATCCCAATGCGCCACTGCCCTCGATCGACAGCTGGATCGATCAGCAGATGCCGGCCCAATCCACCGCGCCTACCGAACTGCCCCCGGCGACCGACCCGGCCGAGGAACGGGAACTGGCCCAACCGCTGCCGCCGCTCGACAGCGTCACTGTCCCCGCCAACGCCGCAGCCAACGAGGACCCCAACGCCAAGCTGCCCGATGTCCGCTACGCCACCAGCATCGAGGGTTTCGGCAAGACCGGGCTGGAAGACGCATTCCGCGCCGAATCCGCGCTGATCGACGGCAAGGGCAAGGCCGAAACCGCCGCCATGGTGCAGGCGCGCGCGCAGGAGGATGAAAAGCTCGCCATCCGCCTGCTTCATTCGGAGGGCTATTATGACGGGACCGCGCTCGCCAGTCTCGACCAGGCGGGCGACGGCACGCTGAAAGCGGTCGTTTCGGTGACGCCGGGCAAGCGCTACAAGATCGGCGATATCGTGGTGAATGCCGGCGCAACCGTGCCGCCGAACCTGATCCGCGACAGCCTGCCGCTCAACACCGGCGACTATATCATCGCCGCCAATGTCGAGGGGGCGGAGGCCAATGTCGCGCTGAAGCTGCCCGAAAATGGCTATCCCTTCGCCAAGGTCGGCGATCGCGACATCCTCCTCGATCCCTCGACGGTGACGGGCGCCTATACGCTGCCCGTGGAGGTCGGCCCGCGCGGCACCTTCCGCAAGATCACCACCAGCGGCGAGAAACAGGCCTTCGGCGCCGATCATATGGAAGTGATCCGCCGCTACAAGCCTGGCCAGATCTACGACAGCCGCAAGGTGGACGACCTGCGCAAGGCGCTGGTCGCGACCGGCCTCTTCTCCAGCGTCGCCGTCGATCCGGTGCGCACCAATGAGGTCGGACCGGACGGCACCGAATATGTCGATCTGCATGTCGAGCAGGAGGCAGGGCCGCCGCGCACGATCGCGGGCGAAGCAGGCTATGGCACCGGTCAGGGCTTCCGCGCGGAGGGGACATGGACCCATCGCAACATGTTCCCGCCCGAAGGCGCGCTGATTCTGGGCGCAGTCGCGGGCACGCAGGAACAGGGCGCGTCGGCGACCTTCCGCCGCTCCAACGCGGGCAAGCGCGACAAGACCTTCCAGACCGGCATCACGCTCAACCACCAGAATTACGACGCCTATGAAGCCTATACGGCGGGCATCAACATCGGCTGGTCGCGAGCGTCGACGCCGATCTTCCAGAAGCGCTGGACCTACAGCTATGGCGCCGAAATCCTGCTGACCAACGAGCAGGTCGTGACCAACCTGCTGACGGCGGACAAGACCCGGCGCACCTATTTCATCGGCGCGCTGCCGGTGCAGGTGGGCTATGATCGCTCCAACGATCTGCTCAACCCGACCAGGGGCTTCCGCGCCAATTTGCGCGTGTCGCCCGAAGGATCGTTGCAGGGCAATTTCTCGCCCTATGTGCGCAGCACCTTCGACCTTAGCGGCTATTATCCGGTGTCCGACAGCCTGGTGATCGCGGCGCGCACGCGGCTGGGCACCATCAACGGCGTGGACCGCGACGATGTCGCCCCGTCGCGGCGCATCTATGCCGGCGGCGGCGGATCGGTGCGCGGCTTCGGCTATCAGGAACTGGGGCCGAAGGATGTCAACAACGATCCCGTGGGCGGTCGGTCGGTCAATGAATTCGCGGTCGAAGGCCGCTATCGCTTCGGCAATTACGGCATCGTCGCCTTCGTCGATGCGGGCCAGGTCTATGAAAGCCAGATGCCCAAATTCTCCGACATGCGCTATGGCGTCGGCATAGGCGGCCGCTTCTACACCAATTTCGGCCCCTTCCGCGCGGACATCGCCATGCCGATCAACCGCCAGCCGGGCGAATCCAAGTTCGCGCTCTATATCGGCATCGGACAGGCCTTCTGATGGCGCAGGACGACACCCCTCCCCCCGCTTCCGAAGCGATTGGCGAAACCGTGGTCATCCGCGAGAAGCGCCCGTTGTGGCGAAAGATCGCGATCGGCGTCGTTGGCCTCGTCGTCGCGCTGATTGTGCTGGTGGCGGGCCTGCTGCTCGGCCTCAACACCCAGCCGGGCAAGAGATTCCTGATCCGGCAGATCGCCGCGCTCCAGATGGAGTCGGGCATGAAGATTGAGGTCGGGCGGATCGAGGGATCGATCTACAGCGACATGACGATCCGCGACCTGGTGCTGCGCGACCCCAAGGGCGTGTTCGCGGTCAGCCCGAAGGTGCATGTGGTCTGGCGGCCCTTCCGCTACATCAACAATCATATCTCGGTCAGTCTGCTGGAAACGCCGCTGGTCGTGCTGGCGCGCAGCCCGCAGTTCAACGTGACGGAAAGCGATCCTAACGCCCCGATCCTGCCTGACCTCGACATCGACGTCGACCGGATGAAGATCGGCAAGTTCATCCTCGCCAAGCCAGTGATCGGCCAGAAGCGCGAGATCGCGATTGATGGCGTCACCCATATCTCGGACGGCCGCGCCATCCTGTCCGCTGACGCCGTAGTCGACAGCGGGGATCGGTTGCAGGCCAAGCTGGACGCGGTGCCCGAACAGAATCGCCTCGCCATGAGCGGCACGCTGACCGCGCCCAAGGGCGGCGTCATCGCCGCCATGTCGGGCCTGACCGATGGTATGACCGCGACCCTGGACGGCAAGGGCACATGGCAGGCCTGGGACGGCAAGATCGTCGCGACCTCGCCCAAGGGCGAGCTGGCGAACATCCTGCTGTCGGCGCGCGACGGCAATTTCACCGCCAAGGGTCCGGTGCGGCCCGGACTGGTTTTTGCCGGCGCCGTTGACCGCCTGACCGCGCCGCAACTGGACGTGGACCTGTTCGCGGGCCTCAACGAACGGCGCGTGAACCTCAAGGGCACGCTGCGCTCGCCGGCGATGACGGCCGATGCGCAGGGCCTGATCGACCTGGGCAAGAGCCAGTTCAGCGCGCTGCGCATCAACGCCGCGCTGCTGACCCCCGGCGCGATCATGGAGAAGGTGAAGGGCCGCGACGTGCGCGCCTCCGTCATTCTCGACGGGCCGATGGCGACGCCCTTCATCGATTATGACATAACCGCCAAGAGCATCGCCTTCGATGCGACGGGCATCGAGAATCTCAAGGCCAGCGGCCGGGCAGTAATCGACGCCGATCGCATCCGCATCCCCGTGAACGCCACCGCGACCCGGGTGACGGGCCTCAATGCAGCGGCGGGCGGCCTGCTCCAGAATCTGCGGGTGAAGGGCGACTTCGCCTATGCCGCGGGCAAGCTGATCAGCGACAATCTCAAGATCGACAGCGACAAGATCGACGCCACCGCGATCGTGCTGGCCGACCTCGACAACGCCATCTATCGCGGCGCGCTGAAAGGTCGGGTCAACGATTACAAGATCGACGGCGTCGGCATCGTCAATCTCAACACCGATGTCGAACTGATCCCCGGTCCCAGGGGCGGCTTCGGCCTGGGCGGACGGTTCGGGGTGCGGACATCGCGCTGGGAGAACGCCTCAGTCCGCGACTTCCTGGGCGGCAATGCGGTCATGTCCGGCCGCATCGGCATGACGCCGGAGGGCAAGTTCACCCTCGCCGGGCTGAAGGGCGCGGCGCCCAACTTCACCATCCATTCGGGATCGGGCAGCTATGACACGGACGGGCAGGTCGCATTCGACGCGACGGCGTCCTCGAAACAATATGGTCCGCTGGCGCTGACCGTGCGCGGCACGATGGAGCGGCCGCAGGCGGTGCTGCGCGCGGCGCGGCCCAATGTCGGCGTGCAACTGACCGATGTCGTCGCGAAGCTGAATGGCGAGGCGGCGGGATACCGATTGGAAGCCACGGGTGGCTCCCCCTATGGTCCCTTCTTCGCCAATGTGCTGATCCGCACCGCCAAGGGGCCGCTGACCATCGACGTCACCAAGGCGCGCTTCGCCGGGGTCGACATGAACGGCCGCATCCAGCAGAGCGCCGCCGGTCCCTTCGCCGGGCAGCTCGCGATGAACGGCTCCGGCATCACCGGCGCGATCCGGCTGGCGGCGGTGGGCAAGGTGCAGGGGATCGACGTCAACGCCACCGCCAGCAACGCCAAGCTGCCGGGCGAGGCCGATATCGTGATCGGCCGGGCGATCGTGACCGCATCCATGCTGCTGGCCGATCAGCCGCAGATCAGGGCCGACGCCCAGATCGCCAACGCCGCCTATGGCGACTATGTGGTGCGCAAGGCGCGCGCGCGGCTCGACTATCAGGGCGGGCGCGGCCGCGCCCAACTGGTCGCCGACGGCTCCAGCGGCGTGCCCTTCTCGATCGCCGCCAATGCGGCGCTGCGCCCCGATCTCTACGCTGTGGCGTTGCAGGGCAAGGCGGCCAATATCGACTTCAAGCTGGCCCAGCCCGCCATCATCCGTATCGAGCAGGGCGGCTATCGCCTCGAACCCGCGACGCTGGTGCTGCCGCAAGGGAAGGTCGACCTTGCCGGCCGCTTCGGCGACACGACCACGGCGCAGGCGCGGTTCAAGGATTTCGACCTCGCCATCGCCAATATCGCTTCGCCGGGCCTCGGCATCGGCGGCCGCGCGACCGGCACGCTGGATTATCGGCAACAGGGCAGCGCCTTCCCGACCGCGACCACGCGCCTCGCCATCAGCGATTTCCGCCGCTCCAGCCTGACCGCCGTGTCCGATCCGGTATCGATGAATGTCGAGGGCAAGCTGTCTTCGGCCGGCGGCGACCTGCGCGGCCTGATCCGCGAAGGCAACGCCACGCTCGGCCGCTTCGTCGCCACGCTGGCGCCTCCGGGCGCGGGGGCGACATGGTCGGAACAGTTGCAGAACGCCCCGCTGGGCGGCGGCATCCGCTATGCCGGGCCGGCCGATGTCCTTTTCTCCTTTGCGGGGCTGGCCGACCAGCAACTGACCGGCGGCCTTGCCGTCGCCGCCGACTTCAGCGGACGGCTCAGCGACCCGCGCCTCAATGGCGTGGTGCGCGCCAATGCGCTCACTTACGAGAATGAGACGTTCGGCACCCGCGTCACCCAGATGAAGCTGGATGGCCGCTTCACCAACGATCATCTGGAAATTCGCGATTTCTCCGGCCGGGCCGGCGACGGTACGGTGCAGGCGTCGGGCAATGTCGGGCTGGCGGCGGCGAGCGGCTTCCCGATGGACATTGCCGTGAAGCTCAACCGCGCCCGCCTCGCCCGCAGCGAAGCGATCACCAGCGTTGTCAGCGGGACGCTCAACATCAGCAACAGCGCGGCCAATGGCGGCCTGATCAAGGGCGACCTGTCGCTGCCCGAAACCCGCTATCGCGTCGCCTGGCAAGGCGGCACCGATATCCGCCAGCTGACCGGCGTGCGCCGCAAGGGCGAAGGCGGTGACGCGCTCGACCAGCGCCTTGCCGCGCGTCAGGTCGCCGCCAAGCCCGCCGACTGGAAGCTGGACATCAGGGTCCGCGCCGACAATGAAATCTATGTGACCGGCATGGGCCTCGATTCCGAATGGAAGACCAATATGCGCGTCACCGGCACCACCGCCGCCCCGCGCGTTGTCGGCAAGATCGAAGTGATCCGCGGCCGCTACAGCTTCTCGGGCCACCAGTTCGATCTGTCGCAGGGCGTCATCAGCTTCAACGGACCGATGATGAATCCCACTCTCGCGATCAAGGCGGAGACCCGGATCGACACGGTGACGGCGGGCATCCAGGTGACGGGTAGCGCGCAGCAACCGGACATCGCGTTCATTTCCACGCCGACCCTGCCGCAGGACGAAATTCTCGCCCGCATCCTGTTCGGCGACAATGTCGCCAACCTGTCGGCGACCCAGGCGATCCAGCTGGCGGCGGCCTTGAACGGCCTGCGCGGCGGCAGCGGCGGCCTCAACCCGATGGGCAAGTTGCAGGGCGCGTCGGGCCTCGACCGGATCGGCATCGTCGGCGGCGACGAGGCGACCGGGCGCGGCACCAGCCTCGCGGTCGGCCAGCATATCTCCAACAATATCTATGTGGAGGTCATCACCGACTCCAAGGGCTTCACCGCCACCCAGCTGGAAATCGCCCTGTCCAAGACGCTCAGCCTGCTGTCGAAGACCGGCACCAACGCCGGATCGTCGGCGAACCTGCGCTATTCGAAGGATTATTGAGGGACGGCGAACGGGCCGCTATGCGGTGATAATGTCCTGGGATGACGCATTTTGCATCGACGGCGCTGGCCTATGTCCCAGCCATCGGGCATCATGCCGTCGAGCCGTTCCGGCGGCCGGACCAGACAGAAAGCCCCGCGTGCCGATCCACCGCCCGACGATGACAGCCATGGCAGCCCTGTTCGCCATGGGGCCGGCCGCGGCGCTGGCGGACACGCCGCGCGAGCTGCTGACCGCCGCCGCATTCCAGGCGCCCGACAAGGACAAGGCGCTGGCGCTGATCGGGCAGGCGATCACCGCGTCCGACCGGATATTGGCAGGCCGTCCCGGCGATCATGAAGCGACGCTCCAGCGCGGCATCGCCATCGGCTATCGTGCCAAACTGACCCGCAGTCGGTCGGACGCGCGGGCCTCGCTGGGGATATTCGAGGGGCTGGCCGCGAAAAACCCGCGCGACGCCGAAGCGCAGATGGTGATCGCCGGCTGGCATCTCGACGCCATCGCCCAATTGGGCGGCTTCATGGCCCGCACCGTGCTGGGCGCGCGGACGCAGGTGGGTGAGGCGGCGCTGAACCGCGCCGTCGCGCTGGGCGGTGACCGCGCCTTCTATCCCGGACTGGGAGCGATGATGCGGATCAGGCTGGATCACGGCGATGTCGCCGAGGCACGCAAATGGGCCGAAGCCGCCGCGACCGCCCCGACGCCCACGCCGCTCGACACGCTGATGAAGCGGAACGCCCTCGCCATCCTGCCCGCCCTGCGCGCCAGTGACGGCAGGAAGGCGGCGGCGCTGGCGCGCAAACTCCTGCCCTTTGGCAAACTGGCGGATTAGGCAGGATGCCGATGGCCGGTCCGGTCTGTTTGGGGTGGGTAGGGGACTGTCCGGCTTCGGGTGAAACTTCGATCTTGACGACGTTAAGCCGTCGTGGCTTCTCAGCAGCATGTCGAAAATTTGGACCTATAGCTTGGCACTTGTATTGACGGTGACAGCTATATCGTCAGCGAGTGCCGAAACCGTCGAAGCCGATAAGTCATGTTTCGACGTCGCTTTAATTGCGACAAGCCCTCGCTATCGGTGGCAGCCGGTAGAGAGCGAGCCTGACGAAATTATTATCAGATCGCCCGTTTCAATTCGGTTCGCAGTCAAACAGGTGATTGCTGGATCAATCAAGTCCTCTGATATCGATGTTCGAACGTCACTGCATACCCGGTTCAACTCCGCCATTAAGCAATTCCTACTTTTTCTAAAGATGGAACGTGACGGGAAATATTCTCTGCAAGAATTGAATTATCAGCTCGTTTATGACCGTAGAGGGATGCTCGTGTGGCCGATAGCATCGCCACTCGATAAATCATATACAGAAGATGGTTTTACGCCTTCGAACTACGAAACCTTAATGCGGCCAATCCATTACAGGACGAAGGATGCATGGTGGTTGGTGACACCCCCCGATGTCGATCCCCCATCTGCTGCTGAATACAGCTGGGGACAACTTGATAAGAACGGAATCATTACGGCATCACGAGGCATCAGCGCCGTTGATTTGGTGGCAGCGGCAGCCGGTAAGCGGTGCGGCGCGAAGGTCGCACGTTGAGATAGTTGCTAGGTTGGTGCTGGGGGAACGGCTGCTATTAGAGTGGCGTAAATCATCAGCGAACGGCTAAAAATGGTCGAAACTCAATGAAAATCGCGCGATCCCGGCAATATTCGCACATTGCGCGGGTGGCTGGCGGTGCGCGGATGGGGCCGGGAGTCGCGGGCTTCCGGCTGCATCAGCCGGTTCATTTCCGCCGTCCGGTCATGCACGCGGGTCGCCATCAGGTGGACGACGCCTTCCTTGCTGCGCTGTATCTCCCCCTCCACCAGCATCAGGCTGCTGGCCATCACCGGGCGGCGCTGCATTTCGAACAGCCGCGCCCACAGCAGGATGTTGGTGATGCCCGTCTCATCCTCGATGGTGATGAAGACCGCATTGCCCTTGCCCGGCCGCTGCCGCACCAGCACCACGCCCGCCACCTTCACCCGCGCGCCATTCTTCGCCGCGCTCGCCTGCGCGCAGCGCAGCACGCCCTCGGCCGCGAAGACGGGACGCAGGAACTGCATCGGATGGCCCTTCAAGGACAGGCGCGTCACCGCATAGTCGGTCGCCACCTGCTCGGCGAGCGGCATGGCGGGCAGGGCCGCGTCCGGCTCCGCGCCCAGTTCGCGCGCCTCCCCGCCCCGCATCCGCGCCGCCGCGAAGAGCGGCAGTTCGTCCGAGGGCGTGCGCCGCGCCTCCCACAAGGCCGTGCGCCGGTCCTGCCCCAGCGAGCGGCAGGCGTCGGCATCGGCCAGCAGCCGCAGCGCCCGCGCCGGCAGCCCGGCCCGCCGCGCCAGATCCTCGATGCCGGTGAACAGTCCGCCTTCGGCCCGCGCTGCCACCAGTTGCGCCGCCCAGGCTTCACGAAACCCGTCAATCTGGCGGAAGCCCAGCCGCAACGCCAATGCCCGTCCCTGCCCCTCGCCCCGGTTGCTCCGCCGCGATCGTAGCAGCGGCTCCAGCCCATTGTCCCACAGGCTCATATTCACATCGACATCATGGACGCTCACACCATGCTCGCGCGCGTCACGGACCAGTTGCGCGGGGGCGTAAAAACCCATGGGCTGCGCATTGAGCAGCGCGCAGGCGAAGACCGCCGGCTGATGGCATTTGATCCAGGCCGACACATAGACCAGCCGCGCGAAGGACAAAGCATGGCTTTCGGGAAAGCCATAGCTGCCGAACCCCTCGATCTGCTTGAAGCAGCGCGCGGCGAATTCCTCCGTATAGCCGCGCCGGGTCATGCCGCTGATCATCTTCTCGCGGAAATGATGGATGGTGCCGACATTGCGGAAGGTCGCCATCGCCCGGCGCAACTGGTTGGCTTCGGAATCGGAAAAATCCGCCGCCGTGATCGCCAGCTTCATCGCCTGTTCCTGAAACAGGGGCACGCCGAAGGTCTTGCCCAGCAATTGCTCCAGTTCATCGGCCGGGCCATGGTCGGGACTGGGCGAGGGATAGCTGATCTTCTCCTCGCCGCAGCGCCGGCGCAGATAGGGATGCACCATGTCGCCCTCGATCGGTCCCGGCCGCACGATCGCGACCTGCACCGTCAGGTCGTAGAGAGTGCGCGGCTTGAGGCGCGGCAGCATGTTGATCTGGGCCCGGCTTTCCACCTGGAACACGCCGATACTGTCGCCCTTGCACAGCATGTCGTAGACATCTTCATCCTCGGATTCGAGGTCCACCATCAGCTGGTGATCCCCCAGCCCATTGGCGCGCATCAGGTCGAACGCCTTGCGGATGCAGGTCAACATGCCAAGCGCCAGCACATCGACCTTCATCAGGCCGAGCGCGTCGATATCGTCCTTGTCCCATTCGATGAAACTACGGTCGGCCATGGCGGCGTGATGGATCGGAACGGTTTCGTCCAGCCGGTCCTGCGTCAGCACGAAGCCGCCAACATGCTGCGACAAATGCCGGGGGAAGGGGGCGACGAGCAACTGCCCCACCAGCGTCTGCAACTGGACGATCTGCGGATTGCCAAGGTCGAACCCCGCTTCGTCGATCCGCTTGTTGCCCAGATCGCTGGAATAGCTGCCCCAGACAGTGCCCGCGATCCGCGCGGGAATATCCTCGCTCAGGCCCAGCGCCCGCGCCACTTCCCGCACCGCGCTGCGCGATCGATAATGGATGACCGTCGCGGCGATGCCGGCGCGATGGCGGCCATAGCGGCGATAGATATATTGCATCACCTCCTCGCGCCGCTCATGCTCGAAATCGACGTCGATATCGGGCGGTTCGTTGCGGTCGGCGGAAATGAAGCGCGAAAACAGCAAATCATGATGGGTCGGATCGATGGAGGTGACGCCCAGCAGGAAGCAGACGGCGGAATTGGCGGCCGATCCGCGCCCCTGGCACAATATCGGCGGTTCCTGCTGCCGCGCGAACGTCACCACATCATGGACGGTCAGGAAATAATAGGCATAGTTGCGATCGGCGATGAAGCCCAGTTCCTCCTCCACCCGTTCGCGCAGGCCCGGCGGCAGGTCCGGGCCATAGCGATCATGCGCCGCGTCCCAGACCAGATGCGCCAGCCAGTCCTGCGGCGCCCACCCTTCCCGCACCGGCTCATGCGGATATTCATAGCGTAGCTGGGACAGGTCGAAGTCGATGAGGGAAAGGAAGCGAACGCTTTCCTGAATCGCGTCGGGCCAATGGGCATGGAGCCGCGCCATCTCCGCCGGCGCCTTCAGATGGCGTTCGGCATGAGCCTCCAGACGGCGACCGGCCTGCCCGATCGTCACGCCATGGCGGATGCAGGTGAGGATGTCGTGCAGGGGCCGCTCCCCCGGCGTGGCATAGAGCACATCATTGGTCGCCAGCAGAGGGATGCCGATCCGACGCGCCATCGCCGCCAGTTGGGTGGCGACACGCCGATCCTTTCCCCCATAGCCCTGGCCGATGCCGAGCCAGACGCCGCCCTCCGCGCGGGTCCTGAGGCGCAACAGCAGTTCCTCGACCGTCCGGGGGGGAAGCGGCGGCACCAGCGACAGATGCGAGAGGGGCTTATCCGCCTCCTGATCCTCGAAGGGGAAATCCAGCGGATCGCGGTGCGCCTCCGCCTCAGCCCCGCTGGCGACCGGCAGCACGATCAGCAGCAGATCGTCCAGATGATCGAGCAGGTCGTCGAAATACAGGATGCAGTCGCCCTTGACGGCGCGCATATTGCCGCGCGTCAGCAACCGGGTCAGCCGCCCCCATCCATGGCGCGTGCGCGGATAGGCGACGACATCCGGCGTCCCGTCGCTGAACACCAGCCGCGCGCCCGCCACGACCCGCAAGTCGATCCGGCAGGATGCTTCCTCCGCCGGAGTCAGGGTGAGCGGTTCGCCTCTTTCCTTCTTCTCGTCGAGCAATTTTTCCCGCGCCTTTCCCGGCGCATCGCGACGTGCCTTCCAGGCCCGCACCACCCCCGCCACCGTGTTGCGGTCGGCAATGCCGATACCGGTGAGGTCAAGTTCGATCGCCCGTGCCACCATGTCGGCGCCATGCGACGCGCCGCGCAGGAAGGAGAAGTTGGTCGCCGCGACCAGTTCGGCAAAGGGCGGCGCGGCTTGCGGATGGCCGCTCATGCGAACAGGCCGTGGATATACCAGCCCGGATGCGCCGCCTCTTCGCCGTAAAGCCCGTGGCGGAAGATCCAGTAGCGCCGCCCGCGCGCATCCTCGATCCGGTAATAATCGCGCGTGCGGCCGATGCTGTCGCCCTCGAGTCTGCCATCCTTCGCCTTCCACCATTCGGGCGCGATCCGTTCCGGCCCCTCATAGCGGATGATGTCGTGCAGCGTGCGGCGCCAGCGGAAGCGGTGCGGCGGCCCGTCGGGCACCTGCGCCACCACCTCGATCGGCTGGGGCGGATCGAACAGATGGAGCGGACGCATCGGCGGATCGCCCGGCTCGCCCTCCGCGTCCCAGTTTTTTGGCCAATTCCCCGGCGCGCGGCTTTCCACCGCCGGCAGGGCAAGCTGCGCCTGTTCAGGGATATGGCTGTCGCGGGCGGCAAGCCGCTGGATGCGCGCCCGCCCGGCGCGGATCGACAGGCGATCGATCAACGCGGCGGCACTGTCCTCGCGCTTCGCCTCGCCTCCCTCCAGCGCCAGTTGCGTCGGCGCCAGCCGTTCCGCCTGCGGCACGGTGAGACGCAGCATATCGAAGCCGAAGCCCGGATCGATCGGATCGGACAGCGCATCGATCCGCTCGCGCATCAGCCGCAGGATCGCGGGCGCGTCGCGCACCGGCAGGCTGGTTTCCACCCGGAGCGGGAAGGCAAGGCCGTCGCTGCGAAAGAAGACCGCCTCGAACCGGCGTCCGCCCTCGCCTCGCTCGGCCAGCCGCGCGCCCGCCTCGGCCGCCATCTCTTCGAGGATCTTGAGCGCAAAGGCAGTGCTGCCCAGCGGCTCGGCGAAACGGCGGTCGATGCGGACGGCGGGGCGGGGGCGACGGGGCGCAAGCGGCCGATGGCCCAGGCCCAGCAGCGCGTGCAGCGCATCGACCGCTTCCTCGCCAAAGCGCGCGGCGAGCGTGGCGGCGGGCAGGGCGGCAAGGTCGCCCACCGTGCGCAGCCCCGCCCGGCGCAGCGCCACCGCGCTTTCGCCCTCCAGCCCCAGCGCCTCCACCGGCAGGCGGCGCACTGCCGCTTCCTCGTCGGGCGCGGGCGGCACCGGGAAGCGGGCGAGCGCATGGGCCGCCTCCGGGCTGGCCGCGATGGCGTGGCGCACGCGCAGCCCCTGCCGCTCCAGCCGCGCGGCGGCCTCGGCGGCGAGCGCCTCCTCCCCGCCCCATAAATGGCCGCAACCGCTGATGTCGAGCATCAGCCCGTCGGCCCCGTCGGGCGCGGCATTGGGCGTGTAACGCGCACAGCCATCGCACAGCCGCTCCAGCCAGTCCTGATCGGCATGGGGATCGGCATCGAAGACGCGCAGATTCGGCTCGCGCGCCCGCGCGTCGGCCAGGGTCATGCCCGGCGTCAGCCCGATCGTCAGCCCGTCGGCATCGACCGCCGCAAGCCGCATCGCGCCGCGCACCGCTTCGACGACGATCGCCGGCCCCTCACCCCCGCCCCACAGATCGGGCCGCATGATCCGCAGCCGGTCGATCGGCAGGAAGGGGAAGCTGAGCGCCAGATAGCGCCGCACCGCCGTCGCCGCTTCGCTGTTCCTCATCATGGCGTTCATCGCCCGCGTCTCCGAATATCCCCCGCTCTTTGTCCCACATCAGCCGCCAAACCTGCCCGTCCGTCCCTGCCCGGCGGCGCAGCAGGGTGAGGGCGAAGCTGGTCAGCCCCGGCGCATTGCCGGGCAGCGGCACGGAGGGCGCCGCGGCCACGCGCCAGCGCGTTTCCGCCGCGCTCGGCACCGGCTCCGCATCGATCCGCAGCACCAGGGCGGTGACGCCCGATCCTTCCGCCGCCAGCGCCAGCCGCCGGCTGGCAGTGAGGTCGAGCAGGGGCGCCCGCCCCCGCAATTCGATCAGCAGGGCACCCAGCGCCGGGCAGCGCAGCGCATCCACCGCCGCGCGCAGCAGCATCGCCTCATCCGGCATGATGCCGAGCAACAGCCGGTCGGGATCGATGCCCAAAGCGGCAAGTCCCGGCCCATAGGGATGGCCGCCCGCCTTCCCCGCCGCGACCGTGCGCAGCCACAGCAAGGGCGCATCGCCGCTCGCCTGTCGGCTCCAGAGCAGCGACAGGCCGGCCGCAGCCGCCGCGTCCGCGCTGTCCCCGAACAGCTCATGCACCCGTCCGCGCGCCAGCCCGCCGCCCAGCGCCGCGTCCAGCCCGACATGCCCGCTGGCGAAGCGTGCGCGGGGCTGCGACGCTGGCGCGCGGTCCAACGATGCGATATGCCGCTTCAAGGCGGCGAGGCTGTGCAGCGACTCGCTCATGACATTTGTTCCTGTTATGTTCTTATCACCCACAGGAACAGCGCGAGTCAATGCAGGCCTGCACGCCCGCGCCTTTCATTCCTTCAGTTTCTTCTCCAGCGCTGCCTCCGCGCCCATTGCATAGCGGCGGCAGGCGCCCGGATCGGCGAAAGGATTGGGCGTGCGCGCCCTCGCCAGTTTCGCCAGCCGGTCGGCATCGTCATCGCCCGGATGGGCGGTGATCAGCATGTCGCAGCGCATCGCCTTCACCCGCGCGAAGGTGCCGCGAAACGCATCGACGAAACGCCGGTGCGCCGGATCGGCGAAGCGCCAGCCATCGGCCGCCATCGGATTGAGGCTGGAGGCGAAGACGATCGTCTTGCACGCCTTGTCCTCGCAACTCTTCCAGCTCCAGCTCATGCTGCCCAGCGTATGGCCCGGCGTCGCATGAGCGATGACGGCGACATCGCCCAGCCGGATCACCTCCCCGTCGCGCACCGCGCGCACTCTCGCCACGCCGGGGAAGCGCTCTAGCCAGGCCGCCTGCGGATCGTCGGGGTCGCCGCCGCCCTGCCGCAGCACGGGGGCAGCGGGCGCGCTGGCGATCACCGTCGCGCCGCTGTCCCGCGCCAGCGCGGCAATGCCGCCGGCATGGTCATAATGGGGTTCGGTGCTGAAGATCAGCTTCACCTGCCTGATCGAAAGACCGAGCCGGCGGATCTTCGCCTCGATATCCGGCACCCCCTGCGGCACTCCGCCGTCGATCAGGATCAGCCCCGCGCTGGTGCGGATCAGCGCCACGTTCAGCGCATCAAAACCGACCAGATAGGTCGTCCCATAGAAGCGCGTGAGCGGCTGAGGCTCCAGCCAGCGCTTGGCATAATCGGGCACGACCGGGCGCATCCGTGGGTCGTCAGGTTTACCCGCCCCCACCGCCATCATCCCAGCCAGGCTTATGACCAACATGGTCCTTTTCCGCATGATTCCGCCTCCATCTCTGAGTGAAAGCGAAACTGCCCCGCCGCTGCTACCGCTACAAAGCATGATTTCTCGACAGAGCCATGAGCCAGGCTTATGCCTTCTGAACCATGGACCGCGCCCAACTGCCCCTCAATGCCCTGCGCGCCTTCGAGGCGGCGGCGCGGCACCTCAACTTCACGAAAGCGGCCATCGAACTCTGCGTCAGCCAGGGCGCGGTCAGCCAGCAGGTCGCGCAACTGGAGGCGCGGCTGGGCGCACCACTTTTCCGCCGCCTGCCGCGCGGCCTGATGCTGACGGACGAGGGTCGCGCCCTGCTGCCGGTCATGGGCGATGCGCTCGACCGGATCGGCGCGACATTGGGCCGGATCGAGGGTGGCCGTCCGCGCGAGATATTGAACCTGGGCGTGGTCGGCACCTTCGCCGGCGGCTGGCTGCTGGATCGGCTGGAGGATTTCGCGCGCGCCTGCCCCCATGTCGACCTGCGGATCATGACCAACAATAACCGCGTCGACCTGGCGGGGGAGGGACTGGACCTTGCCATCCGTTTCGGTGACGGGGCCTGGCACGGCACTCATGCCGACCCGATATTGCGCGCGCCGCTTGCTCCCCTCTGCACGCCGGAGATGGCGGCGCGCCTGCCCGATCCCGCCGCGCTCGCCCGCAAAACCCTGCTCCGCTCCTATCGCGCCGACGAATGGCCGCGCTGGTTCGCGGCGGCCAGCGCGCCCTGCCCGCCGCTGCGCGGACCGGTGTTCGACAGCTCGATCCTGATGATCCATGCGGCCCTGCGCGGCATCGGCGTCGCCCTCGCTCCGCCCGCCTTGTTCGAGACCGATCTGCACGCCGGCCGCCTCGTCCAGCCCTTCGCCGCGTCGGTCGATCTGGGCGGCTACTGGCTCACCCGCCTGATGTCCCGCCCGGACAGCCCGGCGATGGCGGATTTCCGCCTTTGGCTGCTATCGACCGCTCAGGCCGGATAGGCGATCGCCATCACCTCATAGTCCTTCTCGCCCGCCGGCAGCCTCACGCGGCGCAGGTCGCCCACCGCCGCCCCGCGCAGGGCGCGCGCGATCGGCGACCCCCAGCCGATCCGCCCGGCGTCCACGTCCGTCTCGTCATTGCCCACGATCGTCACGGTGCGATGATTGTCATCCTCGTCGGCGATGGTGACGGTCGCGCCGAAATAGACCCGGCCCTTGTCGGGCTGCTGCCGGGGATCGACGACCTTAGCGTCCTTCATTTTCTTCGACAGGCGCTTCAACTGCCCGTCAATCTCGCGCATCCGCTTGCGGCCATAGAGATAGTCGCCATTCTCGCTGCGGTCGCCATTGCCCGCCGCCCAGCTCACCACCTCGACGATCGCGGGCCGCTCGACGCCCAGCAGATGGTCATAGTCGGCGCGCAGCTTCGCGAAGCCTTCGGGGGTGATGTAGTTTGGATAGGGGGTCGACATTGCCGCCCCCTAGCGCAGATTCAGCCCGGTGTCTGCTTCCCCAGATAGCGGCTCAGCACCGCGCTGGTGCCCCGGAATTTCGCACGCTCCGGGTTCATCGCCTCATAGACCACCGCATTTTCCAGCACGCGCTGCACATAGTTGCGCGTCTCGAAGATCGGGATCTGCTCGATCCAGCGCAGCATGTCGGCCCCGGCCATGCGCGGGTCGCCATTGGCGGCGATCCACTTGTTCACATTGCCCGGCCCGGCATTATAGGCCGCGACGGCCAGCGGATAGCTGCCGCCATAATAATCCAGCATCCGCTGGAAATAGCCCGACCCCAGCATGATGTTGTAGCTGGGATCGTTGAGCGAGGCGGGATTGTAGCCAAGGCCCAGCTTGCCCGCCTGCTCGCGCGCGGTGCCCGGCATCAGCTGCATCAGGCCGCGCGCGCCGGCATGGCTGACGATCTGCTTGTCGAACTGGCTTTCCTGCCGCGCGATCGCATGGACCATGGTCCAGTTATATTGCGCCGTCGGCGGCACCGGCACGCGCGGGAAAGCGGTTTCGCCATAGCCGGTCAGGCCGCTGGACACGGCACGACGACCGACCATCACGCTCATGTCGGGACGGTTGATCCGTTGCGCCAGTTCTGCGGCCAGGAAATGATCCGTGTCGCTGTCGGCATTGTTGGCGATGGCGCGGGCGAACTTGCTCTGGTCCTCCCAATAGCCCATCTGGCCGAGCGCCTTGACCGCGCGCACGACCGAACGACTGTCGAACGCTGCCCGCTCCGCCGCCGAAATCGGCACCGGCCGCTCGACCGTCGCGGGCGCGGGGATCGGCCGGCCCAGCCGTTCCAGCGCCAGTTGCCCGTAAAACTGGTCGGGATAGATGCCGGCCTGGTTGAAATAGCTGTTGGCGGTGGCGGCGTCGCCCATCTGCAATGCCGCGCGTCCCGCCCAATAATAGCCCTTCGAGCGGGTCTGGGGCGACTTGGCGGCGTCGGCATAGCGGCGGAACATCGTCACCGCGTCGCCCGGACGGTTGAGATTGTAGAAGGCGGTGGTGCCCGCCAGCCAGGCGAGACTGGTATAATCGTCGCGCACACCGATCGGCTGGTCGCTCAGCTGGACGCCGGGGGCGATCGCATCGTCGATCTTGCTGGCGATGCCATAGGCGAAGGTCCATTGGCTGTCGTTCGCCGCCGCCCGCGCCTGGTTCAGCAGCACCTCATAATATTTCTCGGCATTGCTGGGGCGGTAGGTCAGCGCGCTGCGGTTCGCCAGATATTGGCGCGCGCCCACCCAATTGCCGGTGTCGCGCATCCAGATCGCCTTGTCGGCGATGAAGCCGGCATCGCCCGCGCCGGTCGCTTCGGCCGCCTGCGCCAGCACGGACGCATCGGGCGTCTTGCGGCGCAGCGCGATGCGCGCCTGGAACGCCGCGCGCCGCGCCGGGCTGACATAGGCGATCATCCG
Source organism: Sphingobium sp. WR1 (assembly GCF_059693745.1). NCBI lineage: Bacteria > Pseudomonadati > Pseudomonadota > Alphaproteobacteria > Sphingomonadales > Sphingobiaceae > Sphingobium > Sphingobium sp. WR1. The sequence goes on along the minus strand of NZ_JCATID010000003.1, from coordinate 303,941 downwards.
CATCGCGCCGTTGACGTCATTGCCCCACAGCAGCGCGTCGGCACGCTGGTCATGGTCGGCGGGCGTCAGGCTGGAACCGAAGAGCGACAACAACCGCGCCTCGTCCGCCGGGCTGAGCGATCCGCCGATCCAGGCATTGCGTGCGGCGATCCGCGCCTCGGCCATGCGACCAAGCTGCATCAAGGCCACGGCGTTGCGCGCATGGCCGGTCGCGGTGCGCGCCGGGAAGCGCGCGAAGAAGGCCGTCACCTGGGCCGGATCATAGCTGTCGGGATTGATCCCCGTCTCGGCCAGCCGGCGCATCCGGTCCTCGCCGGGCCAGCCGGGATTGGCGAGGATGAAGCTGGCATAGGTGGACGCGCCCAGGCCGTCGCTCTGCTGAAGCGCGCGCCACTGGCTGATCGTGCCGGCGATGCTCATGTCGCTGGGCTGGCCGATTCGCGCCTGCACCTGATTCCATTGGCTGGCGGGCTGGCCATATTCGGGCGGGATCGGCTGGACCGTCGCGCCGGAGCGGGCGGCGGGCGGAGAAGCGGCAGGGGCAATACCTTCGGTCTGCGCGCCCGCGCCGGCGGTCATGAGCAACAAGGCAATAATCGGCATTCGGATCAGGTAACTTTCGACATGAGAGGGGGCGCACATGCTGGACATAATCGCATTTGCATCCTTATCAGGCCCTGAATGACGCGCTATAGCGCGCCGCTTCACCGATCATGCCCCGGCCGCCCGGAGATTTGAAGGAGTTTTATCATGTTTTCGGGCTCGATTCCGGCTCTGATCACCCCGTTTCGCGATGGCGCGATCGACGAACCCGCCTTCCGCGCCTTCGTCGACTGGCAGATCGAAGAAGGGTCGAGCGCGCTCGTTCCCTGCGGCACGACGGGCGAAAGCGCCACCATGACCGTGGCGGAACATAATCGCGTCATCGCCATCTGCGTCGATCAGGCGGCGGGCCGAGTGCCGGTGATCGCCGGCTGCGGTTCCAACGACACCCGAATCGCGCTGGAGCATATGTATGCCGCGCAGGCCGCCGGCGCCGACGCCGCGCTGGTGGTCGCGCCTTATTACAACAAGCCGAATCAGGAGGGCGTCTATCGCCACTTCGCCTGGCTGGCGGAGCGCTGCGATCTGCCGATCGTCCTCTATAACGTCCCCAGCCGCACCATCACCGACATCGGCGTGCCGGTGATCCACCGCCTGACGGAGGAATATCAAAGCGTCGTCGGCATCAAGGACGCCACCGGGAATCTGGGGCGCGTCACCGCGCAACGCCTCGCCTGCCGCGCCGACTTCTGCCAGCTGTCGGGCAATGACGAAACGGCGCTGGGATTCAACGCGATGGGTGGCAAGGGGTGCATCAGCGTCACCGCCAATGTCGCCCCGCGCCTGTGCGCCGATTTCCAGGCGGCCTGCGCCGCGCATGACTGGGATGGGGCCCTTGCGCTCCAGGATCGTCTCTATCCCCTGCATGACGCCCTGTTCAGCGATTCTTCACCTGGCCCGGTCAAATATGCGCTCACGCGCGTCCGCCCGGACATGCCCGGCGACGTCCGCCTGCCGATCACCTGGCCGTCGGAATCGAGCCGAACGGCGGTCGACCGCGCGCTGGAGATTGCGGGATTGGTTTGAGGCGCAGCCGACACCATATCCCGTTCGTTCCGGGCAGAGCCGCGGAATAGGAGGGGTGCGCGACGCGTATATGCAACGCCGCGCCCGACACGAACGGAAGACTAGAAAAGACCAATGGCCCGCCCCCGTCCCGCAACCTTCGACAAGAAGAAGATCGTCGCCGAGAACCGGCGGGCGAGGTTCGATTATTTCATCGAGGACGTGTTCGAGGCAGGCATCGCCCTGCAGGGAACCGAGGTGAAGGCGCTGCGCGGCGGCGAGGGCAATATCGCCGAAAGCTATGCCGAGGTGAAGGGCAACCAGGTGTGGCTGGTGAACAGCAACATCCCCGAATATAGCCACGGCAATCGCGAGAATCACACGCCCAAGCGCCCGCGCAAGCTGCTGCTGCACGAGCGCGAGATCATGAAGATGCACGGCGCGGTCGAGCGCAAGGGCATGACGCTGGTGCCCCTGATGATCTATTTCAACAGTCAGGGCCGCGCCAAGGTCGAACTGGCGCTGGCCAAGGGCAAGCAGAATCACGACAAGCGCGACAGCATCAAGGAGCGCGACTGGAAGCGCGATCAACAGCGCATCATGCGGGATAAGGGTTGATGAGCAACCGGCAGCAGAGGGGACGTTTGGCCCGCTGGTGGCACGCCAACGCCCCCACCCGCGAATCGCTGGAACAGAGCAAGGTGCTGGCTCCGGTCGCGCATCGCGTGCTTGAACCCTCGCTCTGGCGCTTCACCCGCCGCTCGGTGCCGCGCGGCGTGGCGCTGGGCCTGTTCGTCGGCATCTTCCTGCTGATCCCCGGCGTCCAGATCGCCGGCGCGGCGCTTTTCGCCCTGCCCTTCCGCGCCAACATTCCGGTTGCGGCGGCCATGACCTTCCTCTCCAATCCCGCCACGACGCCGCTCATCCTCATGGCGTCGGTGTGGCTGGGCAACTGGATATTGGGCCGCAGCGCCGATGCGTCGGGCTTCATGGCGCTGGTCGACAAACATGCCTCGCTGCGCGACTGGTGCGCCTGGCTCTTCTCCGAAGCCGCCCCCGCCATGCTGCTCGGCCTGTTCCTGATCTCGCTTGCCTGCGCCATCCTGGGCTATGTCACCGCCGACTGGTTCTGGCGCCATCGCATGGGCCGCAAATGGCAAGCGCGCAAATTGAGGATTGGCAAGGTCCACAAAAGCAGCGCATTGGAGGAGACCGCCCATATCTGACGGGTGGCTGGTTCCAGTGGCGATGCAGGGGGTTGGCCGATCATGGCCGCAAGGCTGAAAAAGGATGATGAGGCGTGGCTGAACAAACCAGCCTCGCCCTTCGCATTGCCGCTGCTCATCGGCGCGGCCTTGCTGTCGGCTGGCCTCGTCTTCTACGCGGCGGGCAGCGCCGCGCTGGCGGCGGGCTTCGCTGCGGGTGTGCTCGCCATCGCCGCCTTGATGAGCTGGTATCATCGCCTCTATCCCGGCCAGACGGCCGCCGGCGAAGCGATGCCCGACTGGACCGTCGCGCGCGCCGCCGCCGACGCTTCCAGCATAGCGATCGCCGTCACCGACCGCGCCGGACGACTGGTCTGCGCCAGCGACCTGTTCGGCGAATGGTTCCCCGGCTATCCGACCCCGCCGGGCGTCACCGGCGACGTCACTCTGACCGAGACCCTGTCCCACACCGCCCGCGCCGCGTGGCGCGACGGCGAATCAAAGATGGAGGGGATGACGCTGGGCGCGATGCGGCTGGACGTCGACATCACCCGCACCGGCCGGTCGGAGGATTATCTGCTCTGGCGCTTCACCCCCGTCCGCCAGCCGAGCGCGCTGGACGACGTCCATCGCTTCCTGACCGGCGAAGCCGGGCGGCAGCTGGGCGAAGCGGGCATCATGGCGGTGATGATCGGCGGTGAAGGCCGCATCCGCGCCGCCAACGGCGCCTTCATGCTGCGCGCCGCCGGGCGTATCGACGCCAACATCACCGGCCGGGACTTCGCCGCGCACATGCGGGTGGACGACAAGGGCCGGCTGTTCCTGGCGCGCGAGGAGGCGGGCAGCCTGCCGCTGCGCCTGCTCCAGGTCCCGCTGCGCCGCGCGAGCCAGCCGGGCGGCGGGCAGGCGGCGGCGCAGGACGGTCCGATGCTGCTCCTGCTGATCGACGAACCGGCGGGCGGCGGCGGCACGTCCGCCCTTTCCTATATCGAAACCCTGCTCTCGCTGCTGCCCTTCGGTCTTGCCATGGCCGACCGCGACGGGCGCATATTGTTCGTCAACAAGGCGTTCGCCCGCGCCTCCGGCCTCAAGTCCGGCGCCAAGCCCAGCTATCCCGGCGACCTGGTCGTGCGGGAAGACCAGGCGGCGGTCGCCGATGCGGTGCGCCGTTTCGCCGTCGGCCCGCAGATGTCGGGCGACATTGCGGTGCGCCTGCGCGAACAGCCCGACGAGCCGATCGCGCTCAGCCTGGCCGGCGTCCGGGGCCTGGGCGAAGCGGCTGTGCTGCTGTCGCTCAAGGACAATAGCGAGGAGTCCAAACTCAAGCGCCAGGTTGCGCAGGCGACCAAGATGCAGGCGATCGGCCAGCTCGCCGGGGGCGTGGCGCATGACTTCAACAATATCCTGACCGCGATCATCGGCCATTGCGACCTGATGCTGATGCGCCATACGCCCGGCGACAGCGACTATGACGACATCCAGCAGGTGAAGTCGAACAGCAACCGCGCCGCTGGCCTCACCCGCCAGTTGCTCGCCTTCTCGCGCCAGCAGACGCTGCGCCCGCAGATTCTTCAGCTGCCGGACATCGTGTCCGACGTGTCGAACCTGCTGAAGCGGCTGCTGGGCGAAAATGTGCGGCTCGACGTCAGCCATGGCCGCAACCTGGGCGCGGTGCGCGCCGATCCCGGCCAGCTGGAGCAGGTGATCGTCAACCTCGCGGTCAACGCCCGCGACGCCATGCCCGAAGGCGGCACGCTCAACATCCAGACCTATGCCGTTCCCGCCGCCAAGGCGCGCGAGATGCGCCAGCAGATCCTGCCCGTGGGCGACTATACCGCGCTGCGCGTTTCCGACACGGGGCTGGGCATACCGCCCGACATATTGTCGAAGATTTTCGAGCCCTTCTTCACCACCAAGGAATTGGGCAAGGGCACGGGCCTTGGCCTTTCGACCGTCTATGGCATCGTCAAACAGTCGGGCGGCTATATCTTCGCCGAATCCGAACTGGGCCGCGGCGCCAGCTTCGTCATCTACCTGCCCGTCTATGCGGGCGCGGACGCCGACCATGCCGTCCATGTCCAGCCGCCCGCCCGCCCCACCGAAACCTGGGGCACCGGCACTATATTGCTGGTCGAGGACGAGGATATGGTTCGCGCCGTCGCCGAACGGGCGCTGACGCGGCAGGGTTACAAGGTGCTGACCGCCAATGACGGCGAACAGGGGCTGGAGGTGCTGGCCGCCAACGATGGCATCGACCTGCTCATTTCCGACGTGGTCATGCCCAATATGGACGGCCCCGCCATGGTGACGCAGGCGCGGCAGACGCACCCGCAACTGCCCGTCCTCTTTATGTCGGGCTATGCCGAGGAGCAGCTGCGCAAGTCGATCGACATCGCAAATGTCGCCTTCCTGCCCAAGCCCTTCTCCGTCAGCCAGCTGGCGGAGGCGGCACGCGATGCGCTGACGATGCGGCCTGCCGCGGCGGAATGAACTTCTTTCCAGCTCAAGCGATTATGCTGGGCAATGCGCGGGCTTTGCGATAGCCGTCGCAGGAACAAAGGGGGACTTGGCCTAGATGTCGGACGCGAAATCCATCCTCATCGTGGAAGATGAAGCGATGATCGGCATGATGCTGGAGGATTATCTCGACGCGCTTGGCTACCGCCTCCATGCCGTGGCCGCGACCGTGGACGAAGCCTGCGCCCACGCCCGCGAAGGAGGCTTCGACGCCGCGCTGCTTGACTGCAATCTCCAGGGCGAAAAGAGCTGGCCGGTCGCCGACATATTGGCGCAGGCCGACATCCCCTTCATCTTCGCCACCGGCGGCATGGCCGACGATCTGCCGACCGACCATGCCGACCGGCCGACCCTGGCCAAGCCCTTCACCATCGGCGCCGTCGAACGCGCGCTGGGCAGGGTGTTGGGCGCGTAGGGCTGCGGGGTCTGCCCCAACGGTCCGGTAACGGCCATTTTCAGACACCCCAATATCCGTTCGGGCTGAGCTTGTCGAAGCCCCGTCCTTTTCTTCAAGCCCTGTGTTTTGAAGAAGAAGTGTAGCCCCCTTCGACTGCCTGCCAAGGCAGGCGCTCAGGACAGGCTTCGACAAGCTCAGGGCGAACGGAGGTTGAGAAGGCTGCCAGTCTGCTTCCCATCTCCGCCGTTCCGACCTTCCTTCCCCTCAATCCAGCACGTTGGGCAGGTCCTCGAAGCTCTTGCGCAGGGCCGCGCTCCAGCCCTGGGAAATCAGGGCGAATTCTTCATTGTCCGGCTCGATCCGGGTGCGAACGCGGAAGTCGTAGGCGTCGGTCGGGATCACCGTCAGGTCGAGCGGCATACCCACCGACAGGTTGGAACGCAGCGTCGAGTCCATCGAGAGCAGCACCGCCTTGGTCGCGTCCTCCAGACTGGTTTCACGGGTGATGATGCGATCGAGGATCGGCTTGCCATATTTATGCTCGCCAATCTGGAAGAAGGGCGTGTCCTCGGTCGCCTCGATGAAATTGCCGGCGGAATAGATGAGGTAGAGGCGCGGCTTGCCGCCCCTGCGCTGGCCCGCGACCATGATCGAGGCGCTGGAGCCGGACCCGCCCATCTCGATATTCTCGCGATAGCGGTGCTGCATCTTCTGCATCGCTTCGCCGACGATCTGCGCCACGCGGTGCATCGTGTCGCAATTGCAGATCGTTTCGATATCGGGATTAAGCTCCGATTCCTTGATCGCCTTGCTGAGCACCGCCTTCACCCCCTGGGTGATCGACAGGTTGCCCGAACAAAGCAGCGTGATCGCCCGTTCGCCGGGGACGTGGTAGGTGAAGCTCTTTCGGAAGCGCGCAATATTGTCCATGCCCGCATTGGTGCGGGTGTCGGACAGCATGACCAGTCCCTGGTCCACACGCACGGCCACACAATAAGTCACGCCCCCCCGGCCTCCTGCAATTATCTGTCGCGATCGGCGAATCGTCGAATGGTCCATCCGACTTGCGATCGCTTGCCTCAACCCGTCGAGTCGGGCGGCGGGGTGCTTTGTTGCTGCTGTTTTTGCAGCTGCCGTTCCTCGACTCCGTCTTCCGCCTGCGCGATACGAACGTCCGCGTCAATCCAGATATCGCCAGCCACCGTCACCGAGCCACGGATCGGCGCGGCTTCATCTGCATCAAGGCCGCTGGCGACGCGCAGATAGCGTTCGGTGACGCAGACGCGATTGGACGGGTCGAAACCGATCCAGCCAAGGTCGGGCAGATGGGCTTCGGCCCAGCCATGGGTTTCGTGCAGCGCGTCTCCCTCCCCCGCGAGCAGATAGCCCGAGACATAGCGCGCCGGAACGCCAAGCGACCGCGCGGCGGCGATGAAGACCTGCGCATGGTCCTGGCACACGCCCGCCCCCAGCGCGAAGGCTTCGGCGGCGCTGGTGTCGGACGTGGTGACGCCGGCGCGATACTGGACCGCGTCGCTGACGGCGGCGGACAGAGCGTGGAGCGTCGCGAGCGGGCCGTCCTGCTCCGGCAGGTCGCGCGCCATCGCAGCGATCCCTTCCGACGCGCGGGTCAAGCGGGTGTCGCGCAGGAAATAGCGGGGGTCGACCCGGCTTTTCAGATGACCGACGACGCCGTGGCTCTCGCGCGTTTCGACCAGTCCTTCGGCTACGATCACCGCATTGTCGAGCCGGTCGTGGCGAATCCAGATCGCTTCCTTCTCGCCATAGCTGTTCGGGCGGAATCCGGTCAGCGGCTCGTCATTCACGCTCACCCGCCATTCCAGCACTTTCTGTGCGGGCGTATCGACCGGCATCAGCTTGAGACGCATCGCCACCCGGCCAGCGGAGGCGGCATAGCGATAGACGGTCTGGTGGCGGACGAGCAGCTTCATGGGTTCGGCCTCCCTCCGCGCCTCAACCGAAATGATAGGTCTGGGCGATTTCCATCCCCAGCCGGTTAGTCATCATCAGGCCGTTCTGGACCGTTTCATGCAGGCCGCGACGGAAAATCTCGCCGCTGTCCTGGCTTTCCAGGCCCGCGACCAGCTCCTGCACCGTGTCATGGCACGGCCCCTTCGCATCGTGCCAGCCCGCCAGCCGATTGAGCCGATAGGCGAGCTGGTCGTAGCAATAGGCGACGCTGCGCGGGAAAAGCCGGTTCAGCATCAGGAAATCGGTGATCTGCCAGGGCGTGTAGGTGCCGCCATAGACATGATGATAGGCGCGCGCGCCCGACAGGGCGTAGAGGACCGACGTCCATTGATAATGGTCGCGATTGCCGCCGATCACCTCGGTTTCCGGCAGCAGCACATAATATTTGACGTCGAGCAGCCGCAAGGTCATCTGCGCCCGCTCCAGCGCGGAACCGGCGCGCAGGAAGTCGTGGCCTTCGTTGCGGAGCTGGCCCGAATGGGCGGCGCCGCGGAAGGTCATGACGCGGGTCTTGACCCAGTCGATCAGGGCGGGGAGCTGCTGCCGCGCCTCGCCGACATCATAGCCGTCGAGCTTGCGCCAGCCTTCGTTCAGCGCTTCCCACATATCCTGCGTCAACATGGTCCGCGCCGACTTGGCATTGGCGCGGGCCTTGAGCAGGCAGGAACGGATCGAGCTGGGATTGTCGGCATCGAGCATCAGATAGGCGACGGCATCGCTTTCGGTGACGATCGCGCCCTCCGGGAATTGATGCCCTGCCCCGGTCGCGCGGACGACCGAGCGCCACTCGTCGCGATGATGCGCGCCCGGCAGGATCGCCATGCGCTGCCCCATGGTCAGCAGCCGGGCCGTGGCTTCGGCCCGCTCCATATAGCGCGCCATCCAGAAGAGATTTTCGGCGGTCCGGCTCAGCATTTTATCATGCCCTCAAAAATCCTATAGCCCCTCCCCTGAAGGGGAAAGGTTGGGGTGGGGGCGTGCCCCAGACGCCGAGCCAAGAGGCTAGCCCCCACCCCCGGCCCCTCCCCTGAAGGGGAGGGGTGAATGTCTCGTCGCCCCATCAATCCTGCATCACCCAGGTGTCCTTGACCCCGCCGCCCTGGCTGGAGTTGACCACCAGCGATCCTTCGGTCAGCGCGACGCGGGTGAGGCCGCCGGGGACCAGGCGGATCTGCTTGCCGACCAGGCAATAGGGACGGAAATCGGCATGGCGGCCGACCACCGCCGCCGGCCCCAGCGTCGGCACGGTCGACAGGTCGAGCGTCGGCTGGGCGATGAACTCGCCGGGATTGGCCTTGATCCGCTGCGCATAGGCGGCGACTTCGTCCTTGGTCGACTTCGGCCCGATCAACATGCCGTAGCCGCCCGAGCCATGCACTTCCTTGGCCACAAGTTCGTGCAGATTTTCCAGCACATAGGCCAGTTCGTCGGGCTTGCCGCACTGCCAGGTCTGGATATTGTCCAGGATCGGCTTTTCGCCCAGATAAAATCGGATCATCTCCGGCACATAGATATAGACCGCCTTGTCATCGGCGATGCCGGAGCCGGGCGCGGACGCCAGCGTCACACCGCCATTGCGATAGACGTTGAAGATGCCCGGCACGCCCAGCAGGCTGTCGGGGCGGAAGACCAGCGGGTCGATATATTCGTCGTCGATCCGGCGGTAGATGACGTCCACCGCCTTCGGTCCCAGCGTGGTCTTCATCCACACCCGGTCATCGTCGACGAACAGGTCCGCCGGCTCGACCAGTTCCACGCCCATCAGGTCGGCGAGGAAGCTGTGCTCATAATAGGCGCTGTTGAGCGAGCCGGGGGTCAGGACGACCACGACCGGATCGCCCTTGCACGCCGGGGGCGCGACTTCCTTGAGGCTTTTGAGCAATTCGGCGGGATAATCGTCGACCGGCGCGACCACGCCCTGCGCGAACAGTTCGGGGAACATGCGCGTCATGATCTCGCGATTTTCGAGCATATAGGACACGCCGGAGGGGGTGCGGCAATTATCCTCCAGCACCTCGAAACTGCCCGGCCCCGTCCGCACGATGTCGATGCCGACGATATGGCTGTAGACCTTCCCCGGCGGGGTGAAGTCGGCCATTTCGGCGAGATAGGCGCTGTTCTTGTAGATGATGTCGGCGGGCATGATGCCGGCCTTCACGATCTCGCCGCGGTGGTAAACGTCATGCAGGAAGGCGTTGAGCGCGCGGGCCCGCTGGCGGATGCCCTTGTCTAGGACGCGCCATTCGTTCGCGGTGAAGATGCGGGGCAGCAGGTCGAAGGGGATCAGCCGTTCCGGATCGCCGCCCTCGCCATAGACCGCGAAGGTGATGCCGATGCGGCGGAAGATCGCCTCGGCCTCATCCATGCGGCGATTGAGCCCGGCTATGCCGGTTCGCTCCACCCATTTCTGCACTTCGTCGTAACAGGGGCGTATCGAACCATCGGGCTCAAACATTTCATGGAAGGGCAAGTGGTCGATCCTCCCTCGGCCGCGCGGCCGGTTGTGCGTTGCAATATTAGTGCGCCGCGTCCTAGCGATTGCAAGGCAAAAATGACGGATGCCCAAAAGCGTTCCGCTCCATTCATTTGGCCTGGCGGAAAAGACGATCTGCTTCGTTGAAGCGGCTCGGATTTCGTGGCAGGCCATGCCGCGCCATTTTTTTCGATTTTGAGCGCCCAGCCCCGTTGACCGGCCCGCATTGCCTGCGTATAGCGCCGCCTCACCGCAGGGCGAGGCGCCCGGCGAGGCCCGTGGGGCGGAGTAGCTCAGCTGGTTAGAGCAGCGGAATCATAATCCGCGTGTCGGGGGTTCAAGTCCCTCCTCCGCTACCAACGACATGCATCCCGAAGCGCGATGCGCCTGATCGGGCGCGATCTCCAGACATTGTCGTCATATCGCTATTTTGCGCAAAAGAACGCCCTACGGTGGCGCGCATCGCTTCCCGGTCACACGCAAGACGCTGAAACAGCCCGGCCTCAGAACAGGCCGGGGACCTCATTCTGGGCTGGACTGGGCCGAGCCGGCGAAAGCAATATGCGCGCAGTGCTGACGGGCGTCCCCACCCGCGTGGACGCTGTGGACAGGCTGGCCCCAGCGGTCGCGCGACCAATGGGAGTGCAGCTCCGCCCGGCGATGAAATCGAGCGCCTGACGGACGGACGCCTCGCGGGGATCGCCAAGCGGATAGCCGATATCATCCACGGCTTGACAGGTCGCCTTCATGCTCGTCGCAAGACCGCTATAATAGTCGGCATTGCCCGCGCTATTCCGGGTCGCGAAGGCCACGACGCGCAGCCGATCGTCGCAAGCCGGGCGATCAACGGCAATCTGCCCGACCGGCTTGCCAAAGGTGTTGGCGCCGATCAGTGCGGCGCGCGAGTCGAGATAGGGAATGAACGCATTGATCACCAGTTCACTCGCCGACGCCGTCGCGCCGCTGCCGATGAAAGCGATGCGGGTCGGCGCCAGGGATTCCGGCTGCGGCGCGAAATAGCGCGTCTCATCCTCCGCGCTCTTTTCCGGCCGAAAGCTATGTCGGGTCATGACGTCCGTCGTGGCGCGGTTCCCGCCAAGCAAGTCGCCCAGCAGTTCGGAGGTCGAAAGCAGACCGCCGCCATTGTAACGGAAGTCCAGAATGATGTCGGTAACGCCCTGCGCCTTGAACATCGCAAAGGCGTTGCGCAGCGGTTGCTCGGCCGGGAAGATGAAACTGCGCAGGTTCACATAACCGACCCGACGGCCGCCATCCTCGATGACCCGCGCGCCATAGCGGCTGGACACCGGCATCAGATCGAACGCCTTTTTCGTCACCGACACATTGCGTATACCCGTAGCGTCGGCAACGCGCAGGACGCGCGTCGTGCCCGAAGTGTCGGGCCCCAGGGCATCGACAACCGCGTCGGGTCCGCCGGCCGCAAAGAGCGAAGAGACGGTGCGCAAATTGCTGCTGTCCGTGCCGATCGCCACGATTTCCGCACCTCGATCGATGCCGGCATCCAGCGCTGCGCCGTTTTCGAAGGCTTCGATGACGAAAAGCCGGGTCTGGCTGGAATCCGTGGCGAACCTGACGCCCAGGCCTGCGCTGGTGCCGGATTCATAATAGGCATTTTCTTCCGCGATGGAGGTCCGATAGGTGAAATAACGGTCGCGCCCCTGCGATCGCGCGACCTGGGTCAGGGCGTCGATATAGTCGTCCACATTCGCATAAGGCGCGGGGTCAAGGGATGCGGGCAATGTATCAGGAAAGAGATACCATTCCCTGAGGGTCGCCGCCGCCCAGTCCTGCCGCTCCCGCAAGGAACAGGCAGTGGAAGGCGTCGGCGTGGGGGAAGGCGTCGGCGCAGACGTACCCCCGCTACCGCCCGAACTGTCGCCGCCCCCGCCACAGGCCGTCACCATCGCCAGCGCCCCGGCCAGCAACGCCATGCGCGCAACTTTATATTTCATCATACCCCCCAAGATTTCTCGCGGGATATCAGGAGCATAAATCCGCGACAAGTTTATTTCAGAACGGACTAGGCAAAGGATCATATTCAGGCCGACCATGGGCGACGGGACCGAATGCCGCCGCCTGCCCGCCATCATCGCCGGGGAAGCCGTTGAATATCCGCTTGCCCATCGGGATAAAGCGCGCCAACAGCATCCCAAACCGGGCATGAAGCAGAGGATATCGGGCGGATGAGCTATTATGACGTTCTGATCGTGGGTGCGGGCCACGCCGGAGCACAGGCGGCGATTTCGCTGCGGCAGCTGGGGTTCGAAGGCAGCGTCGGCATGATCGGCGACGAGAAGGACCCGCCCTATGAACGTCCGCCGCTGTCCAAGGAATATTTCGCGGGCGACAAGAGCTTCGACCGCATCCTGATCCGCCCGGCCGCCTTCTGGGCCGAACGCAATGTGGATATGCTGCTTGGCAAGCGGGTGAAGAGCGTCGATCCCCAGGAAAAGTTCGTGACCGTCGGCGAGGAAGAGATCGGCTATGGCAAGCTGATCTGGTGCACCGGCGGATCGCCCCGGATGCTGACCTGCAACGGTGCGGACGCGCATAATGTCCATGCCGTGCGCCGCCGCGACGATGTCGACGCGATGATGGCGAAGATCGACAGCATCGCGCATGTCACCATCATCGGCGGCGGCTATATCGGGCTGGAGGCAGCCGCCGTGCTCTCCAAATTCGGCAAGAAGGTCGTGCTGCTGGAGGCGCTGGACCGGGTGCTGGCGCGCGTCGCGGGCGAAGAGTTGTCGCGCTTCTACGAGGCCGAGCATCGCGCCCATGGCGTCGACCTGCGCACCGGCGCGAAGATGGACTGTATCGAGGTGCATGATGGCAAGGCCACCACCGTGCTAATGGACGACGGCGAGCGGATCGAGACCGACATGGTGATCGTGGGCATCGGCATCGTGCCGGAAACCGGCCCGCTGATCGCGGCGGGCGCGGCCGGCGGGAATGGCGTCGATGTCGACGAATATTGCCGCACCTCGCTGCCCGACATCTATGCCGTGGGCGATTGCGCCTCCCACGCCAACCGCTTTGCCGGCGGCGCCCAGATGCGGCTCGAATCGGTGCAGAACGCCAATGACCAGGCGAAGGTCGCGGTGGCGCATATCCTGGGCAAGGAAGAGGCCTATGACGCGGTGCCCTGGTTCTGGTCGAACCAATATGACCTCAAGCTCCAGACCGTGGGCCTGTCGACCGGGTATGACCAGACGGTGCTGCGCGGCGATCCCGCAAACCGCAGTTTCTCGGTCGTCTATCTGAAGGGCGGACGGGTGATCGCGCTCGATTGCGTCAATGCGGTCAAGGATTATGTCCAGGGCCGGGCGCATGTCCTGTCGGGCGCGGTGCTGGACCTGGCGCAACTGGGCGATGCCAGCGTGCCGCTCAAGGAAGTGGGATTGGCGTAAGGCGGCACGCCCGAAGCCGGTCGATCCGGTGACGATCATTAGCGGACATAAATCCCCCCTCAAAGAGGAGGATAAAGCGGCCCGCTCCCTGCCCACCCAGGCCGGATATGCGCGGCGTGGTATGAGGCTGGCCCCCCGCGCCACTAGCCGCTAAGGCCACGCCATGGCGCGCGACATCCCCACGCTTCTCCATGATATTTTCGGCTTCACCCGCTTTCGCGGGGTGCAGCAGCAGGTGGTGGACCGCGTCATGGCGGGGCGGCCGACACTCGCCATCATGCCGACCGGCGCGGGCAAATCGCTCTGCTACCAGTTGCCCGCCGTGGCGCTGGACGGCTGCTGCGTCGTCGTCTCGCCGCTGATCGCGCTGATGCACGACCAGTTGCGCGCGGCGCAGGCGGTGGGCATCCGCGCCGCGAGCCTGACCAGCGTCGACGCCGACTGGCGCGAGACGCAGGATCGCCTGCGCAATGGCGATCTCGACCTTCTCTATGTCGCGCCCGAGCGGGCGAGCGGCGAAGGCTTCCGCAACCTGCTGCGCGCCGCGAAGATCGCGCTCTTCGCCATCGACGAAGCCCATTGCGTGTCCGAATGGGGCCATGACTTCCGCCCCGACTATCGGCTGCTGCGCCCGCTGCTGGACGAATTTCCCGACGTTCCGCGCCTCGCCCTTACCGCCACGGCCGACGCGCACACCCGCAAGGACATTCTCGTCCAGCTCGGCATCCCCGACGACGGCCTCATCATCTCGGGCTTCGACCGGCCCAATATCCGCTATGCCGTCCATCCGCGCGACGGCCTGTCGCGCCAGCTTGCCGATCTGCTCGCGACCGAGAAAGGGCCGGGCGTCGTCTATGCCCAGACCCGCGCCGCGACCGAGAAACTGGCCGAGACGCTGGGCCGTTCGGGCCGCTCGGTACGAGCCTATCATGCCGGCATGGACCCGGCCCAGCGCGCCGCCAACCAGTCCGCCTTCATCGCCAGCGAGGATATGGTGATGGTCGCCACCGTCGCCTTCGGCATGGGGATCGACAAGCCCGACGTGCGCTTCGTCGCCCATGCGGGCCTGCCCAAGTCGATCGAGGGCTATTATCAGGAATCGGGCCGCGCGGGTCGCGACGGCGAACCGGCCGTCGCCCATCTCTTCTGGGGGGCGGAGGATTTCGCCCGTGCGCGGATGCGCATCGCCGAACTGGAACAGGCCCGCCAGCAGGGCGAACGGGCGCGCATTTCGGCGCTGGGCGCGCTGGTCGAGACGGCGACCTGCCGCCGCGCCATCCTGCTGCGTCATTTCGGGGAAGACCCGCCGCTTGCCTGCGGCAATTGCGACAATTGCCTGACGCCCCCGGCCAGTGTCGACGCGACCGAGACGGCGCGCAAATATCTATCCGCCGTCTACCGCACCGGCCAGAGTTTCGGCGCCGGCCATATCGAGCAGGTGCTGACCGGCGCCACGACCGACAGGATACGCGAGCGCGGCCATGACAAAATCTCCGTCCATGGCATCGTCGATGGCGACGAGACGGCGCTGCTGCGCCCGGTGTCGCGCGCGCTGCTGGTGCGCGACGCGCTGGAAACGACCGAGCATGGCGGGCTGATGCTCGGCCCCAATGCCCGGCCGATTTTGCGGGGCGAGGAGGAGGTGCGCATCCTCGTGCCGGCCAGGCGGGAGCGGCGCAAGCGCAGCGCCCGCAATGGCGCGGAAGCCAATCCGGTCGGCGATCCGTTGTTCGACGCGCTGCGGGCCTGCCGCCGCGAACTGGCGCAGGCAGCCGGCGTGCCGCCCTATGTCATCTTCCATGATTCCACCTTGCGCGAAATGGCCGAGCAGCGCCCGTCGAATATCCGCGAGATGAGCCATATCAGCGGCATCGGCCAGAAGAAGCTGGACGCTTATGGCGACGCCTTCCTCGCCGCGATCCGCCCCTTTTTGTAAGAGGAGCATTCGCTTCCGTTCGCCCTGAGGCTGTCGAAGGATCGTCTTCCTCTTCGGAAGGAGGGCAGGGCTTCGACAGGCTCTCCTGAGCAAAGTCGAAGGGCCGAACGGTTACGGTTTTGTGCTTGAATCCCGTTTTGCGCCGGCGCATGGCTCCGGCAAAAGGAGAAGCCCATGTTCCGCAAGCTCACCGACCGCATCCTTGTGTCCCCCCAGATCAGCGTCGATCAGGTGGCGGAGGCCAAGGCGCAGGGCGTGACCGTCATCGTCAACAACCGTCCCGATGACGAGGAACCCGGCCAGGTCAACGGCGCGGCGATCGAGGCGGCGGCGAAGGAAGCGGGCATCGCCTATGTCGCCGTGCCCGTCGCCCATGGCGGGTTTGCCCCCTGGCAGCTGGACGGCATGGCCGGCGCGCTTAGCCAAGCGGGGGAGGGTAAGGTTCTGGCCTATTGCCGGTCGGGCACGCGCAGCACCCTGCTCTGGGCGCTGACCCGCGCGCGTGCGGGCGACAATGCGGACGTGCTGGCGGCGCAGGCGGCGGCGGCTGGTTATGACATCAACCCGGTCCGCCAGATCATGGACGCGCTCGCCGGGCAGTAAGCCAATTTACGCCCAGAACTGCGCCAGCTGCCGCACGGATGCGGCGGCCGCTTCATGGTCGGGCGTTTCGTTGGCGTCGCCATAGCCGTAATATTCGTCCTGCCCGACCTCCTGCACGACGATGCCGTCGCGCCGGGCGAGCATGGACAGCGACCGATAATAGACGCCGTAAGTCGCCCCCGCCTGCGGGATCAGCCAGGCGATCTGGCCTCGCACCGGCACGATGCTCTCGTCCCGCCACAGCGCCCGAGCGCCATAGCCGGTGCAGTTGATGATCAGCTTCTCCTTCAGCCGGGCGAGGTCGCCGGGCGCGTGAAACTCCATCGGCACGATCCGGCCGCCCGCGATCAGGAAATCATTGGTCAACTGGTGCGAGAGGTCCGCGATGTTGAAGGTCAGCGAACTGTTGCGGCGCACGAAGGCGGGCCGGAAGGGATGCGTGCCCGGCGTCATTTCCACCGACCGCGGCAGAATGTCGCGCAACCGGCTTTCCAGGTGCAGGAAATCGTCCGGTCGCTCCATCACGGGCGCGGTGGACACATGGGGCTGGCCGAAGGGCGTGTCGGACAGCATATAGCGATCGGTCCATTCGACCGGATCGCCCGGCAGGCCCAGATAGCTTTGGTAGGTCGCGAAGGAAGTGCGCGCCATCGCCTCCCACCGGTCGCCAAAGCCCGGATCGACGGCTTTCTCCATAGCCACGCGACTGTCGGGCGACCAGGTGCCGGTGGCGCGGGCAGAGCGGACGTGCGGGAACTGCTCCCTGGCATAGATGGTGACGCGCGCGCCGGCCCGCTGCGCGGTGAGCGCGGCGGTGATGCCCAGCGCGCCTGCGCCGATCACCGCCACATCGTGGACCCCGTCGGCCAGCGCCATGCCGGTGGCGACCTCCGCCGATCCCCAACTCAGCGACCAGCCGCTGCCGCCATGGCCATAATTATGGACGACCCGCTTGCGCCCGACCTCCTCAACCTCGATTCGCGGACCGGCGGCGCGGAAGGGGCGCAGACAGACGGTGGTGCGAAAGATGCGGTCCGGCCTCGCCCGGATCGGCTCCACCCCGGCGAAGGGATCGAAGGGGATTGCGGCCCGCGCCGCCGCCGCCAGCGTCGCGGCGCCCATGCCGCCCA
This sequence comes from Sphingobium sp. WR1, assembly GCF_059693745.1. Lineage (NCBI taxonomy): Bacteria > Pseudomonadati > Pseudomonadota > Alphaproteobacteria > Sphingomonadales > Sphingobiaceae > Sphingobium > Sphingobium sp. WR1. The sequence goes on along the minus strand of NZ_JCATID010000003.1, from coordinate 286,649 downwards.
TCGTTCGTCCCAGAAACGCGCGTCTGTCCATCGCCTGCCCTCCCGCATCCTCGGGAATGAAACGAAGTTCCCCCGCCTTTCCGCAAGCATGGCGACGACTGTCGCGCCGCACAACCCCTTGCCCTGGGTGGGCGATAGATTCATTGCGGTCGGCGGCACCTTCTGGCTTTGTCGCAGCCAGCAGGCAGGATTGGCGTGGGTGAACCACCCTTATGCGTGGGCAATCATTTGGCGATTCGGGAAACATATCTATGATGGCGCCACGGGCAGGAATCCGGGACGGATAGGAAATTTCCGTTCCCCTCTTGTTCTACGGGAACAAACGGGATACATCATCGCCAGGCGTCGAGAGAATCGACGCGATCCGCTTGACAGGGGATAGGCCGATGACCGCAATGCTCCAACTCATCGATTCCAAGAAGACGGGGACAATGGACAGACAGAAAGCATTGGAGGCGGCGCTCGCCCAGATCGATCGCGCCTTCGGCAAAGGCTCGGCCATGAAGCTGGGCAGCCGGGAGAAGATCGAGATCGAGGCGATCTCGACCGGCTCGCTCGGCCTCGACATCGCGCTCGGCATCGGCGGCCTGCCCAAGGGCCGCATCATCGAAGTCTATGGCCCCGAAAGCTCGGGCAAGACCACGCTTGCGCTCCATGCCGTCGCGGAAGCGCAGAAGAATGGCGGCACCGCGGCCTTCGTCGACGCCGAACATGCGCTCGATCCCGGCTATGCCAAGAAGCTGGGCGTGGACATTGACGAACTGATCGTGTCGCAACCCGACACCGGTGAACAGGCGCTGGAAATCGTCGACACGCTGGTCCGCTCCAACGCGATCGACGTGCTGGTGGTGGACTCGGTCGCCGCGCTGGTGCCGCGCGCTGAAATCGAGGGCGAAATGGGCGACAGCCATGTCGGGCTTCAGGCGCGGCTCATGTCCCAGGCGCTGCGCAAGCTGACCGGATCGATCTCGCGTTCCAAATGCATGGTGATCTTCATCAACCAGGTGCGCATGAAGATCGGCGTGATGTACGGCAATCCGGAAACCACGACCGGCGGCAACGCACTCAAATTCTACGCCTCGGTCCGCCTCGACATCCGCCGCACCGGCCAGATCAAGGATCGCGACGACATCGTCGGCAACGCGACCCGGGTGAAGGTGGTCAAGAACAAGGTCGCTCCGCCCTTCAAGCAGGTCGAATTCGACATCATGTATGGCGAGGGCATTTCCAAGATCGGCGAGTTGCTCGACATCGGCGTCAAGGCCGGGCTGGTCGAAAAATCGGGCGCCTGGTTCTCCTATGACTCGGTCCGCATCGGTCAGGGCCGCGAGAATGCCAAAACCTATCTCAAGGAACATCCCGAGATGGCGGAACGTTTGGAAAAGGCGATTCGCGGCAAGACCGAGGAGGTTGCCGAAGGGATGATGACCGGACCCGATGCGGAGGATGATGGCGAATAAGCCTGGACAGGCGCCCCGGCCGGATCAGCCGGGGTGCCGCCCATGCCACTCGCCCGCCTTGCGCATCACGCACTGAAAAGGCCCGTCGCGCCACGTTGCGCGGCGGGCCTTTTACCGCCTGGGGCATGGCCCGCATCCCTCCCGACTCCAATAGGATCGGAGCAAGTCAGCAAAAGATTTGCGGGATATATGCGAAGTTAAGCGGTTTAAATCCCACTTCCGGTTCGCGCGGAGACGCGGAGAGGATTACGAAAGACAATCAAACTGGTTCACGCAGAGAGCAGAGATTGCCGGCGACCGCTAAGCGACGGCATGTCGGCCGAAGGCCACTCCAAATCTCCGCTTCTTCGCGTGAATGCTTCTTTCTTTCTCTCTGCCGCCTCTGCGAAAACCACTGCCACCAAACATACCCACCGCCAAAGCCGCTTGCCCCCGGCCTGCATGACCACGATGCTCATTCCATGGGGCGATTCGCCCCGCGTTCCAAATCGGACCCCGACATCATGCGCCTCGCGATCGAAGCGATCCTCGACTATGACTTCGCCGAACCCAGCGACGTGCTGCTCGCGGTGGAGGCGGCCGCCCTGCCCGACCAGCGGGTGATCGCGCAATCCCATATCATCGACAATGCCGGGCCGCTCACCAACAAGGTCGGCGGCAGCGGCGTCGGCCGGCGCACCTGGACCCGCACCGGCTCCGGCCGCATGGTCAGCACCTACCGCGCCACGATCGAGGTGGAACGCGCCACGGTCGACCTCGCCGCCCTCAACAAAAGTCCCCTTCCCAGCCTGCCCGAGGATGTGCTGCCCTTCATCTGGCCCAGCCGCTATTGCGAGGCCGACCGTTTCGGCAGCTTCGTCGGCGGCCATTTCCCCAATCTGGAGGGCGGCGCGCTGGTCCAGGCGCTCGAAGCCTGGGTGCATGAAAATATCGCCTATGTGCCGGGCAGTTCCGGCATCGCCACCACCGCCGCCGACACCTTCGTCGCCCAGCAAGGCGTCTGCCGCGACTTCGCGCATCTGACCGCCGCGCTGATCCGGTCGCGCGACATTCCGGCCCGACTGGTCTCGGTCTATGCGCTCGATCTCGACCCGTCCGATTTCCATGCCGTGGTGGAGGTGTGGCTCGACGGCGCCTGGCACATCGTCGACGCAACCCGCATGGCGCCGGTCGAGACCATGGCCCGCATCGCCGTGGGCCGTGACGCGACCGACATCGCGTTCATGACCATCTTCGGCGGCGCCCAGATGAACGCCCAGTCGATTCGTGTCAGCCGCGTGGCGGAAACCAACTGACCGTTCAGCCGCTGGACAGCCGGACCCGGCTATGGCTCATTCTGTCGCAGGAGGAATGGACATGATCGGGACCAAGGCACGCTGGATGACCGGAGCGCTGGTGAGCGCAGGGCTGCTTGTCGGCAGCGTCGGCGCGGCCGAAGCCCGTCCCCGCTACGGCTATGACCGGGGCTGGGACCGCGGCGGGTGGGACCGTCATCACCGCCACCGCGGCGACGGCTTCGGCGTGGGCGATGCGATCGGCGTCGCGGCGCTGGTCGGCGCGGTCGCGATCGTCGCCTCCTCCATGTCCAAGGACAGGAAGATCCGCGATCCCCGCACCGGCGGCGAATATGACGCGCCGCCGCCCAGCGCCGGCACCGACTATGGAACGGACGTCGACGGCAACGCTCCCTCCCGCAACGATGCCGATTTTTCCGACTTGGCCGACGCCAGCAATCGTGATGACGCCATGACCGACGCCTGCGCCGTCGCAGCGCGCGACGAAGCCCAGGGCCAGAATGGCGGCTATGCCGAAGTCCGCCACATGGACATCCCCCGTGCGACGCAGGACGGTGCGTTTAATATCGACGGCGAGGTAGAGACCCGCGCCAGCTATCGCGCGACGGGCGGCACCACCCGCCGCTTCACCTGCACGATGAAGGACGGCCGCGTGGCGCAGGTCTATATGAGCCGCGACCTGGTGATGCAGTAAGCCGACGCCCCCAGATCGCTTTATCCTGTCCCCGCCTCCTTTCGTCGTCTAGCATCGCCTCCGAATCAGGGGGTTATGGGGTGACGGCCTTTCTTTTCGCGCCGGAAAACATCGTATTCGTATCGGCCCTGCTGCTGATGCTGCTGATCGGCGGCGTCCAGGCGCTGGGCTTTGCCGGCGACGCCGATCTCGACCTGGACAGCGATGCCGACCTGCTCGGCTGGCTGGGCTTCGGCCGCCTTCCCCTTCTAGCGCTGGCCGCGCTGTTCCTCACCCTCTTCGCTGTCATCGGCCTACTCGGCCAACAGGTGGCGCACGACCTGTTCGGCGCGATGCTTTCGCCCTGGATTGCCGTGCCCGGCGCTGCCGTCGCCGCCCTGCCCGCCACCGGCCTCGCCGCCCGGCTCCTTGCGCCGCTCCTGCCGCGCGATCACACCACCGCCATCCCGCTCGATCATCTGGTCGGCAGCCCAGCGCGCATCGTCACCGGCCGCGCCACGACCGGCTCCCCCGCCCGCGCGCGCGTTCAGGATCATCATGGCCAGACCCATTATGTCATGGTCGAACCCGACAATGCGGGTCAGGTGCTGGAGGAAGGCGAAACCATCCTGCTCGTTCGCCGCGAGGAGCATCTGTTCCGCGCCATTTCGCATGGCGACCATTATCTGCCGCAACTTTAGGAGACAGACATGACCCTGCCTGCCGTCCAGCAAGGTTTTTCCATCCTTCCCTATGCGATGATCGCCGGCAGCGGCCTGCTCGTCCTGATCGTGCTGGGTATCGTGATCGCCCGCCTCTACAAGCGCGCGTCGAAGGAGATTGGCTTCGTCCGCACCGGCTTCGGCGGGGAAAAGGTGGTGATGAACGGCGGCGCGCTGGTGCTGCCCATCTTTCACGAGACGATGCCGGTCAACATGAATACGGTACGCCTCGCGGTGGAGCGCAAAAATGCTGACGCGCTCATCACGCTCGACCGCCTGCGCATCGACGTGAAGGCGGAATTCTACGTCCGCGTGAAGCCCGACGCCCAGTCGATCGCCACCGCGGCCCAGACGCTCGGTATGCGCACCATGAATCCCGAAGCGCTCAAGGAACTGGTCGAGGGCAAGTTCGTCGACGCGCTGCGTTCGGTCGCGGCGGGCATGACCATGAACCAGTTGCACGAACAGCGCGGCGACTTCGTGCAGAAGGTGCAGCAGGTGTCCTCGGTCGATCTCGCGATGAACGGGCTGGAGCTGGAAAGCGTCTCGCTCACCGGCCTCGACCAGACCTCGATCGAGCATTTCAACGCCAACAACGCTTTCGACGCCGAGGGTCTGACCAAGCTGACCGAGCAGATCGAATTGCGCAAGAAATCGCGCAATGACATCGAGCAGGAAACCCGCGTCCAGATCGAGACCAAGAATCTGGAAGCCGAGCGCCAGTCGCTGCTGATCGCACGCGACACCGAATTCGCCCGGCTGGAGCAGGAGCGCGAGGTCGAGATGCGCCGCGCCGCCCAGATCGCGGAGGTCGCCCGCGAACAGTCGCTGCGCCAGCAGGAGGCCGATCAGGCCCGGATCGAGGCGAAGAAGCTGGTCGACAGCCAGCAGATCGAGGCTGACCGCGCAGTGCAGCAGGCCCGCATCGCGCAGGAACAGGCGCTCGAACTCGCCCGGCAGGAACAGCAGATCGCGGTCCAGAACAAGAGCCGCGAGGAAAGCCAGGCCAAGGCGCAGGCGGATGAGGCCCGCGCCAAGGCGGTCGCCGCCGAGGAACAGGTGCAAACCTCCCGCGCGACCGAAGTGGCCGAGCGCGCCAAGCGGATCGAACTGATCGACGCCGCACGTGAAGCCGAGCGCGCCGCCATCCAGGTCCGGGTCGAAGCCGAGGCGGAGAAACAGGCCGCCGCCGACCGCGCCGAAGCGCTCCGCGTCGCCGCCGAGGGCGAGGCCGAAGCCGCCAAGCTGCGCGCCGAGGCCGACCGCGTCCGCTTCGAGGTGGAGGCCGCCGGCCAGCGCGCCGTTAATGAGGCATCGAACCTGCTGTCCTCCGACCAGATCTCGCTCCAGACCAAGCTGGCGCTGCTGAAAGTGCTGCCCGAACTGGTCCGCGAGGCCGCCCGGCCGATGGAAGCGATCGACTCGATCAAGATCGTTCAGGTCGACGGCCTGACCGGCCAGGGCGGTGGCGAAGCCGCATCCGTCATCGCAGGCGGCGACCAGAATCTCGCCAATGCCGCCGTCTCCGCCGCGCTGCGCTACCGCGCGCAGGCGCCGGTGATCGACGGCTTGATGAAGGAACTGGGTCTTGACGGCTCCAGCCTCGACGCCCTGGTCAAGGGTGCGGTGGAACCTGCCCCGGTCGCCCCGGTGATCGTGGAAAAGATCGTGCCGAAGAAGGACAGGGCGGAGGAGTGATCCCATTTGCAGGGATGACGGCGTGGGTTGGACCAAAATATCCCCCGCCCTTTCCGGGAGGGGAGAAGAATTGGCCGTTTCCGGCCGCTCTACGCATGTCCGCTATCAGAGCGCCTACCGCCCGTTGTCCGCGATGATGTCGACGCTGGTCTTGCCGCCGGGGGCGTCGGTGAAGAGGATGAAATAGGCACTGCCGTCGGAACTGCGCGTGCCGCCCAGCACATGGTCGCCGCCCATGATCCTGTGTTCGCCGTCATAGCCCGCGCGACGGGCGAGCGTGTAATAATAGTCCATCACGCCCTGTCTGGGCACCGGCGTCACGAAGCTCGCCGCGCGCAGGGTGCAGCCGTCGGCTTCGGCGCCCGCGGCCTCGGTCAGCTGCGCGCCGGGATAGAGAGCGAAAGGTTCGGGCAGGCGCTGCGCCCATTCCATGCCGTAATTCAGCTTCTTCGCGCAGCCGGCATTGCCGCCGCGCCGCGTCGCCTGCTCCCGCGCGACCGCGCCCAGCGTCACGGTAGACGCCATCGCCTCGCCCTCGCTCGCGGCCGGGGCGGAGAGCAGCTTGCCCCCTGCCTGGCGAACCGCCGCCGCCTGGGCCTTGCCGGCGTCGCCGCTCAGCATCGGCACCGCGCCATTGGCCGGGCGGTCGGCGGGGCGCACGGCGTTGCGGTTGGACTGGCCCACCAGTTGCGGATCGACCAGGATCGGATCGGTCAGCGCACCCTTGAGCGCCGGGTCGACGGCATTGTTGGTGAGCTGCGCATCGAGTGCGGCAAGATCGGCGTCCTTGTCGCCCTTGCCGCAGGCGGCGAGTGCCAGAAGCAGGGACATCATGCCGACGGACCGAATAAGCGCCATATTTTCACTCCTTCGCCATCGGGCAATGTACAGGAAGAGTTGCCCTATTCTTTAGAGACATGGCGGGATTGACCGATTTTTTCGCGAAAGGCCAGTTTCCCGTCACTGGCATCGCCCCCCTGTCTTGCTCTGGGACAGGTTGAAGCCCATGTGTTGACCATGCTCAACATCCTTTCCGGCCTCATCGGTCTTGTGACCCTGATCCTGATGATCCCCGCGGTCCTGCCGCTGCTGGGCGGCCTCAACTGGTTGCTGGTGCCGATCGCCCTGTTCGGCGCGTTTGTCGGCATGTTGTCCTCGAAAAATAGCGGCCGGAATTTCTGCCTGATCGTCGCAGCGTTCGGCGCGCTGCGCCTGTTCATGGGCGGAGGCATCATCTGACCGACGCCGACACCGAAATGCGGCGCGGCCTGCTGGCCGCGTTCGGCGCCTATGGGCTGTGGGGGCTGCTGCCGCTCTTCTTCCGCCTGCTTCACCATGTCGACCCGGTGGAGATCGTGACCCAGCGCGTCCTCTGGTCGCTGCTGCTGGTCCTGACGCTGCTTGCCCTGCGGCGCGGCTTGCCGCCTTTCATCGCCGCGCTGCGCGATCGCCGGCTGGTGCTGCCGCTGGCCGGCTCCGCGCTGATGATCGGCATCAACTGGCTGACCTATGTCTGGGCGGTCAATGACGGCCATGTCGTCGCGGCGAGCCTGGGCTATTTCCTCAATCCGCTGGTCAGCGTCACGCTGGGCGTGCTGGTGCTCAAGGAAAGGCTGCGCCGGCCGCAGATGCTGGCGATCGCGGTGGCTTCGGTCGGGGTCGCGATCCTCGCCGCCTCGGCCCTGACCACGCTCTGGATCAGCCTGGCGCTGGCGTTCAGCTTTGCTTTCTATGGCCTGTTGCGCAAGATGACGCCCGTGGCGCCGATGAACGGGCTGGGCGTCGAGACGCTGCTGCTGACGCCGCTGGCGATCGCCTATCTCTTCTGGGAACTCGGCCATGGCGGCGTGGGATTTGGCCAGGACGCCCCGACCACTGCGCTGCTCATCATATCCGGCGCCGTCACGACGGTGCCGCTGGTGCTGTTCGCGATGGCGGCGCAGCGGCTGCCCATGGCGACATTGGGCCTGATGCAATATCTGGCGCCGACGCTGCAATTCCTGTGCGGCGTGCTGCTGTTCGGAGAGAGGCTGAGCGCGGGCCAGATGGCGAGCTTCGGCCTGATCTGGCTGGGCCTCCTCCTCTTCGCCAGCGACGGTATCGCGACGGCGAGGCGGAGTCGGATGGCGGCCGCCTGAAATTTGTTCGGGCGAAGTCGAAAAGCGTTTCCCGACTTCACCCGAAACGTGCGGCGCTTTTACGCGAACTCGGTCGCCTCGAACCGCACCGGCTCGCCGATCGCGTCATTGGCCAGCGCATCCTCCCACATCACGCGGTGACCGCGGATGATCGTGCCGACGGCCTTGCCGGTGAGCTGCTCCCCCTCGAACGGCGACCAGTCGCAGCGCGAGGCGAGCCAGTCCTTGCCCACCGTCCAGCGCTTCTTGAGGTCGACCACGGTGAAGTCGGCGTCATAGCCAAGCGCGATCCGCCCCTTGCCGGTCAGGCCGAACACGCGCTGCGGTCCCGACGACGTCAGTTCGATGAAGCGGCGCAGCGTCAGCCGCCCTTCCGCCACATGGTTGAGCAGCAGCGGAATCAGCGTCTGCACGCCCGGCATCCCGCTGGGCGAGGCGGGATAGGCCTTGGCCTTCTCCTCGATCGTGTGGGGCGCGTGATCGCTGCCCAGCACGTCGGGCACGCCCTGGTTGAGCCAGAACCACAGGCCGTCCCGATGCGCCGCGCTGCGGATCGGCGGGTTCATCTGCGCATAGGTGCCAAGGCGCGGATAGGCGTCCTCGGCGGCCATGGTGAGATGCTGGGGCGTCACCTCGCAGGTCGCGATATCCTTGTTCTGCCCGATATATTCCAGCTCGGCCGGGGTGGTGACATGCAGGATGTGGATGCGGCGGCGCGCCTTGCGCGCAAGCGCGATGATGCGCTTCGTCGCGATCATCGCGCTTTCATCGTCGCGCCAGACCGGGTGCGAGGAGGGGTCGCCCTCTTGCCTGAAATCCTTGCGCGCGTTCATCCGCGCCTCATCCTCGGCATGGATGGCGACGCGGCGGGTGCCCGACGCCAGCACGCGGGACAGCGCATCGTCATCGTCGACCAGCAGGCTGCCGGTCGACGCGCCCATGAAGATTTTCACGCCGGACGTGCCGGGGATGCGCTCCAATTCCTTCAACTGCTCGGCATTGTCGGCAGTGGCGCCGACATAGAAGGCATGGTCGCACCACATGCGGTGATGCGCGCGCTTCAGCTTGTCATGCACGCGCTCGGCCGTGTCGGTGTTGGGATTGGTGTTGGGCATTTCGAAAACGGCGGCGATGCCGCCCAGCACCGCGGCGCGGCTGCCCGATTCCAGATCTTCCTTATGTTCAAGGCCGGGTTCGCGGAAATGGACCTGGCTGTCGATGCAGCCGGGCAGCACGTCGAGGCCCGTGCAGTCGATCACCTCGCCCGCGTCCCCCAGCGCCGCGCCGATGGCCGCGATCTTTCCGCCGCGCACGCCCACGTCCACGCTCTCCGCGCCGCCCGGACTGTGGACGGTTCCGTTCCTGAGGATGAGGTCGAAGGTCTGGGTCATGGCGAATTCCTGTCTGCTGCGGCGACGCGAACGGCTTGGCTAAGTCGTGTCGCCGTCCTACCTAAAGCCAATGACCGGCACCACCCTGCGCGATCGCGCCATCCTCAGAATTTCGGGCGAAGACGCCCGTCCCTTCCTTCAGGGCCTGCTGACCCGCGACGTGGTGACGCTGGCGGACGGCCAGCCGCGCTGGAGCGGAATGCTGACGCCGCAGGGCAAGGCGCTGTTCGATTTCATCCTGTGGGGCGATGGCGGCGATGTGCTGATCGACTGCGAAGCCGCCCAGGCCGATGCGCTGGCGAAGCGCCTCACCCTCTATCGCCTGCGCCGCAAGGTCGTGATCGCTCGCAACGAGTCGCTGGCCGTCCACTGGGCGCCCGACGCCGCCGACAAGCCGCATGATCCGCGCCTGCCCGCGCTCGGCCATCGCTGGCTCGCCCCGGCGGATGAGGGCGACGCCTCGGCAGCCTTCCGCGCCCATCGCCTCTCGTTGGGCATTTTCGAAGGTGTGGAGGAATTGGGGCAGGACCAGAATCTCTGGCTCGAAACCAATGCAGAGGAACTGGGCGGCGTCGATTATGACAAGGGCTGCTATGTCGGGCAGGAAAATACCGCACGGATGCATTATCGCAACAAGGTGAACCGCCGGCTGGTGGCCGTGCCGCTGGCCGAGGCCGACGAAAAGCGCCAGCGCGCCGCCCTGTCCGACCTGGGCCTGTCGATCGAACTGCGCCGGGTCGAGACGCTCGATCCCGCCACGCTTCCCGCCTGGCTGGCCGCCGCTGTTGAAGGCCAAGCCGCCGAATGACCGCCGATCCGGTGCGCAATCCTCCGTTCGGTTCGAGCGTGTCGAGAACCGTTGCCCGCCTGCTTCTCGACTTCGCTCGAAGCCAACGGAGGTGGTGGGTCGGCCTTTTGGCCCTATCCGCCCTGTTCCTCGCCACCCCGGCCCAGGCCGAAACGCCGTGGAAACTGGTCAAATCCTATCCCCATGACCCGACCGCCTTCACCGAGGGCCTCTTCTATCTCGATGGCGCGCTCTATGAGAGCACCGGGCTGGAGGGACAATCGGACATCCGCAAGGTCGCGCTCAAGACCGGCCAAATCCTGCAACGACGCGCCATCGACCCGTCCTATTTCGGCGAGGGCATCGTCAACTGGAAGGATCGCCTCGTCAGCCTGACCTGGCGCCATCGCCGGGGCTTCGTCTGGAAGCTGGCCGACCTGACGCCGCTGTCCGACTTCCGCTATGAAGGCGAAGGCTGGGGCCTGACCCAGGATGGCCGGCACATCATCATGAGCGACGGCAGCGCGCAGTTGCGCTTCCTGGACCCCGACAGCCTGGCCGAGGAACGCCGCATCACCGTGACCTGGAACGGCCGCGCGGTCGACCGGCTCAACGAACTGGAATATGTACGCGGTGAGATTTGGGCGAATATCTGGTATGATACGAAGATCGCGCGGATCGATCCGGCGAGCGGAGCGGTGATCGACTGGATCGACATCGCGCCGTTGCTGAAGCAAGCCGGCGTCAGGGACAGCGAAGCGGTGGCCAACGGCATCGCCTATGACGCCGCATCCGACCGGCTGTTCGTCACCGGCAAGAACTGGCCCAGGCTGTTCGAAATCAAGGTGGCGCGCTGACCGCAAGGAAGCGCCATTTTGCCCCGCACGCAGTTGACTATTTGGAGCCGAATCGCTAAAGGCGCTCCTCCCCAACACGCTGGTGAGCGGCAGTGCTTCTTGCACTGACCGTCTTTTTTGCGTCTGGGGAAACAGGAAATCGGCCGTTTTTCCTCGCCAGGGAAGGGCGGCCCGGACGCTTTGAGATAGGGCGGCGCAAGCCTCCCTGTGGAGCAGGAGATTAGTTTACCATGGCACGTATTGCGGGTGTCAACATCCCGACCAACAAGCGCGTGATCATCGCGCTCACCTACATCCACGGCATCGGCCGCAAAACCGCCGTCGACATCGCCGACAAGCTGGGCATCGACCATAGCCGCCGCGTTCAGGACCTGTCGGACGCCGAAGTCCTTCAGATCCGCGAGACCATCGACGCCGGCCACACCGTCGAAGGCGACCTGCGCCGCGAAACCGCGATGAACATCAAGCGCCTGATGGACCTGGCCTGCTATCGCGGCCTGCGTCACCGCAAGGGCCTGCCGGTCCGCGGCCAGCGCACGCACACCAATGCGCGCACCCGCAAGGGCAAGGCGAAGCCGATCGCCGGCAAGAAGAAGTAATTCGTCCGGGGGGCGAATTACTCCGCCGGAGGCAGCTCTCCCCAAGCGAGACGCCTTCTGCGCAACCAGATTTCAGTAGGATAGAGCAAAATGGCACGCGAACCCCAGCGCATCAAGCGCCGCGAACGCAAGAACATCTCGGCCGGCGTGGCCCATGTCAACGCCAGCTTCAACAACACCATGGTGACCATCACCGACGCCCAGGGCAACGCGATCTCGTGGTCCTCGGCTGGCATGATGGGCTTCAAGGGCAGCCGCAAGTCGACGCCCTATGCCGCGCAGGTCTGCGCCGAAGACGCCGGCCGCAAGGCCGCCGAACATGGCGTGCGCACCCTGGAAGTCGAAGTGAAGGGTCCGGGTTCGGGCCGCGAATCGGCTCTGCGCGCGCTGCAGGCCGTCGGCTTCCACATCACCTCGATCCGCGACGTGACGCCGATCCCGCACAACGGCGTGCGTCCGTCCAAGCGCCGCCGCGTCTGACACGCAGCGCTGCATGACATGCGGGCGGCGGACGCGTCGCCCGTTTACCCGTTTGCATCGCCGGAACGTCCTGCCGGGTTCAGGATTATGAAGCGTTCCGGCCCATCCCCAGGGGAAATACATGACTGTCAACATGAAGAACTGGCAGGAATTGAAGAAGCCCAACAGCCTTGAGATCAAGGCGTCGGGTGACGGCAAGCGCAAGGCGACCTTCGTTGCCGAACCGCTGGAGCGCGGTTTCGGCCTGACGCTCGGCAACGCGCTGCGCCGTGTTCTTCTGTCCTCGCTTCAGGGCGCGGCGGTCACCTCGATCAAGATCGAGAATGTGCTGCATGAATTCTCCTCGCTCGCCGGCGTGCGCGAGGACGTGACCGACATCGTCCTCAACATCAAGCAGGTCGCGCTGAAGATGGAAGGTGAAGGCCCCCGTCGCTTGCAGCTGTCCGCCACCGGTCCGGCCGTGGTGAAGGCGGGCGACATCAGCGTCGTCGGCGATATCGAGGTGATGAATCCCGATCTGGTGATCTGCCATCTGGACCAGGGCGCGACCCTGAACATGGAACTGACCGCCGACGTCGGCAAGGGCTATGTCCCGGCCGTCGCCAACCGTCCGGCCGATGCGCCGATCGGCCTGATCCCGATCGACGCGCTCTACTCGCCGGTGCGTCAGGTCGCCTACAAGGTCGACAATACCCGCGTCGGCCAGGAACTGGACTATGACAAGCTGTCGCTGACCGTCGACACCGACGGCACCGTCACGCCGGAAGACGCGGTGGCCTATGCCGCCCGCATCCTGCAGGACCAGCTCCAGCTGTTCGTCCACTTCGAGGACGCCCTGCCCGCCGCCGCGCCGGCCGCCGGCCACGCCGCCGGTGCCGCCGCTTCGGAAGGCGAGAGCGACGCCAACCAGATCAACCGCTATCTGCTCAAGAAGGTGGACGAACTGGAACTGTCGGTCCGCTCGGCCAACTGCCTCAAGAACGACAACATCATCTATATCGGCGATCTGGTCCAGAAGACCGAGGCCGAGATGCTGCGCACCCCCAATTTCGGCCGCAAGTCGCTGAACGAAATCAAGGAAGTGCTGTCGTCCATGGGCCTGCGCCTGGGCATGGACATCCCCGGCTGGCCGCCGGAGAATATCGAGGAAATGGCCAAGAAGCTCGAGCAGGAGCTGCTGGGCTGATCCCCTTCCCTCCCCGGGTCCGCTCGGGGAGGGACGATCACCGGCCCAGGCATTTCGGTGCCCTGTGACGGTGTGAACTTTGCCTGTTTCCAGGCTGGGGCATGTGGCGGTGGCCCTTAACACCGCCGGGTCTGGGGTACCTGACACGGCCCCTTAACGAACGAAGGAAGAAGACATGCGTCACAAAATCGGTCATCGCAAGCTGCAGCGCAGCGCCGGCCATCGCAACTCGCTGCTGCGCAACCTCGCAGCCTCGCTCATCAAGCATGAGCAGATCCTGACCGGCACCGCCAAGGCCAAGGAACTGCGTCCCTACATCGAAAAGCTGATCACCCTCGCCAAGAAGGGTGGCCTGTCCAACCGTCGTCTGGCTTCGGCCCGCCTGCAGGACGATGCGCAGCTGGCCAAGCTGTTCGACGTGCTCGCCGAACGCTACAAGGACCGCAATGGCGGCTATACCCGCGTGATCAAGGCCGGCTATCGCGCGTCGGACGCCTCACCGATCGCGATCATCGAGCTGGTCGACCGCGACGTCGACGCCAAGGGCCAGGATTCGGGTCCGGTCCTGGGCGCCGACGACGAACTGGAAGAAGCCTGATCGCCGCCGGTCCCGCCCGGCGGGACTGGATGCTTTACGGACAGGCCGTGGTTCCCTAGGGAATCACGGCCTGTTCTTTTTAGGAAAAAGCGACGAAGAGAGAGGATGCGCGCCGCTGCCCTGATCCTGCTGCCGCTGCTGCTGGCGGCCGCACCGGCCGTCGCGCTTGCCGGCCCCGAAGGCGCAGCGATCGACGCGGGCGACAAGGCGCCGCGCTATCCGGTGACGAGACGGCTGGACCTCATCGAGGATCATTTCGGCGTGAAGGTCGCCGATCCCTATCGCTGGCTGGAAAACGACCTGCGCGCCGATCCTGCGGTGCGCGACTGGGTGAGCCGGGAGAACGCCCTCACCCGCCGCTATATCGACGGCCTGCCGGGACGCGAAGTGCTGAAGGAGCGAATGCAGGCGCTTTTCTCCCATGGCCGGTTCACCGTGCCGCGCAAGGCGGGCGGGCGCTATTTCTACGGCTATAACAAGGGGCTGCAAAACCAGACCCCGCTCTATGTCCGCGAGGGGCTGAGCGGCGAGCAACGCCTGCTGCTCGACCCCAATGACTGGGCGAAGGATGGCGCCAGCGCGCTCGCCGAATGGGCGCCCTCCCCCGACGGTAAATATCTGGCCTATGCGATGCAGGAGGCAGGGAGCGACTGGCGCACCCTCAAGCTGCTGGACGTCGACAGCGGCAAGGCGCTGGACGATGCGGTCTTGTGGGTCAAATTCTCCCAGATCGCCTGGGACGGCCGGGGCGAGGGCTTTTTCTATTCCCGCTTCGCCGCGCCGCAGGAGGGCGAAGCTTTCCGGTCGGCCAATGAAGACCAGCAGATATATTATCACCGCGTCGGAACGGACCAGACGCAGGACCAGCTGATCTATGCGACCCCCGGCCGCCCGACGCTCAGCCATCAGGCGCAGGTGACGGGCGACGGCCGTTGGCTGGTCATCAGTTCCTTCCAGGGCATCGACCCGCGTCGCGAGATCCATGTCGCCGAACTGACCGGCGGCCAGGTCAAGCCGCGCCTGCTCGTCAAGGGGCCGACCAACGACTGGCGGCTGATCGGCAGCCGGGGATCGACCCTCTATTTCATCACCGATCAACGCGCCGCCCATATGCGGGTGGTGACGCTGAACGCCGCCCGGCCGCGCAAGGGGCCGAAGGAACTGATGGCCGAACGGAAGGAAACGCTCGCCGGCGGATCGCTGGTCGGCAACCGCATGATCCTGGCCTATATGAGCGACGCGCAGACCGTCGCCGAACTGGTCGAGCTGGACGGGCGCAAGGTCGGCGACGTCCCCCTGCCCGGCTTCGGCACGGCGGCGGGCTTTGGCGGTCGCGAAGGCGATCCCGAAACCTTCTTCAGCTTTTCCGGCTTCGTGACGCCAGCCAGCATCTACCGCTTCGACACAGCGACGCAGAAATATCAACTCTTCGCCCAGCCCGACCTGCCCTTCAACCCCGATGATTTCGGCATCGAGCAGCGGCTCTACCCGTCGAAGGACGGGACGATGATCCCCATCACCATATTGCGCAAGAAGGCGCTGGCCGACCGCGCCATCGCCGCGCCGACCATCCTCTACGGCTATGGCGGCTTCAACATTTCCCTGACGCCGGGCTATTCGGCGACGCGCATGGCCTGGCTGGAACAGGGGGGCGCCTATGCCATCGCCAATCTGCGCGGCGGGGGCGAGTTCGGCAGGGCCTGGCACGATGCCGGGCGCGGCGCGAACAAGCAGAATGTGTTCGACGATTTCATCGCCGCGGCCGAATATCTCAAGGGCAACGGCTTCACGCCGCCGGATGGCCTCGCGATCGAAGGCCGCTCCAATGGCGGCCTGCTGGTCGGCGCGGTGGTGAACCAGCGCCCCGACCTGTTCGCCGCCGCACTGCCGGCCGTGGGTGTCATGGACATGCTGCGCTTCGATCGGTTCACTGCCGGCCGCTATTGGGTCGACGATTATGGATCGCCCGACAAGGCGGAGGATTTCCCGCTGCTCTACGGCTATTCGCCCTATCATAACATCCTGCCGGGCAAGGACTATCCAGCCATCCTCGTCACCACGGCCGACACGGACGACCGCGTGGTGCCGGCGCATAGCTTCAAATATGCCGCCGCGCTCCAGGCGGCGAATATCGGCGACCGCCCCCACCTGATCCGTGTCGAAAGCAGGGCCGGCCATGGCGCGGGCAAGCCGGTCGACAAGCTGATCGACGAATATGCCGACAGCTACGCCTTTCTTGCGGCCTTCACCGGCCTCCGCATCGCGGCGAAACCCGACTGAGCAACCCCGCGCGAAGCGTCTGGTGTCCGTCATACACCGCTGATATTCTCTGATCCCATGACTGGGGGAATCGAAGCGGCAGGTGACGCAGTCACCGGAGCGATGCTGGCACGCGCTGTGGAGCCGGGCCATGGCGAAGCAGGGCATGGGGCGCATGAAGCAGGCCATGGCGCCTGCCTCAATTGCGGCGCGGCGCTGAACGGTCCTTATTGCGCCGAATGCGGCCAGGCGGCGCATCTGCACCGCAGCTTCGCCGCGATTGGCCATGACCTGGCCCATGGCGTCCTGCATTTCGAGGGCAAGATCTGGACCACCCTGCCCGAACTGGCGTTGCGGCCGGGCAAGATGACGCGGCGCTATATCCAGGGCGAGCGGGCCAAGTTCGTGTCGCCCTTCGCCCTGTTCCTGTTCACCGCCTTCCTGATGTACGCCATCTTCTCGCTCACCAGCCATCATGGCTCCGACGATGCGGTCAAGGGCGTCAAGATGAACAGCGAAGCCCAGGCCGAACTGCGCAAGGAACAGGAAAAGGCCGACGCCCGCATCAGGAAGATCGAGGGGGATCTGACCGTCCCCGGCATTTCCGCCGGGCGGCGCGAAGCGCTGACCGAGAAGCTGGCCGACGCCCGTGAAGAGAGGAAGGGCCTGACCCTCGCCGGCGACCTGACCGATTCATTGATGGGCGAAGGGGTGAATGGCGGCATCGCCAGGACCGTGGGCGAGGCTATGAGCGCCGCCGCGGAAAATCCAGAGTTCGCCTATTACAAGCTCAAGGCCAATGCCTATAAATTTTCCTGGGCGCTGATCCTCATCTCGCTGCCCTTTCTGTGGCTGCTCTTCCCCTTCAGCCGCCGCTACAAGATGTACGACCATGCGATCTACGTGACCTATTCGATCGCCTTCATGTCGCTGCTTTTCTGCCTGTCGATGGTGCTGACCGCGGTTCATGTCACCAGCGGCCTCGTCACCCTGGGCCTGATATTGTTCGCCGCCTGGCATATGTATCGCCAGTTCAAGGACGCCTATGCCCTGTCGCGCACCGGCACGCTGCTGCGGCTGCCCCTGCTTTACGGCTTTGCCTGCGCGTCGCTGTCGCTTTTCTTCACACTGCTGGTCATGATGGGGTGACGGGGCAGGTCCGCCCTGTATAGGGGCGGGCATGATCACCTCCCCTCTCTGGCTGCCGGCAACTTTGCTGGCCGGCGCGACCCAGGCCTGGCGCACCGCCGTCCAACGCCGGGTGAGCCACAGCCTGTCCCTAAATGGCGCGGGCCTGGTCCGCTATCTCTACGGCATTCCTTTCACCTTGCTGCTGCTCGGCCTCTACCGCCTTGTCTTTCCCATGCCCTGGCCGGAACTACAGCGCAGCTTCCTGGTCTTCTGCCTCGCCGGCGGCCTTGCGCAGATCATCGCGACCAATCTGCTGATCCTGGCCTTCAGCCACCGCAACTTCGTGGTTGGCACGGCCTATTCCAAAACCGAGGCCGTGCAGGGCGCGATCCTGTCTTTCCTGCTGATGGGCGAGACGCTTTCGCCACTGGCCTGGGCCGGGATCGGCTGCGGCGTCATGGGCGTGATGCTGCTGTCGACCGGCGGCAAACGGATGGGCCTGATGGTTTTTCTGCGCGCCCTCGCCCAGCCTGCCGCTATCACCGGCATCGCGTCGGGTTTCTTCTTCGCACTGACCGCGATCGGCATCCGCCGTGCGACGCAGGGCGTGGGCGGCGGCGATCGCATCCTCGCCGCGCTCATCGTGCTGTGCGTCACCATATTGTTCCAGACAGTGATCTTGGGTGGATGGATATTGCTGCGCGAACGGGGCGAGATGCGCCGCGTCTTCACCAGCTGGCGCGTGTCGGGGCAGGTCGGCCTGCTCTCCGCGATCGGGTCCGCCTGCTGGTTCACCGGCTTTGCCACCGCGCCGGTCGCGCTGGTGCGGATAGTCGGCCAGATCGAGGTCGCCTTCACCATGGCGTTCGGCCACTTCTACCTCAAGGAACCGATACGGCGCAGCGAGGGTGTCGGGCTGATGCTGGTGGTCATGGGTGTGATACTCGCGCTGGCCGGCGCGCTCTGAGACGGACGGAGTGAAGCGATAACGCTTAATTTACCACGGTCGGATAGCCCTGTCCGTCGTGATGAGGGACACGCAATCCGATAGCGTCGCGCGCGCAGTCATGAAGGTCGCCAAATTGTCCGGCGACCTGGGGATACGCACGCTCGACCTTCAGGCGGATATCAGCGAGCTTGCCGAGCGGGTGACGCAGCAGGCACACACCATCGAAGCGATCAACGCGGCCGCCGCGCAGCTGTCCCAGGATGGCGAGCGCGTCTCGTTGGCCGGGCAGGATGCCCGTGAGAAGGCAGTCGCCGCCCGCGCCATCATCGATGATTCGGGCCGGCAGCTGTCGACCGCCAACAGCAATTTCGTCGACCTCATTGAACAGGTAAGTCGCATCCATGCCCGGCTCGACGGCTTCGGTGAAGCACTCAGGACCGTCGCCCATGTCACCAGTGTGATCAGCGGCATTGCCAGCCAGACCAATCTTCTCGCGCTCAACGCCACGATCGAGGCAGCGCGCGCAGGCGATGCCGGACGCGGCTTTGCCGTGGTCGCGGCGGAAGTGAAGAAGCTGGCCCAGGAAACCGGCGCAGCCACCCAGACGATCGAGCAATCGATCGCGGCGCTAACCAGCGAGGCCGGCGGTATGCTCGACAGCATCACCCGCGGCGCCCAGACAGCCCGCACAGCCCAGTCCGACACGCGCAATATCGAAACGCTGGTCGAAAGGCTGGCGGCGCTGATGCTCGACCTGTCGAGCAACAGCGAAACGGTTGCGCTGCGGATCGGGTCGATGGTGGGATCGGCGAGCGAGATCCGCACCGGCTTGGCCGCGCTCGCCAGCACGTCGAGCGACAATGCCGGCGGCCTTCAGCGTCTGTCGGGCCGCATCACCAGCGCCAGCGAAGACACCAATTTACTGCTGCAATATCTGGCGGAAAGCGGCGTCGACATTCCCGATTCGCCCTATATCCGCTTCAGCCTCGAGTCGGCCGAGGCGGTCGCACGCTCGATCGAACAAGCCATTGCCGAAGGCCGGATCAGCGAAGCGGAAGTGTTCAGCGAGCATTATGTGCCGATCCCCGGCACCCGTCCCGTCCAATATACGCATCCGGTCCAACCGGTGATGCTCGCTACGGCGCGCGCGCGGCAGGAGATGGCACGGGCTTATCCCGGTCTGTTCGGCATGACCTTCACCGATCGCAACGCCTATGGCGCCATCGCCATGCCGGAACGGTCGCATCCGCAGCGCCCCGGCGACGATGTCTGGAATGCGGAACATTCGCGGCAGGGCCTGATCTTCGACTTCGCCGACACGCGCGAACAGTCCAAGATCACCCAACCCTTCTGCATCAAGGCCTATCGCCGGCCGACCGCCGATGGCAATATCATCCTGCTGAAGCAGGTGATCGCATCCATCCAGGTGCGCGGCCGCCACTGGGGCATATTGCAGATGGCTTATAGGGACCAGAGCTGACGGTCCGCACCGTCCCGGCAGGTGCAGCGACGTCCGGCCATCGATCCACAAGAATGAATTTAGCCATCAGCGTCATGGCCGGCGCGGAGCGGGCTTCCCGCATCGCCGGGGCGGCGCTTTCGAAGATTCATGCGCCCCGATTTGCGCCCGAAACTGAGTAGCCAACGGTCGCGCAAAAAAAGGGCCGCCCAACCGGACGACCCCTTCCTATCCTCTCCCTGTAACAGGGACGATTCCTGTATCGCCTCAATCGGCCTTCGACTGGAGATTCACCGCCGCATATTTGCCGCGACGATCGACTTCCAGTTCGAAGTCAAGGCGATCGCCTTCGTTAAGCGCGGACATGCCCGCACGCTCGACGGCGCTGATATGGACGAATGCATCGGGCTGGCCATCGTCGCGCTGAATGAAACCGAAGCCCTTCATCGCGTTGAAGAACTTCACCGTCCCGCTGGCGCGCTCGCCGGTCAGCTGGCGCTGCGGGCCACGATCGCCGCCGCCGAAGCCACCACGATCGCCACCGAAACCACCGGCGCGCGGCTCACGCGGCGCGCGGTCGGTGACGGGAAGCGGTTCGCCTTCGATCACCAGATCGGTGGCCGACACTTTGCCGCCGCGATCGACCAGCGTAAAGCCGAGCGGCTGACCTTCGGCCAGACCTGTCAGGCCAGCCTGCTCGACGGCGCTGATGTGAACGAACACGTCCTCGCCGCCATCGTCACGAACGATAAAACCGAAGCCCTTCTGTCCGTTGAAGAACTTGACGACTCCCTTGCCTTCACCGACGACCTGGGCAGGCATACCGCGACCACCTCCTCCGCCGCCGCCGCTGAATCCGCCGCCACCGAAGCCACCGCCACTGCGGCCACCTCCGCCGCCGAAGCCGCCGCGGTCACCGCCGCCAAAACCTCCACGATCGCCACCGAAACCGCCGCCGCTGAAGCCACCGCGATCCCCGCCAAAGCCACCACCGAAACCACCGCGGCTACCCTGATCGTAGAAATTGTCGTCGCCGAAACCGTCGCGCTTATCCTTGCCGCGCCCGCCGCGGCGACCTCTATCAAAACTCATGCCCTGTTAGTCACTTTCGCTTCGCCCCAAGACCAATCGGACAAACATGTCGGGCGAATGACATGCAGAATCCACCGCAAAGGCGGGTTTGGGAATCACTATATCAACTTTTCAGGGCAGCGCGAACGATTTTCACCGCCATGGTCCTGTTCCGTTCCAATTAGCGCCACCCGGGGCGTCTTCCCGCGTTCCGGCGCAGAAATACGACGATTGGCCGCATCTGTTCCGCGATGCAAAGCCTCGATTGCGATGCAGCCGGTTTCGCCATAGAGGGGATGGCATGACCGTGCATTTCCATGAAGAAGATCTGCCCGCCGGCGTGCTCGCCCCCGGCGCGATCGCCGTCGATACCGAAACCATGGGCCTCATCACCCCGCGCGACCGCCTGTGCGTGGTCCAGATCAGCGACGGCAAGGGCGACGAGCATCTGGTGCGCTTCAATCCCGGCAGCGATTATGCCGCGCCCAACCTGCGCGCCGTGCTGGCAGATGCAGATCGGCTGAAACTCTATCATTTCGGCCGGTTCGATATCGCCGCGATCAAACATTATCTGGGTGTCGTGGCCGCGCCCGTCTATTGCACCAAGATCGCCTCGCGCTTGATCCGCACCTATACCGACCGCCATGGCCTTAAGGAACTGGTGCGCGAACTGCTGGGCCAGGACATCAGCAAGCAGCAGCAGTCGAGCGACTGGGGCGGCCCGATCCTGTCGGACGCGCAGAAGGATTATGCCGCGTCGGACGTGCGCTATCTCCATGCGCTCAAGGCCGAACTGGACAAGCGCCTGATACGCGAAGGCCGGATGGAACTGGCCCAGGCCTGTTTCGACTTCCTGCCGCATCGCGCCGAACTCGACCTGGCCGGCTGGCCGGAGATCGACATCTTCGCGCATATGTAAGGGAGCATTCGCACCGCCATGTCCGTCCAGGCCGATCAGCAACGCGACGTGCGCCGCCAATGGGCGCGGCCGGGCGGTAGCCACGACCGGCTGGTCAGGCTGCTCAAAGGCTGGCTGCCGATCGCGGTCGGCGTGCTGGCGGCGTTGCTGGCGACGGCGCCTTTCACCGGCGGCGACAAGGTCAGCTTCGTGCTCGACAAGAACAAGGTCGATGTCGCGAGGGAACGGATGCGCGTGACCGAAGCGCTCTATCGGGGTGAGGACAGCAAGGGCCAGCCCTTCTCTTTGCGCGCAGGCTCCGCGGTGCAGAAAAGCTCGCGCGAACCGATCGTCGACCTGAACGACATGTCGGCGCGCATATTGTTGTCGGACGGACCGGCGGTGCTGACCGCGCAGAAGGGCCGCTACGACATGGAAAGCGAGCGCGTGGCGATCGACGGGCCGGTCCAGTTCCAGGCGGCGGGCGGCTATCGCCTCACGACCCGCGACGTGGGCGTCGACCTGACCACGCGGCGGATGAAGAGCGCCGGCCGGGTCGACGGGCGAATCCCGATCGGCACCTTCAGCGCCGATCATCTGGAGGCGGACATGGGCGCACGCACCGTGACGCTGAACGGCCGGGCGAACTTGCGCATCGAACAAAATGGCCTCAAAGGGCGGAACTGATGAAACGCACCCTGATCCTGTTGTCGACCGCCTTCCTGGGCACCGCGGGCGTGATGATCGCCGGCGCGGACGCGCCCCTGTTCGGGCAGGTGTTCAAGAATCACGACAGCAACGCCCCGGTCAACTTCACCGCCGACCGCATCGAGGTGCAGGACCGCGCCGACCGCGTGGTCGTGTCCGGCAATGTCGAGGTGACGCAGGCCGGTATGACGCTGAACGCCGCGCGCATGACCGTCGCCTACAAGAATCAGCCGGGCGGCGGCACCGGCACCGACGGCATCGAAATCAACCGGATCGACGCATCGGGTGATGTCGTCGTGCGCAAGGCCGACCAGACCGCACGCGGCAATGTCGCGATCTACGACCTCAATGCCAAGCTGATCACCATGCTGGGCAATGTCGCGCTGACGCAGGGATCGAACCGGCTGACCGGCGGACGGCTGGTGATGGACCTCAATAGCGGGCGCTCGACCGTGGACGGCCGTTCAACCGGCGGCAGCGCGGGCACCTCGACCAGCCCGAGCGGGCGCGTGTCCGGCACCTTCACCGTGCCCCAGCGGAAGAACTGATCCCAGTCGGACGGCGTGCTATTCGTGCGGCCGCAATGCGTTGTTGAGGCTGTCCAGCACGGCGCCGATCGGCTCGGTCACGGTGACGCTGCGCCCTTCGCCGAAGCGGATGCGGGTTCCATCAGTGACCTGGGAGATGAAAGTGACCTGGGCGGGGTTGACGGCGGTCTGGGTGCGATCGGTGCCGACGAACATCACGAGCATGGCGTCCTCTCCTTTTTATGGAGAGCCAGCCTAGCGCGTTTCCCGGTGCGCGCCAGCGTTGATTTCGACGCTCAGGCCGCGTGCATCGCCGCGATGAAGCCGCCCGCGCGCGCCTCCAGCCGATGGGCTTCCTCCGCCAGCCGTCCGGCGACGTCGCGCATCGTCCGCGCGCTTCCCGTCCGTGCCAACGCATTGTCGCTGATCTGTCTCGCGCCGGCGCGTATATGGTCGCTGGAGGTTCCGGCCTCGGCCACGCTTTCGGCGATGGCGCGGCTGAAGGCGCTCTGGCGCGCGACCGCGTCGAATACCGCTGCCGACAGCCGGTCCGCCCGCATCATCGTGGCGTCCATATGCGCATGGCCGGCCGCGACATCGCCGATGGTGACACGAATATGATCGATCCGCCCGGAAATCTCCGCCGCCGCGCCGCGCGTCTGCGTCGCGAGCGCCTGAACCTCGCGCGCGACCACGGCGAATCCCTCCCCCGCCGCGCCGGCGCGTGCCGCTTCTATGCTGGCATTGAGCGCCAACATGCCGGTGGCCCGCGCGATCTTGTCAATCACGGCGACGACCTCGCCGATATTTTCCGCCTCCACACATAGGGCTTCGCTGCGCGCCGCTCCGGATCGACTGCGCGCCGCCGCCTCGCGAATCGCTTCGCCCGCGTCGCGCACCTCCGCTTCCATCGTCGCAAACAATTGACCCAGTGCCACGCCGCCAGCCGCAATCCCCGCCAGCCGATCCGCAGTCTGGGTCGTCGCCACCGCCATCGCCGCCGCATCCGCGCCGTCGACGGCCGCCCGCTCGGTCGCTTCGCCCGCCAGCGCGGCCAGTTGTTCGGCCATCACCACCAGGTCCATGATCAGTCTTTCGACGTCGCGGCGGAAGCCTTCGCTTTCCTGGGTGATCCGCTCCACCCGTTCGGCGCGCGCCAGCGCCACCCGCGCATCGCGCGCAGCGGTCAGGCGCAGCAACAACGGCCCACCCAACACCCCGGCAAAGCGCCCCCGGTCGGTGACGATCAATCCTTCGCACCCTTCGCCCTGCGCGGCAAAGAGGTCGACCAACGCCTCCACATCGGTGGTCCGCTCGACACAGACGCAGGGACGGACATGCTCGTCCAGCCGCCCGCCGAAGCTGGGGTTGCGCAGCAGGGCATGACCGAAGGGATTGAACAGGATGCGGCGCATGTCGCGCTCATAAATGGCGCCGGCTGGACATCCGGCGGCATCGACGACGGGCAGGAGCCGAAGCCCCGAATCATTCTGGAAACAGTCTACCGCCTCGCTCAACGGCCGGCCCAACCGGATCACCGGCCCCGCCTCCGCCAGATGCAGGTCGACGGGCATCTGCGCTGCGGGCGCATTTGTCTGGGGAAAGGGAAGCACGGCGGCGATCATGTCATCGGAAATAGCCTCATAATGGTAAACGAGGAGTTAGACGAAAATGACACTTATATGACAAGCACTTGTTTCAAAGGGATTCCCCGAACGGAAGCGGGCGATAGCCAAAGGCATCCTGCGCCAGTTTCACGATGGCGGGGTCCATCTCCGGGAAATCCATCGGGACCAGTTGCTCCAGCCGGTCGGCGACATATGTCAGCGCCGCGATCCGCCCTGCCTTGCGGTTATTATTGTCGATCACATGCCAGGGCGCCTGCTGGCTGTCGGTCTTTTTGAACATGGCGTGCATGGCATCGAGATAGTCCGCGCGCCGTGACCGGTTGCGATAATCGTCCGCGCCGGTCTTCCACCGCTTCCACGGCGTGTCGAGCCGCTGGGCAAGCTGCTCGTCCTGCACCGCCTGCGTGATATGGACGAACAGCTTGACGAAGTTCGTGCCCGCGTCGGACAATTGCCGTTCGAAGGCGTTGATTTCCTCATAGCCGCGTTTCCATTCGGCCTTGCTGCAATAGCCCTCGACCCGCTCCACCAGCACCCGGCCATACCAGCTGCGATCGAAGATCGCGATGTTGCGCCCGGCCGGCAGGCGGGTCCAGAAGCGCCAGAGGAAATGATGGTCGCGCTCGACATCGGTGGGGGCGGCGATGGGATGGACCTGATAATAGCGCGGGTCCCAGTCGGCGGTCATCCGCTTGATGATGCCGCCCTTGCCCGCCGCGTCCCAGCCTTCGAACAGGATCACGCTGCGCCGGTTGTGGAGGATATGGGCGACCTGGATCTTCGCCAGCCGATGCTGAAGGGCGGCCAGATCGGCGGCATAATCGCCCTTGTATTTCGCGCCCTCTTCATAGTCCGCAAGGTCGATCGCCATATTTTTCTCCTGAAAAAGCAAAGCCCAGCCCCTGTTAAAGAACAAGGGCGGGGCTTTCACAAGCGGTCGGGGAAGAAAGTGGTCAGGCCTTGGGCTGCGGCTCCACGACACGCACATGCAGTTCCCGCAGCTGCTTGAACTCGGCGGCGCTGGGTGCGCCCATGAGCAGATCCTCGGCGCGCTGGTTCATCGGGAACAGCGTGATCTCACGCAGATTCTGCGCGCCACACAGCAGCATCACGATGCGGTCAACGCCAGCGGCCATGCCGCCATGCGGCGGCGCGCCATATTGGAAAGCGCGATAGAGGCCGCCGAAACGCTCCTCGACATCGGCCTGGCTCAGGCCCACCAGTTCGAACGCCTTGACCATCGCTTCGGGCGACTGGTTGCGGATGGAGCCGGAGGCGATCTCATAGCCGTTGCAGACCATGTCATATTGATAGGCCTTGAGCGTCAGCGGGTCTTGCGTGTTGAGCGCCTCCAGCCCGCCCTGCGGCATCGAGAAGGGATTGTGGGCGAAGTCGATCTTCTTCTCGTCCTCGTCATATTCGTAGAAGGGGAAGTCGACGATCCAGCACAGTTCGAACCGGTCCTTGTCGATGAGGTCGAGCTGCTCGCCCACGCGAATGCGGGCGAGGCCGGCGAGCTTGGCCGCCTGCAATTCCCGGCCGGCAGCGAAGAAGACGCCGTCATTGGGACCGAGGCCCAGCGCCGCGACCAGCGTCGCGGTGGCTTCCTCGCCATGGTTCTTGGCGATCGGACCGCCGGGGACGCCGTCCTTGATGTTGATATAACCAAGGCCCGAATAGCCTTCGCCGCGCGCCCAGTTGTTCATATCGTCGAAGAATTTGCGGCTGCCGGCGCCCGCGCCCGGTGCCGGGATGGCGCGGATCACATTGCCGCTTTCCACCAGCGAGGCGAAAATGCCGAAGCCCGAGCCGACGAAATGATCAGTCACGTCCTGAATCAGGATCGGGTTGCGCAGATCGGGCTTGTCGCTGCCATATTTCAGCATCGCTTCGGCATGGGGGATACGCGGGAAGCCGCCCGCCGGGGTGACATGCTTGCCGTCGGCAAATGCCTCGAACACCTGGGCGATGACCGGCTCCATCGTGTTCCAGACGTCTTCCTGCGTGACGAAGCTCATCTCCAGGTCGAGCTGGTAGAATTCGCCCGGCAGGCGATCGGCCCGCGGGTCTTCGTCACGGAAACAGGGCGCGATCTGGAAATAGCGGTCGAAGCCCGCGACCATCAGCAACTGCTTATATTGCTGCGGCGCCTGCGGCAGGGCGTAGAATTTCCCGGCATGGATGCGGCTGGGCACCAGAAAGTCGCGCGCGCCTTCAGGCGAGGAGGCGGTCAGGATCGGGGTCGAATATTCGGTGAAGCCCACCCCTTCCATGCGGCGGCGCATGTCGGAGATGATCTTCGTCCGCTTGACGATGTTCGCGTGCAGCGTCTCGCGGCGCAGGTCGAGGAAGCGGTAGCGCAGGCGGATATCCTCGGGATAGTCCTGCTCGCCCGCGACCGGCAGCGGCAATTCCGCGGCGGTGGACAGGATCGTCACGTCGTCGGCGACAATCTCGATCTCGCCGGTCGCCATCTTCGGGTTGATGGCTTCGGCCGCGCGCGCAACCACCTTGCCCTCGATCGTCACCACCGACTCAAGGCGCAGGCTTTCCAGCGCACGAAGCGGGTCGCTGTCGGCCTTCGCCACGATCTGCGTGATGCCATAATGGTCGCGAAGATCGA
Organism: Sphingobium sp. WR1; assembly: GCF_059693745.1. Lineage (NCBI taxonomy): Bacteria > Pseudomonadati > Pseudomonadota > Alphaproteobacteria > Sphingomonadales > Sphingobiaceae > Sphingobium > Sphingobium sp. WR1. The sequence continues at coordinate 259,512 of NZ_JCATID010000003.1, read as the reverse complement.
CGAACAGCACGCCGCCATGATCGCGCTTGCGATGCACCCAGCCGGACACCCGCACCGCATTGCCGACATCGGCCAAGGTCAGGGCGCCACAGGTATGAGTGCGATAGACATGCATGGCGTTTTACATCTTTCAGATTCGTTTTACGGAAATGACAAACTGTTGCGGCCCCGCTATGGCCGGTCCTGTCAAAGCATTGACCAGTCCGCCGGACGCGGGCCAGCCCATAATAAGATCGAAGACCATATGCAAATTCATCCGCTGATTACCGACAGCAAGACCCTCGCCGATTTCTGCGCCCGCATCGCGAAATCCCCCTACATCGCCGTCGATACCGAATTCATGCGGGAAAACAGCTATTGGCCCGAACTCTGCCTGGTGCAGGTCGCCGACCCGAACGAGGCCGCCGCGATCGATCCCAAGGCGCCGGGCCTGGACATGAAGCCCCTGCTCGACCTGCTGGTCGACAATGAGGATGTGCTGAAGGTCTTCCATGCCGGCGGACAGGATATCGAGATCGTCCACAACCTGACCGGCAAGACTCCGCACCCGATGTTCGACACCCAGATCGCGGCGATGGCGCTGGGGCTGGGCGAACAGATCGGCTACGGCAATCTGGTCGACGCCTGGATGGGCGTCCAGCTCGACAAGGGCGCGCGCTTCACCGACTGGGCACGCCGGCCGCTCGACAAACGCCAGATCGACTATGCGATCGGCGACGTCACCTATCTGATCCAGATCTTCCCCAAGATGCTGGACGAATTGCGCAAGACCGGGCGCGGCGACTGGCTCGATCAGGAAATGGAACGGATCAGCGATCCCGCCAATTACGAGAATGACCCGCAGGACGCCTGGAAGCGCGTCCGCATCGCCAGCCGCAAGGCCGATGTGCTCGGCCGACTGAAGGCGCTGGCCGCCTGGCGCGAAATGGAGGCGCGGGACAAGAATCTGCCGCGCGGCCGCATCGTCAAGGACGAGACGCTGGCCGATATCGCCAGCCATCCGCCCCGTGCTCAGGACGATCTGGGCAAGGTGCGCGGCCTGTCCGCCACCTGGCGGACCAACGATATCGGCGCGCGGCTGATGAGCGCGCTCGCCGCGCACAAGCCGCTCGGCAAGGAGGAGATGCCCGAGCGCGATCCCAAGCGGCCGGGCCTGGGCAAGGACGGCGCGCTGGTCGCCGACCTGCTCAAGCTGCTGCTCAAGATCCGCTCGCGCGATATCGACGTGGCGGCGCGGCTGATCGCGCGCAGCGACGATATCGATGCGCTGGCGGCGGGCGTGCGCGACGGGCTCTCCATTCTGGAAGGTTGGCGCTATGAGCAGTTCGGCCGCGACGCGGTCGATCTGGTCGAAGGCCGGCTTGCCTTCGCGGTCAGGAATGGCCGGCTCAAGATGACACGGACCGAATGAAGGGAGAAGGCGGATGCGGACGGCAGCTTTTGGCCTGATGGCGGCGATGCTCGCCCTGCCCCTCGCCGCCTGCGCGGGTGCGAACGGGCAAGGGCCGGACACCGCGTCGCCTGCGCCCGACGGGCCGTGCAAGAATGACGGGCTGGACCGTTTTACGGGGCAAAAGGCCAGCGCGGACGTCGGCGCGGAACTGCTCCGGGCGTCGGGTGCGAAGACACTCCGCTGGGGTGGTCCCGGCATGGCGATGACCATGGACTTCCGGCCCGATCGCCTGACCATCAGCTATGACGCCCAGATGCTGATCACATCGGCCCGTTGCGGATAGATTAGCCAGACACCGTGACCGCCACTGCCGATCTTGCCATCCGCTTGGCCCGCGCGACCTTCAATCGCGCGCTGGCCGAGGCCGACGTCAAGGCCATCGAACCGCTATTGGCGCGCGACGCGCTCCTCGTCACTGGCTCCGACAGCGCGGTGATTGTCGGGCGCAAGGCGCAGCTCCTGGCGTGGAAGCGGGAATTCGCCTCCGCCGACCGGCTGGTCTACAGCCGCACGACCGAAAGCGTCACCGTCTCCCCGGTCGAACCGATCGCAATGGAGCAAGGCCGATGGGAGGGAGTTGCGGCCGACACGGGTCGGATGCTCGCTGCGGGCAGCTATGCCGCCAAATGGCGCGCGGTCGGCGGCGCCTGGCTGCTGGAAGCGGAAATCTTCGTCACCCTTGCCTGACGAGGCGCCTAAAGCTCCAGTCCGATCAGCGTCCCGCTGCTGATCCGGTCGACATGGCGCTTGCCGTCAATCTCCAGCCAGTCTGGCGTGATCTCCAGCCGGCGGCCATTGATGGTGGTGCGCAGATGCTCCACCGCGATCCGGTTGCGCGTGACGATGCGCAGCACGCACAGGCCATCCCCCCGCGCCGCCATCATCGAATAGCGGTCGCCACGCAGCAGGAAATGCCAGCTGCCATTGGACGGCTTCCATTCATTGCCGTCGATGATCTGCATCGCCTCGCCATCGGAGCCGCCCAACCGCACGCTGATCCGCGTGGCGCCATTGGTCCGGCGCGGCGGGGCGAACAGCAGGATGGGTTCGCCGTCGAGCGTGATCGGGATCGGCGTGTCGCGCAACATGCGAGATCCGCCGACGATCAACTGCGGCAATTCCGCCGAGAAGGGCAGTCGATCGCGCGCGAAATGCCGTTGGCGCACCACCGGATTGGCATGGAAACTATGCACCTGAGTCGGGGTCAGCCGTCCTTCCTCGACCAACCCGTGACAGGTCGGACAGAGCAGGGTCGCGCCCGGTCCATCGGGCAGTCCCAGATAACGATAGATGGTGACGCCGCAACGCACGCAGGCAAAGCCACAGGCATGGCGGATCTCCGCACGCTGCTCGGCCGTCAGATCCGGCAAGGACGGCATCACTCGCAAGCCCACCATGGCGACACCCCTTTAGCAGCGCCGTCCGCCCCTTTGCGGATCGACGTTCCTGACATGGCGTCCTCTTGCGGTGCGGGTGTTCTGACGACCCCCCTGATTGTTACGCTATCGTTGAAATAAATCCGCCCAAGTCAAGGGCTGAACGAAATCTTCTATCGTTGCGGCAACAGGTCCACGTTACGCGCCGCCGCAATCGCGCGGATGCGGTCGGGACGCGGCATATTCTTGATCGCGATTTCGGCAAAGTCCCCGGCGCTGAACAGCTCCACATGGCCGACGCCGAAAATGCGCTGACCCAGGCTCTGTGTAATCCGCACCGACCGGATGCTCGACAGCGCGATCTCGGTCCGCTGCTTGGACAGCAGCCCCCGTTCCATCAGCACCTCCCGCTCGCTCAATGCCAGTCGCTCGCTTTTGCGCATCACCCACCAGATACCGATCGCCAGAATGCCGACGACCGAGACCAGCAGCAGGATGAAGAGAAAAGGATGCGCGCGAAACATCGCAGGATGCTCGTCATACAGCCAGGTTTCGCTCACGCCGCCTCCGATGCTCTTGGGCGTCGCGACTTGAACATGGCGCCGCCCGGCCGTCAAGGCATCACCAGCCGACCCCGAACGATCGGTGCGCCGCCGCCCCCCGACGTCCGCCTGCGACGAGCCGAGTGCACCCGTCGTCCTCGCTGTCCCAAAGGACATTATCGCGACCGGACCGTACCTCCTCTGACGCGCCGACCATCCTGATGGCAAGCTGACGCCCCCCTGCTTGTGAGGCAGACTATGCCGCGCTCCCCGACCGGCGCGAGGACCTCATGGCAAATTATTATAATATTCTCGGCAGCCAGACGCTGACCGGCACATCCACGGCGGACAGTTTCTATCTGTTCAACAAGGATACCAGCCCGAACAATGTCAGGGTCGACGTCACCTTTGCGACGTTCGCCTGGAGCACCTCGCTGCACCTGTTGAACGGCACGATCTTCCAGCTTACCGGGTCGAACGTGTATGGCTCGACCGATCTGGTGATCGGCGACAAATATGACGCCATCTACGGCTCCAGCGGCAATGATTTCGTCGCCTATAATAATGGCACGTTCAACGATGGCCTGGGGGGCTTTCAGAATATCCAGCTCCTATATCTAGGCGGTGGCGACGATCTGGTCGATCTGACGGCACATGGGCCGGGCGGCCTTGCTTATGCCAAGGACATGAAAATCTATGCCGGCGACGGCAATGACAAGATCGTCGGCGGCGCCGGCGCCGACGTCTTCTACGGGGAAGCGGGCGACGATTTCATCATGGGCTTTGCCGGCGCCGACGTCGTCTATGGCGGCGATGGCAGCGACCTGATCTATGGCGACGATTTCGGCGCCGATGGCAGCCGCAGCTACGACACGCTCTACGGTCAACGCGGCGACGACGTCATCTATGGCGGCGGGCGCGACGACACGCTCGATGGCGGCGACGACAATGACCAGCTGTTCGGCGGCGACGGCGCCGATTCGCTGCTCGGCGGTAGCGGCAACGACATCCTCTATGGCGACGATGCCGGCAATGTGAACAAGGACAAGCTTCAGGGCGGCGCGGGCGACGACCAGCTATTCGGCGGCGGCGGCAATGACGAACTGTTCGGCGGCGGCAACAACGACATGCTGGATGGCGGCGACGGCAACGACTATCTCAGCGGCGACGCGGGCGACGACAGCATATTGGCCAGCGTAGGCACCGACACGATCGATGGCGGCGCCGATGTCGATACGGTCGTCTTCACCGGTAATCGCGCCGATTATCTCCTGCGCACCAATGCGGACGGATCGGTCACGCTGACCGATCAGCGTGTGGGAACCAATGACGGCGGCGACACGCTCCGAAATGTCGAGTTTTTCCGCTTTGTCGACATAACGCTCGATGCCACCCGGCTCAGCACGCCGCCCACGATCATATCGAACGGCGGAGGAGCCAGCGCGGCGATCAGCATGGCCGAAAATGGGACCGATCCGGTCACGACCATATTGGCGACCGATCCCGATGTCGGCCAGTCGCTCGTCTACCGCATCCTCGGCGGGGCCGACGCCGCGCTGTTCGCCATTGACGGCACGACCGGGGCGCTCACCTTCCGCACGCCGCCCGATTTCGAAAATGCAATCGATGCCGACGGCAACAATATCTATGACGTGATCGTCGGAGCGGACGATCTGGCCGGCGGGATCGGGCAGCAGCAGCTCGCCATCACGATCCTCGATCTGGCCGACGGCAATGCGCCAGTGATCACGGGTGGACGCAACGCGTCGATTACGGTCAATGAAAATCTGGTCGCGGCGACCACAATCGTAGCGAACGACCCCGAAGGCGGTTCGATCAGCTATGCGATCGTCGGCGGCGCGGACGGCGCCCGCTTCACGATCAATGCGCTGACCGGCGCGCTCAGCTTCAGGACGGCGCCCGATTATGAGGCGCCCGCCGACGCGGACCAGAATAATATCTATCAGGTCACGGTCGCCGCCAGCGACGGCACCAATGCATCCTGGCAGACGCTGGCGGTGTCCGTCGCCAATCTGAACGACACGGCGCCGGTGCTGACATCCAATGGCGGCGGATCGACGGCGGCGATCTCCATCATCGAAAATGCTCTGGCCGTGACGACGGTGCGCGCCACCGACGCGGATGGCAGCCCGCTCACCTATCAAATCACCGGCGGCACCGATGCGGCGCTCTTCCAGATCGATGCGAATAGCGGCGTTCTGCGGTTCCGCGCGGCGCCCGATTATGAGGCGGCCGGGGACGCCAACCATGACAATGTCTATCTGGTCACGGTCGCGGCCAGCGACGGCGTTGCGGTGGCGAGCCAGACGCTTTCGGTGAGCGTGACGAACGGCAACGACAATGCGCCCGTCATCGCCTCCAATGGCGGCGGCGCGAGCGCGGCCCTCAACATGGCGGAAAATGGCACGGCGGTCACGACCGTCGCCGCGACGGATGCCGACGGATCGACGCTCAGCTACAGCATCGTGGGCGGCGCCGACGCGGCCCTGTTCCTGATCGACGCTGCGACCGGCGCGCTGCGCTTCGCGGCGGCGCCGGACTATGAGCATCCGCTCGATGCCGGCACGAACAATGTCTATGACGTGGTCGTTGCAGCGAGCGACGGCACCTATTCCGACCAGCAGGCGATTGCCGTGACGATCACCGACGTCAACGAAATCGGCCGAACGCTGAACGGCAATGGCGCCAACGAAACTTTCTCGCCTACCGCATCGGGCGTCTACCAGACGACCGCGCTCAACGACACCATCTATGCCAAGGGCGGCAATGACAGCATCGATGGCGGCGCCGGCGCCGATTATATGGACGGCAGCATCGGCAACGACGTTTATTATGTCGACACTTGGTCGGACAATGGCTGGGATGCCGACGACGATCAGGTGATCGAGGCGGCCGGTTCAGGCACGGATCGCGTCGTCGCATCGGTCAGCTACCGTCTGGCGCTCAATGTGGAAAATCTGACCCTCGCCGGCACCGCCGCCCTTTCGGGCTGGGGCAATGATCTCAACAATGTCATCGATGGCAACGGGACCGCGAACCTGATCGACGGCGGCAACGGCAATGACACGCTGTCGGGCGGCGACGGCGACGACACCGTCATCGGCGGGGCGGGGACCGACATCCTGACCGGCAATGCGGGCAATGACTGGCTTCAGGGCGGGGTCGGCAGCGATTCGATCGACGGCGGCGCCGGCGCGGACCGGATGGAAGGCGGCGACAGCAACGACACCTATTATGTCGATGCCTGGTCCGATGACGGAAACAGCGACAACGACGATGTCGTGCTCGAACTATCCGGCGGCGGCACCGATCTGGTCAATGCGTCGATCAGCTATGTCCTGGCGAACGAAGTCGAGAAGCTGACCTTGACGGGCAGCGCGGCGATCGACGGCACCGGCAACGTCCTTGCCAATATCATCGCCGGCAACGGCGCCGCCAACCGCATCCTGGGCCTTGCCGGCGCCGACACGATCGACGGCGGCGGCGGCGACGACATTCTGGAAGGCGGCGACGATAACGACACGCTGACCGGCAACACAGGCAACGACCGGCTGCTTGGTGGGGGTATGTTGGACCTGCTCGACGGCGGCAACGGCAATGACTGGCTGGACGGTGGCGATTCGAACGATACGCTGCGCGGGCAGGCCGGTGCGGACACGCTGATCGGCGGCAAGGGCAAGGATGTCCTCACCGGCGGCGCAGATGGCGATATCTTCCAGTTCGTATTCGGCGACACCTCGGCCAATGCCGGCTCCAACGACACGATCACGGATTTCGCGACCGGGTTCGACCGTGTGGACATCGACGCCTTTGTCGGCAACCCCAGCCGCTATGCCGAAACGGCGATCGCTTCCTCGGCCTATGCCGACGGGCTGGCCGCGGCGCAGGCGCTCGGCGGGTCATCCGGTGCGCAGGCGGTGTTCGTCGCCGGCTCGGTCGACGGCTGGCTGTTCTGGGACGGCAATGGCGACGGCACGATCGATCAGGCCGTCATCCTGACCGGACTTCGGACCGTCGATGCCTTCGCCATAACCGACATCATCTGAGGTCGACCTGAATGCGATGACATGGCGCCCCGCCGCCGGCGGGCGCCGTGTCAGCTTTCGTCGCCCATGCGCAGCGCGGCGATGAAGGCTTCCTGCGGGATCTGCACGCTGCCATATTCGCGCATCCGCTTCTTGCCTTCCTTCTGCTTCTCCAGCAGCTTCTTCTTGCGGGTGATGTCGCCGCCATAGCATTTGGCGGTCACGTCCTTGCGCATGGCCGCGATCGTCTCGCGGGCGATCACCTTACCGCCGATCGCCGCCTGGATCGGGATCTTGAACAGATGGCGGGGGATGAGATCCTTCAACCGCTCGCACATATGCCGCCCGCGCGCTTCCGCCGCGCTGCGGTGGACGATCATCGACAACGCATCGACCGGCTCATTGTTGACGAGGATGCTCATCTTGACGAGATCGCCCTCGCGCGTGCCGATCTGGTGATAGTCGAAGCTGGCATAGCCGCGGCTGATCGACTTCAGCCGATCGTAGAAGTCGAACACCACTTCGTTGAGCGGCAGTTCATATGTCACCTGCGCGCGACCGCCGACATAGGTCAGATTCTTCTGAATGCCGCGCCGGTCCTGACAGAGCTTCAGGATCGAGCCGAGATATTCATCGGGGCAATAGATCACCGCCTCGATCCATGGCTCCTCGATCATCTCGATATGGTTGGGATCGGGCATGTCGGCGGGGTTGTGCAGATGGCGCACGGTCCCGTCCTTCATATGCATCTCATAGACCACCGACGGCGCGGTGGTGATGAGGTCCAGATCATATTCGCGGCTGAGCCGCTCCTGGATGATCTCCAGATGGAGCAGGCCCAGGAAGCCGCAGCGGAAGCCGAAGCCCAAAGCCGCCGACGTCTCCATCTCGAAGGAGAAGCTGGCATCGTTGAGGCGCAGCTTGCTGATCGACTCGCGCAGCTTCTCGAAATCATTGGCATCGACCGGGAAGAGGCCGCAGAACACCACCGGCTGCACTTCCTTGAAGCCCGGCAGCGGTTTCGCCGCGCCATTCTTGACCGTGGTGATGGTGTCGCCCACGCGGGTCTGCGCGATTTCCTTGATCTGCGCGGTGATGAAGCCGATCTCGCCCGCAGCCAGTTCGGGCAGCGCCTCGATCTTGGGGCGCATACAACCGACACGATCGATCAGATGCTCGGTGCCGCCGATCATGAACTTGATCGCCTGCCCCTTCCTGATGACGCCGTTGACCACGCGCACGAGGATGACGACGCCCAGATAGGGATCGTACCAGCTGTCGACCAGCATCGCTTCCAGCGGCGCGTTGCGATCCCCCTTGGGCGCGGGAATCTTGGCGACGATGGCTTCGAGTATCTCGTCGATGCCGATGCCCGACTTGGCGCTGGCCAGCACGGCTTCGGATGCGTCGAGGCCGATCACTTCCTCGATTTCCGCCCGCACCTTCTCCGGCTCGGCGGCGGGCAGGTCGATCTTGTTCAGCACCGGCACGATCTCATGGTCATGCTCGATCGATTGATAGACATTGGCCAGCGTCTGCGCTTCCACGCCCTGCGCGGCGTCCACGACCAGCAGCGCGCCCTCACAGGCGGCCAGGCTGCGCGAGACTTCATAGGCGAAGTCGACATGGCCCGGCGTGTCCATGAGGTTCAGCTCATAGGTTTCGCCATTTTTGGCGGTATAGTCGAGGCGCACCGTCTGCGCCTTGATCGTGATCCCGCGCTCCTTTTCGATGTCCATATTATCAAGGACTTGTGCGCTCATCTCACGGTCGGTCAGGCCACCGGTGCGCTGGATCAGGCGGTCGGCCAAGGTCGATTTGCCATGGTCGATATGCGCGATGATCGAGAAATTACGGATATGGGACAGGTCGGTCATCGGCGCCCGATAGCAGCGATTCCGCGCGCTGTCAGCAGGATCGCGCGCTCTGTGATCTCGATGACAAGCCCCGTCATATCTGCCCCTTTGCTTGGAAGCGGGATAACGCTGTGATAGACTGCGGCCAAAATATTCGGGGCGCGCGACATTCTCTAGATCAAGCACAGAACGGGGTTCTTGAAATGCGTGTATTGAAGATGCTGGCCGCCTCCGCGGTCTGCCTTGCTCTCGCCACGTCGCCTGCTCTCGCGGCCGACAAGGGTTCCTCGGGCCGTCAGGCCCAGGCCAAGAAGCAAATGGAAATTCCCCGCTGCACCAGGCGGCTCGGCACCGTCGCGATCGTCGAGCCGGACAATCAATGGTGGCGCGAATTGAACCTCGGCAGTCCCGAGGCCATCATCAAGCTGTTCGTGCAGCAGTCAGGCTGCTTCGGCATCGTCAATCGCGGCCGATCGATGGCCAGCCGCAACATGGAACGCGCCATGGCGGATTCGGGCGAATTGCAGGCCGGATCGAACCTGGGCAAGGGCCAGGTCAAGGCTGCGGATTATTTCATTCAGCCCGACATCGTCACCACCAACAAGAATAGCGGCGGCAACGCGCTGGGCGGGCTGGTCGGCGGCTTCCTGGGCGGCCGGACGCTCGGCGCTCTGGCCGGCGGCATCTCGATCAAGAAGAGCGAGGCCAATGTCATGCTTTCGGTGGTCAATGCCCGCACCACCGAGGAAGAGGTGATGGCCGAAGGTTATTTCCGCAAATCGGACCTGAGCTTCGGCGGCGGCGGCGGCCTGGGCTGGATGGGCGGCCTCGCCGCAGTTGGCGGCGGCGGCTACCAGAATACTGACATCGGCCAGGTCATCGTGCTCGCTTATCTTGACGCCTATACGAAGATGGTGACGCAGATGGGCGGCCTTCCTGCCAATGCGGCGGCGGCGGCCCCGGTCGCGCAGTAAAGCGGCAGGCGAAAAATCGGGAAGGCGCGGTCGGAAACGGCCGCGCCTTTTTCATGTCTGGCTGGGCGCCGCTTCCGGCGCGGACGCCCGTGCATCCCGCCGGCGTTTCCACCAGGCCAATATCGCCTCCCCCGCCGGCCGTTCGACCAGACGGTTGATGCCCGTGCCCAACAGCAACGCGACGAGAAAAGCCGCGGCAAAACCGATCCAGGGGCTGTAGCCGGCCTTGGCGCATTCCAGCATGACAACGAAACCGACATGCTGGTGGATCAGGTAGAAGGAATAGCTGATCCCGCCCAGCCAGACTAGCGGATGCCAGGCAAGGAAACGCAGATGTCCGTGGATCAACGCCACGAAGGCCAGCAGCAGAGCGCAGCCGACAATGGTGACGTCCCATGTCTCCATCGTAGCGATCGACAGCAAGGCGAGCGCCGCATAGGGCGCCTGCTGCCATAAGCTGCGCTGCCCGCGCCACAGGCGATAGGCGAGAATGCCGATGACGAAGAAGGGCGTATAGCGCAGCACCAGCAGCATGATGATCCGCTCGGGCATGTCCGGCCATGCCCAGTAGAGCCAGCGGATCAGCAGCCAGACAGCCAGAACCGGCTCCAGCCGCCGGATGCCGGCAAATTTCCATATCGCGATCATGCAGAAATAGAAGGCGATCTCCACCGTCAGCGTCCAATAGGCGCCGTCCACCTCCGGCAGGAAGGCGAAGCCCTGCAGCATGGTGAAATTGGCGAGGATCGCCACCGGCCCGATCAGCAATTGCGTCGCCTGCGCAAGATATTCGATCGAGAGCGTCAACAACATCGCGACCAGATAGGCGGGATAGAGCCGGGCGAAACGGTTGACCACGAAATCGGCCACTGTCGCTATGCGATCCAGGGTGAAGAAGATCGCGAAGCCCGAAATGGTGAAGAACAACAGCACGCGGTAATTGCCGCCGGGAAAGCTGAAGGGCACATGCGCCGCCTGCGGAAACAATTCATGGAAGCGCGTGGAATAGTGGAAGATCAGCACGCACAGGGCGCCGATGCCCCGCAATGCGTCCAATTCCGTCAAGCGGCCACGGGCAAGCGGCGTTCCAGCCATGCTCCTCCATAGCAACAGCGCAGCAATGAATCTGCTCAGATCATGGTTAACAAAGCCCGTCGAAACAAGGTTTTTTGCTATTTCTTTGCCAAATTGAGACAGAAGCACACGAGTTCTGTCGCCCGATCGCCGCGATCAGCGCGCGCCCGATTCGGCCGCCTGTTTCAGCCCGGCCAATTGCTCGCCCAGAACCTGGTCCACCAGCGGCGCCAGTTTGGCCGCGCCGCCGCGCAGATAGCCGCCGACCACATAGGTCATGACAACCTTCACGCCCTTTCCGGTCGGGGTGATCGCGAAATCCAGCGTCCCCACCACCGCTTCGGTCTGGAGTGGTCCCAGCGCGCCGGCAAGACGCAATTGCTTGCCGGGCATGGCATAGATCACCCGCCCATGCTCGATCGAGCCGCCCGGTCCCGCCTTGGCCGGGATCGTCTCACAGAAACAGCCGCCGGCTCGCGCATCGATCGTCATATTGGCCGAATCGCCGCTATAGGTATGGCCGTCGTTCCACCAACGGCCGGGCGCCGTCAGCAGGCTATAAACCGCCTCGGCGCTCGCGGCGATCTCGACACTGCGCTCGGTCGCGAATCCCGCCTCACTGCTGCCCGTGACAGCAGCATGGGCCGGCGCGGCCATCGCCGCACCAGCCCATGCCAGTAATCCGTAAATGCGCATATCCGCCTACCCCTCTTTCCGGGAGACAGAATAGCTCAGGCCGCGCCGCCGTCCAATATGGCAGCGATGGCGCTGGTCACATCGTCCATGTCCGCCATGCCGTCGACCCGCGACACGATGCCGCGCGCATCATAGATCGGCAGGATCGGCGCGGTCTTGGCGCGATATTCGCCCATGCGGGTGCGCACCGTTTCCTCATTGTCGTCGGGCCGGCGCTTGAACTCATGCCCATGGCATTTGTCGCACTCGCCCTCGACTTTCGGCTGCTTGAAGCTGTCATGATAGCCTTCGCCGCAGGTTGCGCAGGTGAAACGACCGGTGATGCGCTCGACCAGCGCATCCTCGTCCACATCCAGTTCGATCACATGATCCAGCGTGCGATTGCGATCGCCCAGGATGGTGTCGAGCGAATGGGCCTGCGCCTCGGTCCGCGGATAGCCGTCGAAGATCACGCCGGTTTCGGGCGCCAGCCCATCGAGCGCTTCGCCGATGATCCCCGACACGATCTCGTCGGACACCAGTTCGCCCGCTTCCATGACGGTCTTTGCCTTGAGCCCGATCGGCGTCCCGGCCTTCACCGCGGCGCGCAGCATGTCGCCCGTGGACAGTTGCACCATGCCACGGCTGTCGACCAGGCGCGTCGCCTGCGTGCCCTTTCCGGCGCCCGGAGGACCAAGCAATATGATATTCATTGCGCGCATACTCCCCTGTTCGTTGCGCTATAGTCCGTCAAACGCCCCTCAGCGCAGACGACCCTTCAGCTTCGCCTTCTTGATGAGGTCGCCATATTGATGGGCGAGCAGATGACTCTGAATCTGGGTCACCGTGTCGACCGTAACATTGACGACGATCAGCAGGCTAGTCCCACCAAGGTAGAAGGGAATGCCCGCACGCGCGATGGCGAATTCCGGCACCAGGCAGATGAAGGCCAGATAGGCCGCGCCGATAACGGTGATGCGCGTCAGCACATAATCGAGATAATTTTCGGTGTTCTTGCCCGGACGGATGCCGGGGATGAAGCCGCCATTGCGCTTCAGATTGTCGGCCGTCTCCTCCGGGTTGAACACCACGGCGGTATAGAAGAAGCAGAAGAAGACGATGCCGAGGCCATAGAGCGCCATATAGACCGGGCTGCCGTGCGACAGATATTGGTTGAGCGACAGGACGAAATCGCCCCACCTGCTCTCGCCCGCGACCGTCTGGCCCGCAAACTGCGAAATGGTGAGCGGCATCAGCAGCAGCGACGATGCGAAGATCGGCGGGATGACACCGGCGGTGTTGACCTTGAGCGGCAGATGGCTGCGGTCGGCCTGCATCAGGCCCTGGCGCGTCTGGCGCTTGGGATATTGGATCAGCACCCGGCGCTGGGCGCGCTCCATGAAGCAGATCAGCGCGATCAAGCCGAATGCCAGCACGATGATCAGCATGATCAGCAGGCCCGAGATCGAGCCTTCGCGGCCCGACTTGAACAGGTTGCTCAATGTCACCGGCAGCTGAGCGACGATGCCCGCCATGATGATGAGCGACACGCCGTTGCCGATGCCGCGCGAGGTGATCTGCTCGCCCAGCCACATCAGGAACATGGTGCCGCCGATCAGCGAGACGACCGCGGTCAGGCGGAACAGCAGGCCCGGATCGACCACCGCCTGCACGCCCGACTGGGCGCCGAAGCTTTCGAGGCCGACCGCGATGAAGTAGCCCTGCACGGCCGTCAGGCCGACCGTGCCGTAGCGCGTATATTGGTTCAGCTTCTTGCGGCCGCTTTCGCCTTCCTTCTTGATCGCCGCGAGTTTGGGCGAGAGGGAGGCGCCAAGCTGCACCACGATCGACGCGGTAATATAGGGCATGACGCCGAGCGCGATCAGGCTCATGCGCGACAGTGATCCACCCGAGAAGGTGTTGAAAATGTCAAGAATGCCGCCATTGGTCTGCGCGTAAAGCGTGGACAGCGCGGTCGGATCGACGCCCGGCAGCGGCACGAAGCTCAGAAAACGGAAGACGATCAGCGCGCCCAGCGTAAACCACAGGCGCTTCTTGAGGTCGGTCGCCTGGCTGAATTTCGCCAGGCTGAGATTGGATGCGAGCTGGTCGGCTCTCGATGCCATGGTGGCTGCCCTTCAAATCACTCTTGCCCGGAGCAGGTCCGAGCCGGAATCGCATCCCCCTTAGCGGGGGCTTGGGGCGCTGTCGAACCGGGATTTGCCGCCTGTGCGACAAACAGCGTCCCCCGATGCACATGACCCCGCCGACCCATATCGGGCAGCGGGGTCATGCTTGCAAGACTTGTAAAGCCGGATCAGGCCTTCGCTGCGGCCTTCTTGGCGGCAAGGGCGGTGCCCTTCTTCGCCTTGGCCTTCTCGGCCGCCGGAACGACCTCGATCACCTCGACCTTGCCGCCGGTCTTCTCGACCGCCTCGACCGCGCCCTTCGACGCGCCGGCGACCAGGAAGCTGACCTTGGCGGTCAGTTCGCCCTTGGCGAGCAGGCGCACGCCGTCCTTGCCGCCGCGGGCCAGGCTGGCGGCCTTCAGCGCCGCATGGTCGACGGTGGCGTTGGCGTCCAGCTTGCCGCTGTCGATCGCCTTCTGCACTTCACCCAGGTTCACGATCGCGTAATCCTTGGCGAAGATGTTGTTGAAGCCGCGCTTCGGCAGACGCATGTGGAGCGGCATCTGGCCGCCCTCGAAGCCGTTGATGCTGACGCCCGAACGCGCCTTCGCACCCTTCTGGCCGCGACCGGCGGTCTTGCCCTTGCCCGAGCCGATACCACGGCCGACGCGCATCCGGCCCTTGCGGGCGCCGGCATTATCGTTGAGTTCGTTAAGCTTCGTCATACTGCACTCGCTTTCGCTTTTGTCGCGCTAAAAAACTTATCCTCTCCCGCAGGCGGGAGAGGATATGAAGGCTTACCAGCGTGCTGGTTAGCCGAAGTTGGAGAGGGCTTCGACCCTCACCGTTGCGACTAAGGCCCGCTGCGCGGACCCAAGTCTCACTGCCTCTCCCGCAAGCGGGAGAGGCAAAGGGGTCAGTCGACCACGGCCACCATATGGGGCAGCTTGGCGATGGCGCCGCGGACTTCCGCAGTGTCTTCCAGCTCCACCACGCGATGCATCTTGCCGAGGCCCAGGCCGATCAGAATCTTCTTCTGGGCTTCGGGGCGGCGGATCGGCGAGCCGATCTGCTTGATCTTGATGGTCTTTTTTTCTTGGGCCATATCGATTACTCCGCAATCGCTTCGGCGTCTGCCTGCGCGACTTCGGCCGAGGCGCCACCGCGACGCAGAAGGTCGGCGACCTTCTTGCCACGACGCTGCGCCACCGACTTGGGGCTGGTCTGTTCGCCCAGCGCCTCGAAGGTCGCACGGATCATGTTGTAGGGGTTCGACGTGCCGTTCGACTTGGTCACGACGTCAGCGACGCCGAGGCTTTCGAACACGGCGCGCATCGGACCGCCGGCGATGATGCCGGTACCGGCCGGAGCCGAACGCACCGTCACCTTGCCCGCGCCGAAATGACCCTTGCCGTCATGGTGCAGGGTGCGGCCTTCCTTCAGCGGAACGCGAACCATCGCCTTCTTGGCCGAAGCGGTCGCCTTGCTGATGGCTTCGGGCACTTCGCGCGCCTTGCCATGGCCGAAGCCCGCACGGCCCTTGCCGTCGCCGACGACGACCAGGGCAGCGAAGCCGAAGCGCTTACCGCCCTTGACGGTCTTCGAGACGCGGTTGATGTGAACCAGCTTCTCAATCAGCTCTTCGCCCTGTTCCTCGTCACGGTTGCCGCGACGGTCGTCGCGACGGCCACGGCCGCCACGCTCGCCACGGTTGCGATCGCCGCCGCCACGGTTGCCACGGCCACGGCCGGGACCACGACCTTCGGTCTGAGCCTCGACGCCCTCGACGGGCGCGACGACTTCGTTGGTGTTTTCGTCAGCCATGATCAGAACTCCAGCCCGCCTTCACGGGCGGCATCGGCCAGCGCCTTGACGCGGCCATGGAACAGGAAGCCACCACGGTCGAACACGACCTTGGTGACGCCGGCGGCGGTCGCCGCGGCGGCGACGCGCTTGCCAACATCAGCGGCAGCTTCGGAGGAGGCGCCGGTCTTGCCCAGAGCCTTCGAACCCACATCCTTGTCCAGGGTCGAAGCCGATGCGACGGTCTTGCCGGCAACGTCGTCGATGACCTGGGCGTAGATATGCTGGCCCGAACGATGGACGCTCAGACGGGGCTTGTTGCCTGCAACAGCCTTGAGCGCGGTGCGAACGCGGCGACGACGCCGCGCGAAGAGGGAAAGCTTTGCCATCTTACTTCTTCTTCCCTTCCTTGCGGAAGATGAACTCGCCGGCGTATTTGATACCCTTGCCCTTATAGGGTTCGGGCTTGCGCCAGCGGCGGATCTCGGCGGCGACCTGGCCCACCTTCTGCTTGTCGATGCCGCTGATCTCGACCGTGGTGTTATCCGGGGTCTTGATCTCGATGCCTTCGGGCACCGCGAAGTCGACGTCATGCGAATAGCCGAGCTTCAGGTTCAGCACCTTGCCCTTGGCGTCCGCACGATAACCGACGCCGGTGATGAGCAGCTTCTTGGTGTAACCCTCGGTCACGCCGGTGATCAGGTTCGCGACCAGGGTGCGCTGCATACCCCAGAAAGCGCGGGCGCGCTTGCTGTCGTTGGCAGGCTTCACCGCGATCACACCGTCTTCGATGCTGTAGGTGACTTCGTCGGCCAGCGGCAGGGTCAGGGTGCCCTTGGGCCCCTTCACCGACAGCTCGCCATCGGCGATCGACGCGGTGACGCCCGCGGGGACGGCAACCGGCTTCTTACCAGTGCGGCTCATCAGAACACCTCCGCCAGCACTTCGCCGCCGACATTCTGTTCACGCGCTTCGGCGTCGGACAGAACGCCCTTGGGCGTCGAGACAATGGTGATGCCGAGGCCGTTGCGGATCACCGGAAGTTCCTTGGAACCCGAATAGACGCGGCGGCCGGGCTTGGACACGCGGGCGACATGCTTGATCGCCGGCTGGCCCTCGAAATATTTCAGCTCGATGCGCAGGCCGGGGTGCTTGCCGAGGGCTTCCTCGGAATAGCCACGGATATAACCTTCGCGCTGCAGCACGTCGAGCACGCGGGCGCGCAGCTTCGAGGCGGGGGACACAACGCTGTCCTTCTTCGCCTGCTGCCCGTTGCGGATGCGGGTGAGCATATCACCCAGGGGATCGGTCAATGCCATCTCAAATGATCCTTACCAGCTCGACTTGGTGACGCCGGGGATCAGGCCCTTGTTGGCCAGATCACGCAGCTGCACGCGGCAGAGACGGAATTTGCGGTAGTAAGCGCGGGGACGGCCCGTCAGCTCGCAACGGTTCCGAATACGGGTCGGATTGCCGTTGCGCGGGATCTCCGCCATCTTCAGACGCGCGATCAGACGATCGCTGTCGTCGGCCGCGGTATCATTCGCGATCGCCTTGAGCTTCGCATAGCGGCCGGCATATTTCTTCACCAGCTTCTTGCGGCGCTCGTTCTTGTTGATCGAACTCAGTTTCGCCATGACTTAAGTTCTCTTCCTTAGCTTAAGCGTTTGGGAGAGAAGCGGGGCCGCTTAGGCCGCCTGCTTCTCTTCGAGCGGGAAGGGGAAGCCGAAGAGGCGCAGCAGTTCGCGCGCTTCATCGTCCGTCTTCGCCGTGGTGGTCACGATGATGTCCATGCCACGCACCTTGTCGATCTTGTCGTAGCTGATCTCCGGGAAGATCAGCTGTTCCTTGATGCCAAAGGCGTAGTTGCCACGACCATCGAAGCTCTTGGGGTTCAGACCACGAAAGTCGCGAACGCGCGGCAGAGCGATGTTGATCAGGCGGTCCAGAAATTCATACATGCGCTCGCGGCGCAGCGTGACCTTGGCGCCGATCGGCATGCCTTCACGCAGCTTGAACTGCGCGATCGACTTGCGAGCCTTGGTGATGACCGGCTTTTGCCCTGCGATCAGCTCCATTTCCTCGGCGGCCTGCGTGACCTTCTTCTTGTCCTGGGTCGCTTCGCCCACGCCCATGTTGAGCGTGATCTTTTCGATCTTGGGGACTTCCATGACGTTCTTGTAACCGAACTTCTCGGTCATCGCCTTGGCGATTTCGGCGTCATAGAGCGCCTTCGAGCGCGGGATATATTTGTCGCTCATTACAGCACCTCACCGGACTTGACGGCGACGCGGACCTTCTTGCCGTCGCGGTCCTCGAAACGGACGCGGGTCGGCTTGCCATCCTTGTCGGCGACAGCGACGTTCGAAATGTGCAGCGGCGCAGGCTTGCGATCGATGCCACCCTGCGGGTTGGCCTGATCGGGCTTGCGGTGACGCGCATGGACGTTGATGCCTTCGACGAGGACCTTGTCCTCCTTCGGCAGCACCTGAAGGACGGCGCCGGTACGGCCCTTGTCCTTGCCGGCCAGGACGACGATCTTGTCGCCCTTCTTGATCTTGGCAGCGCTCATTACAGCACCTCAGGCGCAAGCGAGATGATCTTCATGTGCTTCTTGGCGCGCAGTTCGCGAACGACCGGGCCAAAGATACGGGTGCCGATCGGCTCCTCGTTCTTATTGATGAGCACAGCGGCATTGCCGTCGAAGCGAATCACGCTGCCATCAGCGCGACGCACGTCCTTGGCGGTGCGCACGATGACGGCACGATGCACGTCACCCTTCTTCACCTTGCCACGAGGCGCAGCTTCCTTGATCGAGACGACGATGATGTCGCCCACGCTCGCGAAGCGACGCTTCGAGCCGCCCAGCACCTTGATGCACTGGACGCGCTTGGCGCCGCTGTTGTCAGCGACGTCAAGATTGGATTGCATCTGGATCATGGATCCGGTTCCTTCTTATTTGGCCTACCGGGACAATTCCCGGCGGTTCCGAATTCAAGTGCATAGAGACTCACCAACGAGCCTTTGACTCTACGCGAAGCGCGGGCCTGTACCCTTTCCGAAAGGAAAAGGCCAGCCCCGCGCCGCATTTTTAGGTCAAAGGCTCAGCGAGCCTCCCTCAGGCCGCCGTTTCCGGCGACTTGTGGGTGTCCACGCGCTCGATGACCTTCCAGGTCTTGAGCTTGGAAATCGGAGCGGTCTCTTCGATGCGGACCGTTTCGCCTTCCTTGTAGACATTGCCCTCGTCATGGGCATGATACTTCTTCGACAGACGGATGATCTTGCCGTAGAGCGCATGTTTCACCTTGCGCTCCACCCGAACCACAACCGTCTTGTCGGTCTTGTCGGAAACCACCGTTCCCGTCAGCACGCGCTTGGGCATCGTGTGATTTCCTTCTTACTTCGCAGCCGAGCGCGAACGCTCGGACTGAAGGGTCTTGATCTGCGCGATCGACCGGCGGACTTCACGCACCCGGCTGGGCTTTTCCAGCTGATTGGTGGCCGCCTGGAAACGCAGGTTGAACTGCTCGCGCTTCAGGTTGTTGAGTTCGGTCGACAGTTCGTCGTCCGTCTTGGTCTTGAGGTCTGCGACGTTCGCCACGGCTTAACCCTCCAGGTGCGAGGTGTCGCCGAGGCGGGCAACGACCTTCGTCTTGATGGGCAGCTTCATCGCGGCGCGCGAGAAGGCCTCTGCTGCGAGCGGACCGGGTACGCCGTCCAGTTCGAACAGGATGCGGCCCGGCTTGACGCGGGCAGCCCAATATTCGACCGAACCCTTGCCCTTGCCCTGACGGACTTCGGCAGGCTTCTTCGAAACCGGCACGTCGGGGAACACGCGGATCCACAGACGGCCCTGACGGCGAATGTGGCGGGTGATCGCGCGGCGGGCCGCTTCGATCTGACGTGCGGTGACGCGCTCGGGTTCCAGAGCCTTGAGGCCGTAGGAACCGAAATTCAGAGCCGAACCGCCCTTGGCGTCGCCCTTGATCCGGCCCTTGAAGGCCTTGCGGAACTTCATTTTCTTCGGTTGCAGCATGACGCTATTACCTTCTTATCTTCAGCGCGCCGGGCGCACGCCGGAGGTCTGAGCCTCCAGCATCAGCCGGTCGGTGGCCATCGGATCATGACCAAGGATTTCGCCCTTGAAGATCCAGACCTTGATGCCGCACACGCCATAGGCGGTGTGGGCTTCGGCTTCGGCATAGTCGACGTTCGCACGCAGCGTGTGCAGCGGAACGCGGCCTTCGCGATACCATTCCACGCGCGCGATCTCCGCGCCGCCCAGACGGCCGCCGCAGGTGATCTTGATGCCTTCGGCGCCCAGACGCAGGGCCGACTGCACCGCGCGCTTCATGGCGCGGCGGAAGGCGACGCGGCGTTCCAGCTGGTCGGCGATGCCCTGCGCAACGAGCTTGGAGTCGATTTCCGGCTTGCGGATCTCGACGATGTTCAGGCTGACGTCCGAAGAGGTCAGGCTGCCCAGCTTCTTGCGCAGCTTCTCGATGTCCGCGCCCTTCTTGCCGATGATGACACCGGGACGGGCAGCGTAGATCGACACGCGGCACAGCTTGGCGGGACGCTCGATCACGACCTTCGAGATCGCGGCCTGCGGCAGGTTCTTCATGATATACTGGCGGATCTTCAGATCCTCCAGCAGCAGGCGGCCATAGTCGGCGCCTTCCGCGAACCAGCGGCTGTCCCAGGTGCGGTTGATCTGCAGACGCAGACCGATCGGATTGCTCTTGTGACCCATAGTCTTACGCCTCCGCTTCTTCAGCAGCTTCACGCACGACGATGCGCACGCGGCTGAAGGGCTTCAGGATCCGGGTCGACTTGCCGCGGCCGCGAGCGTGGAAGCGCTTCAGGGTGAAGCTCTTGCCCACCGATGCTTCCGCGACGACCAGCGCGTCGACGTCCAGATTGTGATTGTTTTCCGCATTGGCGATGGCCGAAGCCAGCACCTTGCGCACGTCGACCGCCATCGCCTTCTTCGAGAAGGCGAGGATGTTCAGCGCGTCCTCGACCTTGCGGCCGCGGATGAGCGTGGCGACCAGGTTCAGCTTCTGGGCCGAACCACGGATCTGCGTGCCGACGGCCAGCGCCTCATTGTCGGCGACGCGACGGGGAGCCTTTTCCTTGCTCATTAGCGCTTGCCCTTCTTGTCGGCAGCGTGGCCGGGGAAGTAGCGGGTCGGGGCGAATTCGCCCAGCTTGTGACCCACCATTTCCTCGTTCACGAGGACCGGAACATGCTTGCGGCCATTATAGACGTTGAACGTCAGGCCAACGAACTGCGGCAGGATGGTGGACCGACGCGACCAGGTCTTGATCGGGCCAGCACGGCCACCGGCGTCCTGCGCCGTTTCCGCCTTCTTCAGAAGGCTGAGGTCCACGAACGGACCTTTCCAGACGGAACGAGCCATCTCGCTTACCTCTTCTTCTTCGCGTGGCGGCTACGGATGATGAACTTGTCCGTCGCCTTGTTGTGGCGGGTGCGCGCACCCTTGGTCGGCTTGCCCCAGGGCGTGACCGGATGACGGCCGCCCGAGGTCCGGCCTTCACCACCACCATGCGGGTGGTCGACCGGGTTCTTCGCCACACCGCGCGTCAGCGGACGCTTGCCGAGCCAGCGGTTACGGCCGGCCTTGGCAAGGTTGGTGTTGGCGTTGTCCGGGTTCGACACGGCACCGACGGTGCCCATGCAGTCCGAACGGATGTAGCGCTGCTCGCCCGACGACAAGCGGACCATCACCATGCCACGATCGCGACCGACCAGCTGGGCATAGGTGCCCGCCGAACGGCAGAGCTGACCGCCCTTGCCGGGCTTCATCTCGATATTGTGGATGATGGTGCCGACCGGCATCTGGCCGAGTTCCATCGCGTTGCCCGGCTTCACGTCGGTCTTCTTGCCCGCGACGACCTTGTCGCCGGGCGCCAGACGCTGCGGCGCCAGGATATAGGCCTGGGTGCCGTCGGGATAGTTGACCAGCGCGATGAAAGCGGTGCGGTTGGGGTCATATTCCAGACGCTCGACCGTGCCTTCGACGTCCCACAGGCGACGCTTGAAGTCGATGATGCGGTAACGCTGCTTGTGACCGCCCGCGATGCCGCGCGAGGTCACATGGCCCTTGTTGTTGCGGCCACCGGTCTTGCGCTTGCCTTCGGTCAGCGCCTTGACGGGCTTGCCCTTGTGCAGGCCGCTGCGGTCGACGAGGATCAGGCCACGCTGGGCCGGGCTCGTCGGGTTATAGTGCTTGAGTGCCATCTATCCCGCCTCAAATACCGGTGGTGACGTCGATGGGCTTACTGTCGGCAGTAAGCGTCACGATCGCCTTCTTCACGTCCGAACGCTTGTAGGGCTTGCCCTTCCAGCGCTTGACCTTGCCCTTCTGCACCAGCGTATTGACCGCCTTCACGGACACGCCGAACAGCGCCTCGACAGCCGCCTTGATCTCAGGCTTGGTGGCATCGCCAGCAACCTTGAAGACAACGGCGTTGTTCTCGGAGAGAAGGGTCGACTTCTCGGTGATGACCGGCGCGACAACGACATCGAAATGACGGTTGTCCACGGTCGCGGCTTCTTTCTTAGCCATTGAAACGGGCCTCCAGCTTTTCGACCGCGGCGCGGGTGAGCACCAGCGAGTCGGCCTTCAGGATGTCGTAGACGTTGGCGCCAACGGCCGGCAGCAGGTTCACGCCGATGATGTTGGCCGACGCCTTCGCGAAGCTGACGTTCACGGCATCGCCGTCGATGAACAGCGCCTTGTTCAGGTTCAGCTTGGCAAGGTGCGCGACCAGATTCTTGGTCTTGCCTTCGGCCACGTCGAAGCTGTCCAGAACGATCAGCGAACCGTCCTTGGCCTTGGCCGACAGGGCCATCTTCAGGCCGAGCGCGCGAACCTTCTTGTTCAGGTCGTGGCCGAAGTCACGGGCGCGAGCACCATGAGCCTTACCACCGCCGATGAACACGGGCGCCTTGCGATCGCCGTGACGAGCCGTACCGCCGCCCTTCTGGCGACCGAACTTCTTGCCGGTGCGGGCAACGTCCGAACGCTCGCGGGTGGCGCGGGCCGGGGCACGACGCTTTTCCAGCTGCCAGGTGACGACGCGATGCAGGATGTCGGTGCGGGGCTCGACACCGAACACGGCATCGTTCAGCTCCAGCTCGCCAGCCGCCTGCGCGTCGAGGGTCTGTACATTGACCTTCATGGTTTAGCCCTCCTGGCCTTCGGTCGCTTCGGGAGCGGCCGCGTCTTCAGCGGGCGTCTCGGCCGGAGCATTGTTGCTGTTCGCGGCAGCCTTCAGGCTGGCGGGATAGGGAACGTCGGCGGGGCGCTTCACCTTGACGGCGTCACACACGGTCAGCCAGGTGCCCTTGGCACCCGGAACCGAACCCTTGACGAACAGCAGGCCACGCTCGACGTCCGTGCGGACGATTTCGAGGTTCTGCTGGGTCCGCTCGCGGTCGCCCATGTGGCCGGCCATCTTCTTGTTCTTGAAGACGCGACCCGGATCCTGGCGATTACCGGTCGAACCATGGGCACGGTGGCTGATCGACACGCCGTGGGTGGCGCGCATACCGCCGAAGCCCCAGCGCTTCATGGCGCCGGCGAAACCCTTACCCTGGGTGTGACCGGCGACGTCAACCAGCTGGCCGGCGATGAAATGATCGGCCGCGATCTCGGCGCCGACATCGAGGAGCGCATCCTCGGCGACACGGAATTCGACCAGGCGCGCTTTCGGCTCCACTTCCGCCTTGGCGAAGTGGCCGCGCTGCGGCTTGGCGACATTCTTGACCTTCGCGACGCCCGCACCAAGCTGAACCGCGACATAACCGTCACGCTCAACTTCCTTGCGAGCCACGACCTGATTGCCCTCAAGGGCCAGAACCGTAACGGGAATATGACGTCCGTCCTCCTGGAACAGACGGGTCATCCCGACTTTCTTAGCGATCACGCCTGTGCGCATCACTGATTACTCCCATAGAGGCCCACCTTAGCAGCGGGCGTATCCAACGAAAAAACCGCTCAGGATCTCTCCTTCGCGGCCCAACCCAAAATATAGATCACCCCGTCCGGGTTGGATGCCGACCCCTCACCGGGACCAGCGACGGGGGACCAGGACCACGCGCCTTTCCGGTTCACCGGAGGGCCGTGCGGTATCCCTTGTGTCGTTTGAGCTTCCGACCCCCTAAAGTAGAGCGGCGGAATGCCCGATACCCTGCCCTCCATTCGGAAAGCGGGGACTTGCCGGCTTAGGCCAGCTTGATTTCGACGTTCACGCCGGCAGCCAGGTCCAGCTTCATCAGCGCGTCGACCGTCTGCGGCGTCGGCTGCACAATGTCAAGCATACGCTTGTAGGTGCGGACTTCGAACTGCTCGCGCGACTTCTTGTCGATGTGCGGACCACGGTTGACCGTGAACTTTTCGATGCGCGTCGGAAGAGGAATCGGACCGCGGATAAGGGCGCCGGTGCGGCGGGCGGTGTCGGCGATGTCGCCAGTCGCCTGATCGAGCACGCGATGATCGAACGCCTTGAGACGAATACGGATGTTGCTGTCCATTGTTCCTGTACCGATGCGAAAGAGCCAAAAACTTAGAACATTTTCAAAAATCAACCGGAGCAGCCGATGACTTGTGAAAATGCGCCAACAAAAAAAATATCCGCCCCGCAAATTGCCCTTCTAGCTCATGCGAGCCGGAGAAAGGCGATCCGGGGCGGCAAAAAATCCTCAGCGGCGCGAATCAGGCGATCCGCGCCGCTGCGGTCCTATATTACTTCGAGATCGTGCCGACAACCCCTGCGCCGACGGTACGACCGCCTTCGCGGATCGCGAAGCGCAGGCCCGAGTCCATCGCGATCGGAGCGATCAGCTTGACGCCGAGCTTCACATTGTCGCCAGGCATGACCATCTCGGTGCCCTCGGGGAGGATCACTTCGCCGGTCACGTCGGTGGTGCGGAAGTAGAACTGCGGACGATAGTTCGCGAAGAACGGGGTGTGACGGCCGCCTTCTTCCTTCGACAGGACGTAGACTTCAGCGTCGAACTCGGTGTGCGGGGTGATGGTGCCCGGCTTCGCCAGAACCTGACCACGCTCGACTTCTTCACGCTTCGTGCCACGAACCAGGGCACCGATGTTGTCGCCCGCGCGACCTTCGTCGAGCAGCTTGCGGAACATTTCGACGCCGGTGACGGTGGTCTTGGCGGTCGGCTTCAGACCGACGATCTCGACTTCTTCACCAACCTTGATGATGCCGGTTTCGACACGGCCGGTGACGACGGTGCCGCGACCCGAGATCGAGAACACGTCTTCGATCGGCATCAGGAACGCCTTGTCGACCGGACGCTCCGGCTGGGGGATGAATTCGTCGACGGCAGCCATCAGCTTCAGGACAGCCTGCTTGCCGATTTCGTCGTTCGAACCGTCCAGCGCCTTCACGGCCGAGCCGGGGATGACGGGGATGTTGTCGCCGTCGAAGTCGTAGCTGCTCAGCAGTTCGCGGATTTCCAGCTCGACCAGTTCCAGGATTTCCGGATCGTCGACGAGGTCAACCTTGTTCATGAACACGACGAGCTGCGGCACGCCGACCTGGCGGGCGAGCAGGATGTGCTCGCGGGTCTGCGGCATCGGGCCGTCGGTGGCCGACACGACCAGGATCGCGCCGTCCATCTGGGCGGCGCCGGTGATCATGTTCTTGACATAGTCAGCGTGACCCGGGCAGTCGACGTGCGCGTAGTGACGGGCTTCGGTCTCATATTCGACGTGGGCGGTCGAAATGGTGATGCCGCGCTCGCGCTCTTCGGGCGCCTTGTCGATGTTGGCATAGTCGACGAAGGTCGCGCCGCCGGTTTCGGCGAGGACCTTGGTGATGGCGGCGGTCAGCGAGGTCTTGCCATGGTCGACGTGACCGATCGTGCCGATATTGCAGTGCGGCTTGTTCCGCTCAAACTTAGCCTTAGCCATTTTTTCCTACCTTCTAATCAAATCCGATGTGGTTTGACCGCTCGGCCGCGCCTTGCGAAGGCGCGTCCATAGCAGCAAATTTCGATATTACCAGCCCCTAACCGACCCGTTTCCACAGGTCGGCCAAGGAAAACCGTCAGGCCATCTTCGCCTTGACTTCGTCCGCCACATTCTGCGGCACTTCGTCATAGTGCGAGAAGATCATCGAGTAGTTCGCACGGCCCTGGGTAAAGGAGCGCAGCGAGTTCACATAGCCGAACATGTTGGCCAGCGGGACCATCGCCTCGACCACCTGCGCGTTGCCGCGGCTGTCGGTGCCCTGGATCTGGCCCCGACGGCTGTTCATGTCGCCGATCACGTCGCCCAGATATTCTTCCGGGGTCACGACTTCGACCTTCATGACCGGTTCGAGCAGCTTGATGCCCGACTTCTGCGCCGCTTCGCGCATTGCGGCGCGACCGGTGATTTCGAACGCCAGCGCCGACGAGTCGACGTCGTGATAGGCGCCGTCGTACAGCAGGATTTCGAAGTCGATGATCGGGAAGCCGATGAGCGAGCCGGTGGCCGCGGTTTCGCGCATACCCTTTTCGATCGCCGGGATATATTCCTTGGGAATATTACCGCCCTTGATCTCATCCTTGAAGATGATGCCCGCGCCGCGCTCGCCCGGCGTGATCTTCACCTTGATGCGACCGAACTGGCCGGTGCCGCCCGACTGCTTCTTATGGGTGTAGTCGATGTCGACCGGCTTCGCGAGATATTCGCGATAGGCCACCTGCGGCGCACCGACATTCGCCTCGACCTTGAACTCGCGCTTCATGCGGTCGACGAGGATTTCGAGGTGAAGTTCGCCCATGCCCTTGATGATGGTCTGGCCCGATTCGTGATCGGTGGACACACGGAAGGACGGATCCTCCGCGGCCAGGCGGTTGAGCGCGACGCCCATCTTTTCCTGGTCGGCCTTGGTCTTGGGCTCCACCGACAGTTCGATGACCGGCTCGGGGAATTCCATCCGCTCCAGAATGATCGGCTGGCGCTCGGCGCACAGCGTATCACCGGTGGTGGTTTCCTTCATGCCGGCCAGCGCGACGATGTCGCCGGCATAGGCGGTGTCGATGTCCTCACGGCTGTTCGCATGCATCAGCAGCATACGGCCGATCTTTTCCTTCTTGTCCTTGACCGAGTTCAGATAGGTGCCCTTGGTCAGCGTGCCCGAATAGACGCGCAGGAAGGTGAGCGAGCCGACGAACGGGTCGTTCATGATCTTGAATGCCAGGCCTGCGAACGGCGCATCGTCACTGGTCGGACGGCTGTCCGGCGTCTCGCCGTCCATCTTGACGCCCTGGACGTCTTCGATGTCGAGCGGGCTCGGCAGATAATCGACAACGGCGTCGAGCAGCGGCTGAACACCCTTGTTCTTGAATGCCGAACCGCACAGCACCGGCACGAAGGCGTGGCCCAGCGTGCCCTTGCGGATCAACTTCTTGAGGGTCGCGACGTCGGGCAGATTGCCTTCCAGATAGGCTTCCATCGCGGCATCGTCCTGCTCGACGGCCAGCTCGATCAGCTTTTCGCGATATTCGGCGGCCTTGTCGGCGAGGTCGGCGGGAATCTCTTCATAGGAGAATTCGGCGCCCAGATTCTCATCCTTCCAGATGATGGCGCGGTTCTCGACCAGATCGACCAGGCCCTTGAAATCCGATTCGGCGCCGATGGGCAGATACAGGACGGCCGGGGTCGCGCCCAGGCGATCGATGATCGTCTGCACGCAATAATAGAAGTTGGCGCCGGTGCGGTCGAGCTTGTTGATGAAGCACATCCGCGGCACCTTATACTTGTCCGCCTGGCGCCATACGGTTTCCGACTGCGGTTCCACGCCCGCCACGCCGTCGAATGCGGCGACCGCGCCGTCGAGCACGCGCAGCGAACGCTCGACTTCGATGGTGAAGTCGACGTGGCCGGGAGTGTCGATGATGTTCAGGCGGTGGTCGTTCCAGAAACAGGTCGTCGCAGCCGACGTGATGGTGATACCACGCTCCTGCTCCTGCTCCATCCAGTCCATGGTGGCGGCGCCGTCATGGACTTCGCCGATCTTGTAGGACTTGCCGGTATAGTAAAGGATACGCTCGGTCGTCGTGGTCTTGCCGGCGTCGATATGCGCCATGATACCAAAATTGCGATAGCGTTCGAGCGGATGGCTGCGGGCCATGATGCTTCTCCGTTGCCGGTGCGCCGGCGGTTGGGGATTCGTTTATTCTGCGCGTGGCCCCTAAACCAATCCGTCCGCCATGGGTAGACCCCCGGCGAACGGACCGATTCAAGTGCCAGATAACAAAGCGGGCACCTCGCGGCGCCCGCTTGCCCTTTTTACCAGCGATAGTGCGAGAAGGCGCGGTTCGCTTCCGCCATGCGGTGCGTGTCTTCGCGCTTCTTCACGGCATTGCCGCGGTTGTTGGCGGCATCCAGCAGCTCACCCGACAGGCGGGCGGCCATCGTGGTTTCGCTGCGGTTCCGCGCGGCGGTGATCAGCCAGCGGATGGCCAGCGCCTGGGCGCGCTCGGGGCGCACTTCGACGGGGACCTGGTAGGTCGCACCGCCGACGCGGCGGCTGCGGACCTCGATGCCCGGCTTCACATTGTTCAGCGCATCGTGGAACATGCCGATCGGATCCTTCTTGGCGCGGGTCTCGACGGTTTCGAGAGCGCCATAGACGATCGATTCAGCAACGGCCTTCTTGCCGTCCTGCATGATGCTGTTCATGAACTTCGACAGCACGATATCGCCGAACTTGGGATCCGGCAGGATGACGCGCTTTTCGGGGCGACGACGACGTGACATATTTCTGGTCTCCCCTTCTTACTTCGGACGCTTCGCGCCGTACTTCGAACGGCTCTGCTTACGGTCCTTGACGCCCTGGGTATCCAGAACGCCGCGCAGCACATGGTAGCGCACACCGGGAAGGTCGCGCACGCGGCCGCCACGGATCAGCACGACGCTGTGCTCCTGAAGATTGTGACCTTCACCCGGAATATAGGTGATGACTTCGCGCTGGTTGACCAGACGCACCTTCGCCACCTTGCGGAGAGCCGAGTTCGGCTTCTTCGGGGTCGTCGTGTAGACGCGGGTGCAAACGCCGCGCTTCTGCGGGTTCGCATCCATTGCAGGGACCTTCGACTTGGTCTTCTGCAGCTCGCGGCCCTTGCGGACCAGCTGGTTGATTGTTGGCATGAAGCCCTTCACCTTTTTCAGTTACTTTACCGGATCATTCCCGTGTTCCATGCCGCCCGGACATATGCATGTCCAAAACGGCAAAGGCCCCGGGGATGAATATCCCCTGGAGCCACAAGAGCACCCGGCAATGTTCAGCTCTAATGTTGCTCAGCCAACAGGACGCGATGGAGACGAGTCTTCGCACGGCAGGCCGCTGGGCGAGCGGCGCTATAGCGATGCGCGGGCCAGGGGTCAAGGTGGCGACCGTGCACCCGCCTCCAGCGACCGATGCTCTACGTCATTTCAAAAGGTTAGGGAATTGGTAACTGTAACTGTTTTACCCTCTCGCCCCGGCGCAGCATGGGCGAAACGTGACCTTATTATCCCCCTTCACCGGCGAGTTTCGCGACCCCGCTAGGGAATCGGCCTTTCAGGCCGAACGGCTGCCCGAATATCGTCGCCATGCGCGTCTTTTGTTCCTGTTGTCGGCCCTTCTCAACGGCCTGTTCCTGCTGAGCGACTGGCGCTTCGCCGGTACGCCGCATTTCTGGATCGCCGTGCCCGCGCGCGTCTCGGTCGTCCTGTGGTCGCTTGCCTGCCTGTGGCTCTGCCGCCGCATGACAAGTTTTCCCGCAGTCGAACGAATCTGCTTCGCCTGGCAAGTGGTGACGGCAATCGGCGTGGCCTTCCTCGTCAGTTCCCGCAGCGACATCGCCCTGTTCGTGCTGGTGATGCTGCCGCTGGTCTTCTATCTGGTCGTGCCGACCAGTTTCCGCGGCAATGTCGGCGGCGGTCTCGGATGCGGCGCCGCGCTGCTGATCGGCTATCTCGCGCCGGCTCCCGCCTCCCGCACCATGCTCGGCATGATCCTGGCGATGCTGATGCTCCATTGCGGCATGTGGCTGGCGATCGCCCGCAACAACCGGCTGCAACGGCAGGAATGGACGGCGGGGCGGCTTGCCCGTGCCGCGCAGGCGGCGCTCGCCGACAGCCGCGACACGCTGGAGCGCATGTTCATGGCCGTGCCTCTGCCGCTGCTGGTCACGCGCCGCGACGGCAGCGTCCTGCGGATGAATCGCGCCGCCACCGAAGGCTATGCGGCCGGGCAGGAGGTAACTCTCGACAATGTCGACCGGACCTATATCGACCTGCCATCCCGCGACGAACTATTTCATCGACTCCAGCGCGGCGAGGTGATCGACAATTTCGAATGCCGGCTCCGCCGCGGTGACGGCGCGATCCGCAGCGCGCTGCTATCCACGCGCCCGATCGTGATCGACGGCGAACCCTGTTTCGTCACCAGCGTGGTCGACATCACCGAACGCAAGGAAGCGGAACAGCATCTGGAGCATCTGGCCATGTCCGATGCGCTGACCGGCCTCGCCAACCGCGCGCATTTCATGGCCGCGCTGACCCAGGCGACGGTGACGATGGGCGCGCGCCCCAGCCTGTCGGCCGTGCTGCTGATCGACCTCGACGAATTCAAGCGCGTCAACGACACCGCCGGCCATGATGCGGGCGACGCGCTGCTCTGTGCCGTCGCTGGGCGGCTGCGGCACGCGCTGCGTCCCGGCGATCTGGTCGCGCGCATGGGCGGTGACGAGTTCGCCGTCCTTCTCACCCGTCTTCCCGATGCCGATGCGCTCCAGCCGATTCTCGCCCGCATCAGCGAACATCTCCATGCCCCGCTCAGCTATCGCGGCCGGGCGATCGAAAGCCGGGTCAGCATCGGCGTCGCCCTCTTCCCCGACCATGCCGATGACGTCGCCGCGCTGATCAAACATGCCGACATTGCGCTCTATCATGCCAAGAACAGCGGCCGGGGCCGCGCCACCCTGTTCGGCCCCGGCCTGCTCGAAAGCTGGGAACGCGAGGCGGCGATGCTGGACCGGGCGCGCCATGTCCTGGCGCAGGAACGCCCCGTCCCCTGGTACCAGCCCAAGATCGTCCTCGACACCGGCGAGTTGCAGGGGTTCGAGGCGCTGTTCCGCTGCCCTACCGCCACCGGCGCGATGATCATGCCCGGCGACATCGCAGCCGCCTTCGAACATCCCGAACTGGGGCCGGCGATCACGGCGCAAATGATCGACGGCATCGTCACCGATTGCTGTCGCTGGCGCGACGCGGGCCTTGCCTTCGGCCATGTCGCCTTCAATGTCTCCGGCGCCGATCTCAATGACGACAGCTTCGCGGACCGGCTGCTCGATCGTCTGGCCCAAGCCGGCCTGCCGCCCGCTACGATTGAAGTGGAAGTCACCGAATCGGTGTTTCTCGGCCGCAATGCCGATCGGGTAGGCCGCGCCTTGCAGCGGCTGAGCGAAGGCGGCGTCGCCATCGCGCTGGATGATTTCGGCACCGGCTATGCGTCGCTCTCGCATCTCAAGCAGTTTCCGATCGACATCATCAAGATCGACCAGCGTTTCGTGCGCGACCTGGAGACCGATCCCGACGACGCGGCCATCGTCCGCACCGTGCTGAACCTGGCCTACAGTCTCGGCATCCAAACTGTGGCAGAAGGCGTTGAAAATCAAAGGCAACTTGATTATCTACGCGCCGGCGGATGCCATTATGGCCAGGGCTATCATTTCGGCGCCGCCATGCCGGCCAGGGCTGTGGAGGATCGGCTGCGCACCGGCGCCCTGCCATGCGCCCTCCCTCAGGCCATGAAAAAGTGAAAAATTCTGTCAGAATGACGGAACCAAAATTCGATCCATTCATTTCATCGCGCTGACCATTCGATTCGTCACGAGTCCGGGGCACCGGATTCGCGCGAAGGGTAAAGCTTTGTTATCGGCCCGACTCGCAGAATAAAATTGCGGGGTCGCGTTGTCGCATCAGAAGAAAAAGGGGGTGGCCGGCCTCCGGGACCGGCTTAACGCCCTGTGCCCTGAGCGGGAAATTTTCCTGCGATCCGGCGGTCAGGTCAGATTCATCCGCATTTCGCGCCGCGCCCAGATGGGCGCCGCCTGCCTCGCGGCGGCCGCGCTGATCGGCTGGGGCGGCGTCACCTTGTCGATGCTGATCGACAGCACCGCCATGGCGCAGCAACGCGCGGCGCTCAGCGCCCAAGGCAAGTCGGTCGCCACCGCCGCCAGTAAGGTGGAGGGCTATCGCAAGTCGGTCGAGGATCTGGCGCAGGATCTGGAAGCCCGCCAGGACTTCATGGACGATCTCTACAAGACCCATTTCGGCGCCGAGGATGGCGACAAGGCCGGCGCCGACCTGGTCGGGTCGGAGAAGGGCGACAGGAAGGACAGCCTCTCCACCAAGATCAGCATGGCGCCCGAAGCCGCGCCGCTGGTCAGGCTGGAGGAGCGCCAGCGCCGTTTCGCGCTGCTGCTGACCCGCGCGGTCGAGCGCCGCGCCGACAAGGCGGCGGCCGCCATCCGCAGCTTCGGCCTCAACCCCGACAAACTCGCCCGCAGCGCCGCCCGCGCCCAGGGCGGTCCCTTCGTTCCCTGGAAGGGCGACAAGGGCGCGATGACCGGCGAACTGGAACATCTGGCCGACGCCATGGCGCGGATGGAATTTCTGGAACGCAGCCTGCTGACCATCCCGTCGGGCCAGCCGACCGCCACGCCCATGCTCTCCAGTTCCTACGGCTATCGTCGCGATCCGTTCAACGGCCATGCCGCCTTCCACGCCGGGCTTGATTTCCCTGGCCGCCGCGGACAGCCGATCAACGCCGCCGCCGACGGCAAGGTCAGCTTCGTCGGCCAGCGCCAGGGCTATGGCAATGTCGTCGAGGTCGAGCATGGCAACGGCATCATGACCCGCTATGCCCATCTGTCCGGCTTTGCCGCGCATGTCGGTGAAAAGGTCTCGCGCGGCGAGAAGATCGCCCTTATGGGTTCCACGGGACGCTCCACCGGCCCGCATCTTCATTTCGAGGTCCGGCTGAACGGCCAGGCCGTCAATCCCCGCTCCTTCCTCGAGGCCCGCAAGGATGTTCTCCAAATCCAGCAAGTCGCCACGGCCCGTTTCGCCGATGTCGGCGACCGGAGCTAAGCATACGCCCTTCTCGCTGATCGGCGGGGACGTGACGATCAACGGCAACCTGACCGCGTCGGTCGACCTTCATGTCGATGGCGTGGTCGAGGGCGACATAAGCTGTGCATCGCTGGTGCAGGGACCGGACAGCCGCATCACCGGCCATGTCACCGCGCAGAGCGCGCGCCTCGCCGGGCTGGTCGACGGGTCGATCGATGCGCAGGAACTGGTGGTGGAAAGCAGCGCCCGGATCACTGGCGATGTCAGCTACGCCACGATTACGATCGAGGCGGGTAGCCGGATCGAGGGCCGCTTCGCCCACAGGGACAAGGACGCGCCGGCGGCGGAACTCAAACTGATCGCCAACGACAGCGCGGGTTAATCCCGCACCATCCTCCGTTCGTTTCGAGCGAAGTCGAGAAACGGTCGCACGCCACTTCGACCCGGCAGGACGTCCAAGAAACCGAAGCGAGCGCATGAGGGTTCGCGGGCGTCCCTAACGATATTTGTCACTGGCGGCACCCCGTCCCCGGCGCTATCGCCCGCGCCGTCATCCCGATGGGAAGAGGTGCGCCATGGAACGTCCCGACTTCTGGCCGGATATTCGCCGTTTCCTGCTGGGTTTTGCCGGCGGCGGAATCGTGATCGGCATCTATACGCTTATCAGCGTCCAGCCCCTTCCCTGAGCCTTCTCGGGATCGGGGAATGCGTGCCGATGTGGGTGGATGGCGGGCATTCTTGCCCTCTCGCTTAAGGGAGAGGGATGTGAAGACTTGGCAGCTTGCTGCCTAGTCGTAGCTGGGTGAGGGGGGATGCGGCCTTGCGCAATAGCGCTAACTTAGCGCCAATCCCCCTCATCCAACTCCGCCTAGCCGCTTTGCGGCAAGGCTCCATATCCTTCTCCCTCAAGGGAGAAGGATATGGCTTACTTTTCTGGCCGCTCCTGGTCGCTTCCCCCTACCCCTTCCTTCAGCCCGTGACCACACGGCCACAGGCGGGGCAAAAAAACATCCTATTTCCCCATCAGGACATCATTTCAGCCTGTCCTATTTACCGCCGGCCAGATTAGCCTTTTCGTCTTTCACATGCCGAAAAAATCACGCACGCGGACGCGCACCCGCCACAGTGTGAACTTCGTTAGAAACCAGACGCTTGCAGATGGGCTGACACGAACAGCCGCTAATTGACAGGCGCGCGCCGACGATAGCTGAGCGCTTCGGCGACATGCACCCGGCCCACCTGTGCCGCCCCGCCCAGGTCCGCGATCGTCCGCGCCACGCGCAGCACCCGCGTATAACCGCGCGCCGACAGCTTCATCGCAGCGGCGGCCTGCGCCAGCAATTGCCGCCCCGCCTCGTCCGGTCCGGCGACATCCTCCAGCCGCGCGCCATCCACCTCGGCATTGGTGCGCACCCTGCTCCCGGCATAGCGGGCCGTCTGGATCGCCCGTGCGGTCGCGACCCGCGCCGCAACCTCCGCCGATCCCTCGGCGGGCGGCGGCAGGACCAGATCGGCCGCCGTCACCGCCTGCACCTCGACATGCAGGTCGATGCGGTCCAGCAACGGCCCCGACACCTTGGCCTGATAGTCCGATGCGCAGCGCGGCGCGCGGGAGCAGGCCAGCGCCGGATCGCCCAGATGGCCGCAGCGGCACGGGTTCATCGCCGCGATCAGTTGCACCCGCGCCGGGAAGGTCACATGCGCATTGGCCCGCGCCACCGTCACCTCGCCGGTCTCCAGCGGCTGGCGCAGCGAATCGAGCACGGTGCGCTGAAATTCGGGCAGCTCGTCCAGGAACAGCACGCCCAGATGGGCCATGCTCACCTCGCCCGGCCGCGCCTTGAGGCCACCGCCGACCAGAGCGGCCATAGAGGCGCTATGATGGGGATTGCGGAACGGGCGCGCCCGACTGATCCGCCCGCCTTCCAGCGTCCCGGCGACGCTCGCCACCATCGAGCTTTCCAGCGCCTCGGACGGGGTCATGTCGGGCAATATGCCCGGCAGGCAGCTCGCCATCAGCGACTTGCCCGCGCCCGGAGGGCCGACCATCAGCAGATTATGCCCGCCCGCCGCCGCGATCTCCAGCGCCCGCTTGGCGACCTCCTGCCCCTTCACCTGTTTCAGGTCCGCGCTCCGCACCGGCGCATCGACCGCGCCGGGCTGCGGCGGCGACAGCGCCGACGTCCCCTTGAAATGGTTGAGCAGGCTCAGCAGGTCAGGCGCGGCGACCACCTCCACCTGTCCGGCCCAGGCAGCCTCCGCGCCCTGGGCGGCCGGGCAGACCAACCCCATCTCCTGCCCGCCCGCATGGAGCGCCGCCAGCAGAACGCCGGGCGAGGGTGCCGTCCGCCCGTCCAGCCCCAGTTCACCGACCACGACATAGCCCGCCAGCGTCTCGGCATCGATCACCCCCATCGCGCCCAGCAGGGCGAGCGCGATCGGCAGATCGAAATGACTGCCTTCCTTGGGCAGGTCGGCCGGGGACAGGTTCACCGTGATTCGCTTGGGCGGCAGCGACAGGCCGATGGCGGCGATGGCGTTGCGTACCCGCTCGCGGCTTTCGGCCACCGCCTTGTCGGGCAGGCCGACGAGGATGAAATTGGGAAGGCCGGGGACCAGCTGGCATTGCACCTCGACGGCGCGCGCCTCCAGCCCCAGATAGGCGACCGTCGAAACCGTAGCGACCAATTTCCCCCCGTCCCCGTTGCCTGACTTATTCAGTCGGTTCGTCAGCGCGTCCCTTGAACCCCTGCGCCACGACATACCATTCGACGCTGCCCTTGCGGCTGGCGGGCGGCTTGGCATGTTTGATCGTCGTGAAATGCTTTTTGAGCACCGCCAGCAATTCGGCGTCGGTGCCGCCGGCAAAGACCTTGGCGACGAAGGTGCCGCCCTTGCGCAGATTTTCGACCGCGAACAAGGCGGCCGCCTCGACCAGACCCATGGTGCGCAGATGATCGGTCTGGGCATGGCCGACCGTATTGGCGGCCATGTCGGAAATCACCAGGTCCGGCTCCTGCCCCAGCGCCGCGCGCAGCAGGTCGGGCGCCTTGTCGTCCATGAAGTCCATTTCGAACAGGGTGACGCCCGGAATCGGATCGGTCGGCAGCAGGTCGATGCCGACCACGGCGGCCTTGGGCGCCATCTTGCGCACCACCTGCGCCCAGCCGCCCGGCGCGACGCCCAGGTCGACCACGGCGCGCGATCCCTTCACGAAATGGAATTTCTCGTCCAGCTCAATGAGCTTGAAGGCGGCGCGGCTGCGCCACCCTTCCGCCTTCGCCTTGCGGACATAGGGATCGTTCAGGTGCCGCTCCAGCCAGCGCACCGATTGCGCCGTGCGCCCCTTGGCCGACTTGACCCGCACCTTGCCGGCGCCGCTACCCCTCACATCACACCCCCGTCGCGGTCCATCAGGCCGCGCAATATGCCTTCGCGGATGCCACGATCGGCGACCCCCAACCGCTCGGCTGGCCAGATGTCCAGGATCGATTCCAATATGGCGCAGCCCGCCACCACCAGGTCGGCGCGCTCGGTGCCGATGCAGGGCAGCTTCTGCCGCTCGGCCAGCGCCATGCCCGACAGCCGGTCCGAAATGGCGCGCATCGATTCGCACGGCACGATCAATCCGTCGATCGCCTGCCGGTCATAGCGCGGCAGGTTGAGATGCAGGCTGGCCAGCGTCGTCACCGTGCCCGAAGTGCCGAGCAGGCGGATGCCCTCCGCGCCTTGCGGCAGCCGACGGGCAAGCGACGAGAAGGCGTCGGACACCCGCGCGCGCATCCGGCCGTAGGCGGCCAGCCGCTCGCCCGGATCTTCATGGTCGAACGCCTCGCTCTCGGTCAGCGACACCACGCCCCAGGGCGCGCTCACCCAATCGACGATGCGCGGCGCGCCGTCGCCATGGGCGTCGACCAGCACAAGTTCGGTCGACCCGCCGCCAATGTCGAAGATCAGCGCAGGGCCGTCACCCGGCTCCAGCAGCGCATGGCAGCCCAGCACCGCCAGCCGCGCTTCTTCCTGCGCGCTGATGATGTCGAGCGCGATCCCGGTTTCGCGATAGACGCGCTGGATGAACTCGGCGCCGTTGGAGGCCCGGCGGCAGGCCTCGGTCGCGACCGAACGGGCGAGCGTCACATGGCGGCGGCGCAGCTTGTCGGCGCACACCGACAGGGCGGCGATAGCCCGGTCGATCGCGGCGTCGCTGATCCGGCCGGTCGACGCCAGCCCCTCACCCAGCCGCACGATCCGCGAAAAGGCGTCGACGACGATGAAGCCGTCGGACGAAGGCTTGGCGATGAGCAGCCGGCAATTATTGGTGCCCAGGTCGATCGCGGCATAGGATCGCCGCTCGCGTGCGCCGTGAAGCGCGAATCCCCGCTGCTTCGACGGGGGAGGTATGGCCGCAGCCTTGCTTCCATCGCCCGGACCGGAGCGGGCGCGCTTGCCCGCATAACGGCCGGCCGGGCCGGAACTCTGCGGCGATGGGCGGCTCTGCTGCACCATGCCGTAACTCACTTCTGCTTATCGCCAGTCCCAAAGACGGGACCGGAACTTGCCATCATGCTTAAGCAGATACGGGGAGATGCGCAAGGAGGGGGGCGCCGCCCATCGCGGGCGGTTCCCCACCTGCCGCTTACTGGGTGCAGGGCCTTGACCAGCCGGCGGAGGAACGCCGGTCCGTCACCTCAAAGCGGCAGCAGCGCCGCCACGATCTGCCGTTCCTCGGCGCGCAGCACGCCCCAGGCGCGGGCGGCGGCGCGGCTGTCCATCGCCTCGACCCCGATACCGAGCGCTTCCACCGCCCGCACGAAGGGACGGGGTGGCTGGCGCAGTCTTGCGCCTGTGCCCAGCAGCAGGAATTCAGGGCGGGGATCGATGTCGAAGAGATCGCCGAGCGACGCCAATGTCAGCGCATCCAGCGCCGGCGCGTCGGCCCAGGCCAGCGCCCGCACGGGGCTGAGCAACAGGCCATCGGGGAACACATCGTCGCGCACCCGGAAGCCCCGGCCCTGGAAACCGGTGACGATCGGCCCCTGGCCATCATCATCCCGGCGCAGCTTGATGCCGGAATCGGTCAGGGTCGCGCTCCGTCGTCACGGGGACCGACGCGCTCGGCATTGCCGGCATAGCCCTTCCTGCCCGCCTTCTTCTCCGAAGCGGCGGGCGTCAGGCCCAGCGAAATCAACAGCGAAGACGACACATAGATGGACGAATAGGTGCCGACCACGACGCCCAGCATCATCGCCGCGGTGAAGCCGCGCAGCACATGGCCGCCGAACAGCAGCAGCGACCCCAGCGCCAGCAGGATCGTCAGCGACGTCATCACCGTGCGCGGCAGCGTTTCGTTGACGGACAAGTCGATCAGCGCCTTCATGTCCATCTTGCGATATTTGCGCATATTCTCGCGGATACGGTCGTCGATCACCATCTTGTCGTTGATCGAATAGCCCACGATCGTCAGCACGGCCGCCACGATGTTGAGGTCGAATTCCAGTTGCGTGACGGCAAAGAAGCCCAGCGTCATCAACACGTCGTGCATGATCGCGACGAAGGTCGACACGCCGAACTGCCATTCGTAGCGGAACCAGGAAAAGATCGCGATGCCGACCACCGCCAGCATCACCGCGAGCACGCCGGTCTGGATCAGTTCGCCCGACACCTTGCCCGACACCGTGTCATAGCGGGAGAAGGTGACGCCGGGGAACTCCGCCGTCATCGCCTTGCGGGTCTTTTCCACAACCGCATTGGCCGCGCCCGCGCCACCCTGTTCCGGCAGCGGCAGGCGGATCTGCACCGTCTTGGGATCACCGAACTGCTGGAGCGAGCTTTCGCCCACGCCCAGCCGGCCGATCGTGGCGCGCACCTTGTCGGTTTCGACATTTTGCGGGAATTTCGCCTCGATCATCAGGCCGCCGACGAAGTCGACGCCCAGATTGAGTCCCTTGTGGAGCGTCGCGCCGACCGCCAGCACCGTCAGCAATGCGGTAAGCGCGAACGCCCATTTCCGCATCGCGACGAAGCCGATATTGGTGTTGTCGGGGACAAGCTTGAGCAGTTTCATGTTTTTCTCTCCCGCCCCGTCAGATGATGATTTCGGTCGGGCGCTTGGTGCGGACCCAGCGCGCGGCGAGCAGGCGGGTAAAGGTCACGGCCGTGAACACACTGGTCGCGATGCCGATCAGCAGCACGATGGCGAAGCCCTTGACCGGGCCGGAACCCAGCGCGAGCATGATTCCCCCTGCAATCGCATGGGTCACGTTCGCCTCGAATATGGTGCGGCTGGCTTCCTTATAGCCGAACTCGATCGCCTGCACCACGCCGCGCCCGCGCCGCCGCTCCTCGCGGATGCGCTCATAGATGAGGACGTTGGCGTCGACCGCCGTGCCGATGGTGAGCACGAAGCCGGCGATGCCGGGCAGGGTCAGCGTCGCGCCGAGGATGCCCATCACGCCCAGGATGACCAGCACGTTGATGGCGACGGCGATATTGGCATAGACGCCGAAGCGGCCATAGCTGAGGAACATGAAGGCGGCGACCGCGACCACCGCGATGATCGAGGCGATCAGGCCCGCGCGGATCGAGTCGGCGCCAAGGCCCGGCCCGACCGTGCGCTCCTCCACCACGGCGAGCGCGACGGGCAGCTTGCCCGAGCGCAGCGCGATGGCGAGCTGGTTAGCGCTTTCGACGGTGAAGCTGCCGCTGATCTGGGCGCTGCCGCCCAAAATCGGTTCATTGATGTTCGGCGCCGACAGCACCTTGCCGTCCAGGATGATGGCGAAGGGGCGGTCCACATTCTGCGACGTCACCTGACCGAATTTACGGCCGCCCGAGCCGTTGAAGCGGATGTTGACGATCGCCTGGTTGTTCTGGTCATAGCCCTGCGTGGCGTCGGTCAGATCCTCGCCCGACACCATCACCTGCCGCTTGACGGCGATCACCGGCACGCCGGTCGGATTGTCCGGATAGGGCAGGACTTCGCTGCCGACCGGCGCACGGCCCTGCGCCACTTCGGCCGGGTTGGCGTTGATGTCGACCAGCTTGAATTCGAGCTTGGCGGTCTGGCCGAGCAAATCCTTCAGCGCCTTGGGATCCTGAAGCCCCGGCACCTGCACGACGATGCGATTGTCGCCCTGTTGCTGGATGGTCGGTTCGCGCGTGCCCATCTCGTCGATGCGCTTGCGGATCACCTCGGTCGCGACTTCCATCGCGCTCTTGACCGCATTGCTGATGCCGGCGCTGGTCGGGGTGATGACGATGGTCGAGCTGTTCACCACCTCGACATTGAAGTCGCGCTGGCCGGTCAGCCCCGCGCCCTGCGTCAGCGGACGGATGCGCTCGACCGCGGCGTCGACCTGGCTCGGGTCGCGGACCATGAAGCTGAGCTTCCCGTCGCGGCTGGAGATGTCGCCGATCGCGATCCGGGTCTCACCCCGGCGCAGCTCCGTGCGGACCTGCTCCTCCATATTGGCGAGCCGCTGCTTGGCCACATCCTGGGTCGACGCTTCCAGCAGCAAATGGCTGCCGCCGGCCAGGTCGAGGCCCAGATTGACGCGCGTCTGCATGAAACCGGGCAGCTTCGCCACGGTCGCCTCCGGCAGGAAGGTGGGCACGGCGCACAGGACGCCGAGCACCAAGGGCAGGAGGATCGCGGCAACCGCCCAGCGCGAGAAGTTCAGCATGAGACCGCTCAGTCGTTCGCGGGCTTGGCGGTCGCCGGGTCGATCACGTCGGTCAGGGTCGACTTGACCGCCTTGACCTTCATGCCGGGCGCCAGTTCGACATCGGCGTAAATCTCGTCGACGCGCACGACCTTGCCGACAAGGCCGCCGCCGGTGACGACCTGATCGCCCTTCTTCACGGCGTCGATCTTCGCCTTATGCTCCTTCATCTTCTTCTGCTGCGGACGGATGAGCAGGAAGTAGAAGACCACGAAGATCAGGACCAGCGGCGCCATCTGCACCAGGACACCGGCACCGGAGGCTTGCCCGCCCGCGGTCTGGGCAAAGGCTGGGGTAATGAACATGGGTGGGACTGCCTTATTTTCTGTCGGGCGCGGGCCGCCCGAAGGCGCCCACGCATCAAGGGCGGGCGGCTAACACAGATGCGCCCGGCGAGGCAATATGAATAGGGATTCGGGCGGGCCGTGAAAAGAGCCGTGATTGAGCGCTTGCAACTTCCCGCGCAGGCTTCTAAAGGGCGCCCTCCGGTCGGGACGTAGCGCAGCCTGGTAGCGCATCACACTGGGGGTGTGGGGGTCGGAGGTTCGAATCCTCTCGTCCCGACCAAATCTCATTTATGGGGGTGGCGGCGCTGCCGCCCCCCTGAGATGGGCCGGTTTCATTTATAGTTTTAACAAGCATATCAAATGGTTGCCGGTAATCAGCACTCAACTCACCGTGCTTCCAGACACAGTTCGATAGTACGAAATTGAGCAACCTACGTTTCTCGATTCCACTAGAACCGTCGAACAATCTATGCGCTATGCGTGCCAGCGTGAGCAGCGCGACCCCTTCATCCATATAGTCGTTGCTAGCTTCCTGATGCCGGGCCAGATCGCGTTGGCAACGATCGAGCTCATCGCGCCATTGGACGGCCATGCGACGATAGAAATCGTCGGTGACGGTGCCGTCTAGCTTGTCTACATAAACCGCTTCCAGGCGCTTTCGAAGTCGGTCGCTCTCAGCACGCAAATGTGTCACGGCTTCATCATGGTCGTGCCTTTCGACCTCGAAGCTGTCTCTCAGCGCTTCAACAATCAGGTCGTAAACCTCCTTGTCGAAGCGGAGTTTGGCTAGCAATGCCCCAAACTGCTCCTCAAGGGCTTCCTCGCGTACGAATTTTTCAGGGCATTTCCCCCGGAAGCCGGTGCAGTGGTAGTAAATGTATTTGCCCTTCTTGATCTCCGCCGTGAGCGCGCACCCGCAATGGCCGCAGCTGATCAGACCAGTGAAGGCGAACTCACGGACGCCACCACCGGTCTTGGGATTACGCGTCTTCATGTTGCGCCCATCAAGAATATCCTGCACACAATGCCACAAATCCTTCGAGATTAGCGGTTGGTGGCTTCCCTGATAGACTTTGCCCAGCCACTCGAACTCTCCGGTATAAAGGCGGCTGCGAAGAATTTTATGCACGGTGCTAACCGGCACCGGCCGTTGGCTCTTGCGATAGGCAAGACCTTCCTGACGGGCCCGCGCGCCGATTTCCTTCAAGGAATAGCCCCCAGTCGCATACCATTCAAACAGGCGGGTAATGATCGGGCCTTGATCGGGATCGACGACGATGCCCTTCTTGCCATCCTGTGCCACCACATTTCGGTATCCGAAGGGCGCAGCGCTCGGCCATAAGCCCTGCTCGGCTTTCTCCAACATGCCTTTGCGGACTTCTTCCGAAAGATTGTCGATATAATTTTTGGCCATCAATACCTTGATGCCGTGCATGAATTTCTCGGACGATCGTGATTCTCGTGAAAGAGAGACGCCTTCTTTTACAAGATGAACCTCAGCATCAAGCTCGTCGATCGTCACCCAGTCCTTGAGGTTCCGATACAGCCGATCTGTCTTTTCAACCAGAATGGCCTGAATTGTCTTGTGCTTGCGAAGATAGCGGGTCATTTCATCAAAATTGGTGCGTCCACTCTGCTTGGCCGTCTCTATGTCGATATATTCAGCAGCCACAACTAACCCGTTGGCTTCGGCATGTTCACGCAATAATTTGAGTTGCGCCGGAATCGAGAAGCCCTCCCGCTCCTGCTCGCGAGAAGAGACGCGCGCATATATCACGGCCTTTGGAGTTTGAACCTCCTGCACCTTCTGCCTCGTCTTCGTCTTGGCTGCTCGCGCCATGTCGATCCTCCGTTGATGACGGCTAGTGCCGATCTCCACTGCCGCCCGCCAATTCCTCCAAGGAAAGTATGGCTTGCGCCACGGCCGGCGATAATTGCCGCGCTTTGTCGACGAACTTCGTATCGGCAGTCACAAATTGCCAACCTTGGTTCATTGCCAGCGCGAGGTACACGCATTCATAGGCAGGGCGATCCAGGTCAATGGCGAGCCTTGTGGCCGACTCCATCAGTGCGCGCATGGGTAGGAGTTCGACATCGGCACGCTGGATGATTCGGACGGCAACCATCGCCTCCTCCACCGTAAGTTCGGAGCGACGAACCTTCTTCCTAAGGATGTTCGCGCACTCGGCAACCAGCAGATCGGGGGCTGCCAAGCGATGGCCGGAGAGCAATGACACGGCTTCGTCGGTTCCGTCTTCCGTCACCACCCACTTCACCGCGATGCTGGCGTCTATCACCAAGCGCATCACCGTTCTTGACGCCCCTCACGCATCAGGACTTCAGAAGGCGTCTGCTCCCGGTTCGCAGTCAGCGCGCGCATTTCGGCAGCCAGCGCCTCGAAAGAAGGGTCGATCTCGGCAAACAAAGCCTGTCGCAAAATTTCCCTGTGCTCAGCTTCGACGGAACGGCCATGGCGTGCAGCCCTGCGACGCAAGCGCTGGATAATATCGTCCTCAAGATTACG
Source organism: Sphingobium sp. WR1 (assembly GCF_059693745.1). Taxonomy (NCBI): domain Bacteria; kingdom Pseudomonadati; phylum Pseudomonadota; class Alphaproteobacteria; order Sphingomonadales; family Sphingobiaceae; genus Sphingobium; species Sphingobium sp. WR1. The sequence goes on along the minus strand of NZ_JCATID010000003.1, from coordinate 215,888 downwards.
CACCTGAAGAGCACCGGCCATAGCCCAACCCCTAGAACAAGAATGACATCACTGATACCATTGACCTCAATCCTCGTCAATATGGTTGCGGCGACCTTTGTCGGGGCCCGCGCTTTCAGCCTCCCGCTTCCGTTGGGTCCTCTCCCAGTCGTGAAGTACACGGAAATAGCCGGTCAGATTCTCGAGAATCTGGCGCGCGTCCTCGTTTGTAAGCTTTCTGCTGGTGCGCTTCTGGAAGACTTTCCGGGCCTTTTCGACGATCTCGTCGGAAAACCGCCTGCTGTGGCGCACGGGACGATCGTCGTCCCCTAGCCCATCCTCGCGCCCCTTCATTGAGCGGCTTGCCCGGCCGCCTGGCCGGACTCCCCAATTGGTACGGATACCGATTGTTCCGCTAGGATCTCGTCATCAACAGACAGTCCGCCATGGATCGGACATGGCAAGTGGCCCATCCACCACGAAGGGCTAGATTTACTTCTTTCGGCAAGACACATGGAACGCTACCCCAAAAGGCAGCGCAGGACAGTCATGAAGCGAAGTCACGTTAGCATTTCTTCGGGAGAATATTGAAGTACCAAATTTGAAGTTTCTGCACATCACTGCCGAAAATTTGCGCGGATGCGCCTTCGTCGCCCTGTTTCATTTTGTTCGCTCTTCAATCGCATCCGGCAAGCAAAGCAAAATGAGCAAACCGGTGGAAAAAATTTACGACTGAGATTTCTTTGGCCTCGGCTGATGAAGCTTGCGCCGCACGCCGGGCTTCAATGCGTTTCGAACATCCCTGTCGACAGTAGCAAGGTCGAACCACCCAGGATCGAAATGACCACCGCACCAGCGTTTAGTTTCTCGGTATTCAGGATCCTTGGGATTTCGGATCACATCCAGAAATCGCTCGTAGCCCGGGACGCCTCCGACATCCTCGGGCGGGCGGGCGCCCGCTCCATCAATGCAAGTCGCTTGGTGGGGCGTGCTTTCAAGAAAAAGATAATCTTCAATTTCAATAGTATGATACCAGTTGTCGCCAAAATCGTATAGATAGGTGAATGAGGTTCCCGCGTTACGAAAATCCCGCAGCCTGACCTCGCGTTCATCAAAGACCTTCGGATCGCCGATGGTCGAGCCGTCTATGGATTCTGCGGCATTACTGTAGCGCAGTCCCCCAATGTCAAACTCGTGGAGATGATAATTCCACCAATTGAAAGCTCCTTGGATAACGAGATGAAGCTGCTCGAGGTTCCATCCGCTCGGCACAATGAGCCGCCGCCAAGCAACTGGCTTGATCTCATCGATTGATAATCGGAGTTGAACGGCGTCGGGAGGTCCAAACATACCGCAGAGCAGACCGGCAACCACCCACAACGTCAAGGTCTATACCGGCGATATCGCAGCGAACATCGATCAAGCCTCGCCTGACGGCCACCACTCGGGAGACAGATCCTGCTTCAGCGAATTGACCGCTGAACCCGCGATCAACTCGATACATTTGAGCTCGATGTCACCGAGATCATCATAGATCAGGTGCTGGGGAAATCGGATGCCGTGCCCCATACAGAGCAGCGGCAGCACGATATGGCCAACCGATTGTCCTAGCCGCAAAGTGGCGTTCAGATGATCGTCCAGTCGGGTGCTCGGGGCCCCGGACTCCATCTCGCGAAGCCATCGCGGACTGAAGCCCATCTCCTGGGCAAGCTCCGGTTGCGTAATGTGGCGCCGCTTTCGCTCTTGCCTGATCCGTTCCCCGGCAATCTTCTTGATCAGCTTTAAAGGGGACAGATCGACAGCGGCAAATCTCTCGTTCGATGACATGCTTCCGCACTCCTCGGCAGACGCTCCTGACATGACAGGCAGAGAGAGCAGCTAAGTTAATCTCAAGGATTTATGCAATAATAGTTAGCGTTGATTTTAGAGGAACTTCATTGCCGGTTTTGTAGTTAGCGATCACCGTTCTCTAATACATGCCGAAAAATCGCCAGCGCGCAAAAATGTTTACAGATGCGCCTATTCAGCATTTCAAGACCGAATAGCAAACGCATAGTTCGATTCTGCAATCCAAGGATAAAACAAACAAAATTGGCGTGTTACCGGCTAATTTTAAGGAATCGGAACTTAACTGCCTAGCGCTGTTGCAATCTTCTTCGTTTCAAATCAATCAGACTTCGTTCCTGAAAACTCAGGTCGAATCGAACCTGATACTTCAAGATCACAAGTAATTCTCAAACATGGCGCGAGGCGCCGAATGGAGTCGTGCATGAAGCCGATTGCCAAAGCGATTGCGCTTGCCTGTTGCGCCGTCGTCACCATGACAGCCGCAAAGGCGGCACCTGGCGGAAACGCATCGCCGCGCGTGGAAGGCCCGCGTGACATCGTTCCGACGGGGAGTGGTTTCGTCATTCGCGCTTCCATCCCCGAACAAGGCGACGACACCTCCAACCGCTCGGCTCCACCCAAAACCATCCGGATCGGTACCGGCGTGCATCTCGATGCGCGACTGCTCCTGCGCCCGGCCAGCTCAATCAAGGAGAATTCACATGCGCGTCGCTAAGCTGGGGGCGGTCGCTCTCGTTCTGCCTTTGATCCTCGTCGCCCAAAGCGCCGCGTCAGCGCAACAGGCTGATCCGCTTATCGCAGCAGCTCGCGAGGCCGAAAGCGAATTGCGGCAGACCTTTAGAAATTTGCAGTTTGAGGATTTCGGACCAGCGCCAGTCAAGGGACCGATCTATCAGGCCTCAGCTGGCGGCCGTATCATATATTATGCTCCCGAAAGCGAGCATCTGCTCTTCGCGGCGGTCTATGACCGCAACGGTATAAACATTACCGCTCTTGCCCAGGATTCGACTGCACAGCGGAAGCTGGCAGGGATCGATACGAGCAAAGCGCTGGCGCTCGGTCCCATCGGGGCACCGGTGGTAATCGAGTTCACCGATCCTGACTGCCCTTATTGTCGAGCCCTTGATCGCTTTTGGGCCGCGAAGGCGGCGGAAGGCAAGCCGGTTCGGCGTCTGATCTTTTTCGTTTCCGGCATCCATGCCGAAGCGGCGGCGAAGGCAGAGCATATCCTCTGTTCGCCCGACAAGGAGGTCGCGTTCAAGGCGATCTACGCGGGTGCGGCACCCACTGCGCTTCAAAGCTGCGCGGAAGGCCGGTCCAGGGTCGAGGCTGACGCCAAGGTCGTGAGCAAGGTTGGTATCACTGGGACACCCACGCTGATCGTCGATGGAAAGGTTATTTCCGGCTTTCAGCAGGCCGAGCTCGAAGAGTTTCTGAAGACCGGGAAGGCGCTCGCCGATGCTGCGCGATGAACGCCCCCCTCTTTACTCCCCCATCGCGGATGTTCGCGGTTGTCCTCCTGCCGCACTGCAGGGACGTCGCGCGCACCGGAATGCCGATGGCGAAGCCCGAAACGGGCCGTTCAGCCTCGCCGTCGGCCGACAGCGATACCCATCGATGCCGGCAAGCATATCGCGGAACGGCCCATTTTCACTGGAGCACGTACATGTTGAAGACTCTCGGAAGACAGTCCGCATCCTTTGCCAATATCGGCATTCCCCTCGCTCTCGCTGCGCTGGTCAGCGGCGGAGCCCACGCGTTCACCGCGCCCACGGCCGGTGACTTGGGCTATGACATCTACGATATCGTGGTCAACAAAGGCGTGAAAGGCCCACTTGGCTTTGTGGGCGGCGTCGCCGCCTTCCTGTTCGGCGTCTCGCGCCTGTTCAGCAACGTCATGGTCGGCATCCCGACCATCGTCGCCGCGGTCTGCCTGATCAAATCCGACACCATCCTCCAGACCTTCGGAATGGTGATCTGACGGTTCGGTCCGCCGCCCGTTCGCGCGGACGACGGACCTCAACAGACCAGGGCGCTCCGGCGTGCTGGTGAGACTGCCTGTGTTGTTCAACCGCAGCTTCGCAGGGCGGTCTTGAAGCAGGAGGAGAAGGGTTCGTGGACGAACGGCTACCCCAATATCTGCATAAGCCGGTCCAAATCTTGTGGTTTGGCTCCGACGAATTCGTGCTGGTGATGTCGACCATCTTCGTCGCCGTGATTGTCGGCGGGATGCTCGGCTGGGCGCTCATCGCGGCCCTTCTCCTTTTCATTCCCTGGCTCCGGACCAAGTCACGTGGGTTCATTCCGCACCTTGCCTGGCGTTGGGGGCTGGTCCGTTGGTCCAAGTATCCTGGGCCGACGCAGACCCGCTTTTTCGAGTGAGGACAAGCGATGTTCGGACGCAAATCCCCCGATATGCCCCCGCGCGACCCGCTGCTCGGCAAGCCCGCCAGCTACGGCATCCATCGCTATGTCCAGGGCGCAAGCAACCTGTTCGAAGAGAACCGGCTGCTGAAGCTCGCGGTGGTTGGGCTGTTCGGCATCACGGCCGTGCTGGGCATGGCGATCTACACGTCTGACCAGAACACGCGCACGGTCGTCGTGCCCTTCGGCGCGGGTGGCGATCTCTATGTCACGGGGAACAAGCCGTCTGAAGCTTATCTCCGAATGATCACGCGCAACGTGGTTTCGCTCTCGGGCACATATTCCGCCTATTCGGCGGACCGGCAGTTTCAGGAGCTGCTGAGCATTGTGCATCCTTCAAGCTACAATGGCTTGAGAGACAGCCTTAATCGTTTGCTCGACGAGCTCGCCGACAATTCCACGCTTTCGATCGCGACCTACATCCGCCCCGACCAGCCCGTGACCTGGACCGACCGCGAGATACTCGTGCCGGTCGAGAAGGTTCGAGTCATCGGCGGTGTGATCCGCAAATTCCGGGGCAATCTGCGGATTCGCTACGTGATCGACAATGGCCGCTTCTGGCTGACTGCCCTGACGGAGGAAAATTTCGATGCCCAGCCCCGTTAAGCGGCTGCTGGCGCTCGGCCTTGCGCTGACGCCGCTGCCGGGACAAGCGCAGACCATCGTCGCGCTGCCTGACCAGACCAGCACGATCCGCCTGTCCAACCGTGACATCAACCATGTCATCTGTGCGGGCGGTGAGATCGAGGACGTCAAATTCAGCGCTGAGAAGGCTATCGCGGTCGAGCGCGCCGGGTCCGATGCCTGGATCAAGTTTCTGGTCCGAGAGATCGACGATGCGGGCATGGTGACGCGAAGCTTCGTCACCACCCCATCGGAGTTTTTCGTGACCTGCAACGGTGCGGTCTACCCGCTCTATGCCGAGCCTTCCGACATTCCTGCGCAGACAGTCATGTTGCAACCTGGGACTCCTCAGCGCGCCAGAGCCAATGAAGAATTGCTCGGCCCCCTGGTCGAGGAAGAGCGTGCGATTTCCATCACGCTCGCCATGCTCCAGGATCGCATACCGGGAAGCTTCACAACTGTCGCACCACGTTCCGGTACGATCCGCCTTGTCAGCCTGCCTGACGCAGCGATCGAGGAACGCCAGCGTATCGAGATAGATGGTTCGGGACTATCAGCGTCCGAATATCTGGTTTCGGTTAGCAGTGAAGCCGTGCTCGACGAGCGTAGCTTCCTTGATAGTGCGCTTGGCGCCAATATTTTCGCCGTTACGCTGGACCGCGGCAATCTCTCAGCAGGCGAGACCGCGAGGCTCATCGTCGTTCGCCGGGGAGCCGGACAATGAGCGCGGGCGGCTCTCCCCGTGATCGCGGCTCCCAGGTTGAAGGCGACGAGCTCGACCTTGAAAGCATGGCGGAAAACCGCGTCCGGGCTACAGGTTTCGAGCGAGGTCCTGCCTTGCTTGACGTCAAGGCACGTTGGGCAGCACTGAGTGCCCGTCATCAACTCCGGCTCAAGCAGATCGGTGTCATTGGCGCGATCGGCGCACTGGGCCTGGGTCTGTATATCGCAAGCGGCGACAAGCCGGAGCAAGCGAGCGCGCCGCCGGCATCGAAACTGGATATGGGCGCGGGTCTTCGCGGCGATAGTCTCGAGGTCAAGCTGCGCGGCGACCTTCAGAAGATCCTCGATGGTCAGTCGCTGCTCGGTGAACGCATCACGGCGATAGAAGAGGGCAAAATCGTGCCCGGTGCCGGGTCTCGCGGATCATCACCGGATACCGCCAATCCCGATCTGCCTCCAGCAATACCGGGTGAAGTACCCGATTTCCCCGAACCGCCTTCGACCGGCGACATCGGGTCTGCCCCTCCCGCGCCTCCATCCGCTCCGCCTGCCCCTCCCGCGCCACCCGTCGAAAAAACCGTTGGCGCGATCGGCGGCGCGACCAGTCCGGTCGCGGCCGGTGATCAGGCTTCGGGCTCGAAAAAAAAGAATCGGACTATCTATTTACCACCTGGTTTCATGAAGGCGCGGCTCCTGACCGGGATCGACGCGCTGGCCAGTCGGGACGCGACCAGCAATCCAGAACCGCTGATCGCTCGGGTTCAGGCTCCCGCCGTGCTTCCCAATGACGTGAAGGCAAACCTCGCCGGCTGCTTCGTTATTGGCAACGCAACCGGCAGTCTCGCCAAGGAACGGGTTGAGATCCAGCTAGTCTCGCTGTCCTGCGTCGATTTTGACGAGCGCTCCGTTGTAGACCAGCCAATCAAGGGCTTCTTCGTCGACGCTGACGGGAAAAAAGGCCTATCCGGCAAAGTCGTGACGCGCGCCGGGGCAGCTCTTGCTCGCGCGTTTATCGCTGGCACCATCACGGGCATCGCCGACACGGTCGAAAACACAGTCGGCAACGTCTCGACCTCGGCGCTGGGCTCGGTGCGCAGCTTCGATGCAGGCGATGCCGCCAAGGCCGGTATCGCCGGCGGTCTCTCCAAGTCCTCTGACAAGCTCACCGATTTCTATCTCGATCTCGCCCGTCAAGCTGGCCCCATCGTTGAGGTAGGTGCCGCCAAGGACGTCGTTGTCGTGATCCAGGAAGGCGTCACGCTCGAGATCAAGCCTACCGCCGGGAGCAAATTCTGATGCGCCGGCCCTCCATCAAACAGGGAGTTTGCCCCATGCGGCTACCAACTTGCTCGCGCGGTGCGCGCGTAGCGTCACTCGCCATACCTGTTGCGGCGGCACTCATGCTGAGTGGCTGCGCGACACTCGGCTCGGTCATGTCGCCATACTCCGAGAAATTCTCGTGCAAGAATGACGATCATGGTCAATGCATTCACCCGGACAAGGCTTATGCCGACGCGGTAGCCGGGGTAGCGTCAAAATCCGATCCCGCCGTCACGCGCGACAAGAAGATGCTGCGCGGCGACAAGACCGCAGGCCGTGCAGGCAAGGCAGCGCCTGGGGCTTTCACCGGCTACCGCGACAGCGTCTATCGCGAGCTTCAGGGTCTGATCGACCAGCCCGTCACGCCGATGCTGAAGCCCTCGCGCGCGGTGCGCACGCTGATTCTGCCCTATGCCGACCGTCAGCGGCCCGACCGGCTCTACATGCCGCGCTATGTTTATTCGGTGCTCGAGCGCCCGCAATGGGTGGTCGGCGACTATCTGGTGGAACCAGTTCCGGCCGCAGCGCGCGCCAGCGTGCTTGAGCAGGTCAAGGATCGCCAGAACGATGCGGAGCCGCAGCCATGAGCGCGCATAAGGGCGGCATGACGCTCGCACGACTGCGGCGCAGCGTCGAGCGGGACAGCTATTCCGACTATCTGCCGCTCGCGGCCTGGGTCGAGGAAGAACAAGCCTTCCTGACCATAGATGACGGCTGGGGCTATGCCTGGGAGCTGGTCCCATCAGCCTATATGTTCGCACACGTCCATGAAGCGCTGCTGGGATTGCTCAATGTGCAATTTCCCGAAGGCACAATTCTGCAAATCCAGAGCTTCGCTGATCCACTGATCGACAATCAGCTCGACGCCTATCTCGATCTGAAAAGCCGCCCCGATCCGCTGATCCAGGCTTCGGCGCGGCGTACCTTTGACTATCTGCGCGCCGGCACCCTGGGCCTGAAGGCTCTGCACGGCATCCCGGTCCGCGATTTCCGCACGTTCCTCGCGGTCAAGATGCGTCAGCCCATGGATAGCGATCTCAAGCGCCAGATCGAGGAGCAGATGGCCAAGCTGGGCATCCGACCGATGGCGCCCGGCGAGATCGTCTCGCTCTACCGGCGAATTTTCAATGGCGTCCACGTACCTGCGCCCGGCGTGTTCACCCAGACGGCCGATGTGCCGCTGCGCCGCCAGATCATCGACGCGGGACCGGCGCTGAGCTTCGAGGGACCGGAAGTATTTCTCGGCAACCAGGTCGCCCGTTGCCTGACGCCCAAATCACCGCCGCGCCGGATTACGGCCGAGCGCGCCAATCGCCTCACCGGCGGTATGCGCGGCAGTTCGGAAGATAGCGACCAGATCGGTGGGCCGTTTCTCTATACCCTCAATGTCCTGTTCGATCATTCCGCGTTTGAAGTTCACAAGCGTGCGCAGATTCTTTCGGCGCAGAAGGCCGCGGGCAGCTTCGCCGTCGAGGTCGGAAAACAGATCGAGGAAATCAGCTGGGTATTGGACGAGGTCGGCAACAGCCGTTTCGTCTCGGTGATCCCGACGCTCTGGGTGTTCGGGCGCGACCGGCATCAGGCGCGCGAGATGGCCGCCCGCGCCAAACGGCTGTGGGAAAGCGAGCCGCTGCCCTGGATGGTGCAGGAAGAGTCCTACCTCAATCCTATCCTGCTGGCCGCAAGTCTGCCCTTCGGACTTTATCCCGACCGTCGCACCATCGGCATGCTCCAGCGTGATTTTCGCGTGCCCGCGCGCGCCGCGGTGCTGATGTCCCCGATCCAGACCGATTTCCGGGGCGGCGGACGCCCTGCCCTGCTCTACACGGGACGCAAGGGCCAACTCATCACGCTCGACCTGTTCGATCCGCGGATCAACAACTACAATTTCATTGTCTCGGCGGAATCTGGTGCGGGCAAGAGCTTCCTGCTCAACAACCTGTGCCAACAATATTTCGCGCAGAACGCGCTGATCCGCATCATCGACATCGGAGGCAGCTACAAGAAGCTCTGCACGCTCTGTTCTGGCCGCTACATCGACCTTGGCGAAGAGCATCTCGTTCTCAACCCGTTCGATCTCGGCCTCGCGCTCGATGGCGATGACCGGGAATCCGCTATCTCCATGGCGGTGTCAATCGTCGCGGAGATGGCCAACGCCGCGACCCGCAAGCCAGTCACCACCTCCGAGTGGAACCTGCTGAAGTCGGCCGTGCAATGGACGATCGACAGCGGTCGTGCCGAAGCGGGCATCGACGCGGTGCGCGAATGGCTCGGCGTCTATCCAGCCAACACCGCCTCGGATCTTGACCGGGTGGACCATCTGGTGCCGACAGCTCGCGAGTTGGCGTTCAACCTGCGCGATTTCGGGTCGGACGGCGCTTACGGGCACTATTTCAACGGCCCCTCCACCTTCGACATTTCTCGCGATGAATTTGTCGTGCTGGAGCTGGAACGCCTTAAGGCGATGCCCGACCTGTTCAACGTCGTGATCATGGTCGTGATCAACGCGGTCACGCAGGAACTCTACCTGTCAGCCCGCGACCGTCCCCGGTTCGTGCTGTGCGATGAGGCCGCACAATTCATGACCCGGAACGAGGGTCAGGACCTGTCGCGCCTCGCCGAAGCGATCAGCCAAGGCTATCGCCGGGCGCGCAAATATCGCGGCAGCTTCGGCATCATTCTCCAGAGCATGAATGATCTGCTGCTGTTTGGCGGCACCGGCCAGGTAATCCTTGAGAATGCCGCTACACGTTTCCTGTTGCAGGGTTCGACCTATGACAAGGCGGTCGAGAACAAGATTCTCGATTATTCCGGCTTCGTCCTCGACCTTCTGAAGTCGGTCCGGAACAACAAGCCGAACTATTCGGAAGTGTTCATCGACAGCCCGCTGGGCCTGGGCATCGCTCGCCTTGTCGTCGATCCCTTCAGCTACTGGATCAACACCTCCGCGCCCGAAGAGGTCGCCGCCTTCGAAGCGCTGGTACGCAAGGGTCGCTCGCCGCTCGAGGCGGTCTGCGATCTCGCCGGCGTCGATCCCGCCGAAATCCTCACACCCACGCCAGACCTTGGGAGGCCGCAATGCTGACCCGCAAGCCCTATCCCGATCAACTAGCCCTCGAACTCGCGCCCGACGATGAACTGGAAGCAGTCATCGAAGCGCGCGTGGCCGAGCGTGCGGAGGCCAATGCGATGCGCTGGCGTTTCCGCCTGATCGTCATCGAATCCGTGATGATGGCATCGCTGATCCTGGCTGCCGGGTTTATGCTCGAACTGCCAGCGGAAGACGTGCTGCGCGGTGCCGGCATTGTCGGCGCTGGCTGCTTCCTCACCGGCCTGATGCTGATCGGTCTCACCGGCGCTGCGAGCCGGCTGTTGGCATGGTCCCGGAGGCGGACATGAGCCAGCGTATATTCCCTTCTAACGGGCGCTTCGCCCCCAGTGCGCGGCGGCCGGGCGAAACGCTCCACGACTATCTGGTCCGTACCCAGTGGGAAATGCGCGATCGCATCCACCTCTTGGAGACGGTCCGCGACGGCCAGGAGATGATCTTCTTCGATGAGCGCGCCCGCTGGCGCCGCCGCATGATCCTCATTGTAAGCGCCGAAGCTGGCTTCGTTGTGGTTGGCTATCTCCTGCTCGCCTGGTCGGGACTTTCCCCAGCCGCAGCCGCGCTGTTGCTCGGCCTATGCGCGTTGCTGGGCGCGATCGCCTCCATCGGCTTGCTCGCGGTGCGAGAAAGCCCCAGGTCAGCACTTCAGGCGGCGCAGCGCCAGGCGTGGCGCGCGGCAGAATGGCTATGGCCAGTCGAGGATAAGCCCACGCACCTACGGCTACCCGCATGGGTCGACGCAAGCCGCCCGGAGACCATCGACGCCGCCGTCGAGGAAATCATTGCTCATCACCGGGAGTTGGAAGCCTTCTTCTGGCGTGCGCGATGGCTTGCCGTTCAGAGCGCGATCATCGTCATCGCCTTCGTCTGCGTGCAGATCGCGCGCGGCACACCATGGCTCACCCTGATTGAAGATAGTGTGGCGGTCGCCATGCTTTGCCTTGTCGGCGGCGGCCTGTTCGTCCTTGCTGCCGACCTGATCAGCACGAACCTTGGACGTCTTGGCCGCTGGTGGAGGCGGCGATGAACGGCATCTTCTCTGCCGCGCCCTGCCAGTCGTCGATCCGCCTGCTGGTCGGAACGCATCTGATCCTCCTCGTCCAGGCATTCCTTCTGATCTGGTCGGGTGCGGACCTCGACGGCACCCGCCCGCTCATCTGGCTCGCGCTTCTCGTCGGCACGGCGGGCCTCGGCTGCGCCGTCCGGGGCGAGAGCCGCAATCCACCGCCAAGCTGGAGGGAGCGCCGCCGTGGACGATGAAGGTTACCCGCAGGGCTGGCATGTGGTCGCGATCCAGTCGGCGCTGATCGGCGCGATGATCGTCGGCGCGATGATCCTGGCCGGTTCGGCGCGCGCCGAGACCTCGACAATCGGGCGCACCTGGCCGATCGCCGAACCCGATGCAATGGCCGAGATCGAGGCCGCGGCCGCAAAGCAGCCCGCCGACATCGCGCCGCGCTTCGGGCCGCGATCGCAGTGGAGCGCGCTCAAAGCGGCCCCTCTGGGCGTCGCCGAGAAGGACCGCGTCCGCAGCGTCGTCCCGTTCTACACGCTCGACCAGGAAATCCGCCTGCCGGACGGCAAGCTGCTCTACCCCAAGGGCTTCACCTTCAACCCGCTGACCTACGTGTCGCTTCCGCAGCGCCTGATCATTGTCCATCCGCGCGATCTTGGCTGGGCGCTGAAGACGGCGGCACTCACCGACTGGATCATCCTGACTGCCGACGGCGACGCCAAGGACGATGCGCTCTCGCTCGGCGAGAAGCACGGCCGCGCGCTCTTCATTCTCGAAGAGCGGGTGAAGGAGCGGCTCGGTCTCACCGTCGCCCCGGTCATCGTGCGCCAGTCCGGCCAGAAGTTCGAACTGACCGAGGTTCGCCTCGAACGGAAGGGAGGACGCAAGCCATGACCCGCCTCGCATCAAAATTGCGCGCAGGCGCCGCCGCGATCCTCGCGAGCTTCCTGGTTCCCGCCGCGCCTGCACACGCATCGAAATGCCCGACGGGCACGGTGTTTAACCCGATCACGAAGGTTCGCTGGAACTGCATCTTCCCGATTACCATCGGCGGCGTTCGCGTGGGCAGCTTCGATAAGCTCGACAAGGAACTCGACGCACAATCCGCATCGAAGCCTTTGTGTGCCTGTCGCAAGGGTGCGACTTTCTGGTTCGGCGTCAAGGTCAGCTTCTGGTCGCCCAACCGGATGATCGATGTTGTGACCGAGCCGGGCTGCATGATGGCGCTTGGCGTTGATCTCCTGCCGACCGGCGGCAAGCTCCAGGGCAGCCAATCGTCGATCTCGGACGGCACCAACACGACCAAGCTTTTCGCTCAGGCCCACTACTATATCTCGCCGGTCTGGAAAATGCTCGACATGTTCACCGACTTACCCTGCATCGAAGATGACGGGTTCGACGTCGCGATGATCACCGAGGTGCTGCCGACCTGGCAGTCGGGGACATTGGGCGCGATCATCCAGCCCGAGGGCATTTTGTTCGGCAATCCCGCTGCGGGTCTTGCCTGCATGGCGGACAGCGCGGCAGCGGCAGCCGGCAAGACCATCGACCCGTTGTTCTGGTGCATGGGAAGTTGGGGCGCGACCTATCCGATTGCCGGGGACATTCACATGGGTGATCGGGTTGAAGCCTGGGCGGGCCTTGCCGCGCGTTCGACTTTCATGATGGGGCGCCTTGGCGCGCTCACCATCCATTCGGAAGACGGCTGCTCGTTCAAGCCGCAGCCGATCTGGACCAAGAGCCGCTACAAGCTCCAGATCATGGAGCCGGTCAAGGGCGGCAAGTGCGTCAATATCGGGCGGCCCGGCGCGCTCTGGACAAGCGGCAAGCACGCGCCCGGCAAAGACAACGCACAATTCATGCTCTTCGAAAAGGCGATCTGCTGCGCGGGGGTATCAACCCCATGAACGGATCGCTCCCCCCAAACCGCGCGTCTCGCGCGGGCGGCCGGTCCGCTCGTCACGGATTGCTCCCCACCGTTGGTGGACGCGCGGCTCGAGTGGCGGCGGCTGCCCCTGCCGTCGCCGCTCCACCCTCGGTCAGCGCGGCCGATAGCCCCCTATCGGGGCCGGCGGCACCCCCTCCCGTCGCGATTCCGGTAGCGGCCGCGCTGACCATTTTTGAGGGCCAGGCTGTGTTTCAGATACTCTCGCCCGGATCCACCGCGTTCCGGGCGGGAGACGTGTTCCGCTTCGCCTATGGCTCGCGCAGCACGAAGGCGAGGTCATCATGACCGGGCGAGGCCTGCTCCTGCTGACTGCGGCGTTTTTGCTGCCCTTCCCTGCATTCGCGCAGACCGTTGAGGAGCGCGCGCGAGCCGCAGCCGAGGCTTCGCGTGCTAAGACCTCCGACAGCGACACACTCCAGCAGAATTATGTGACGCCCGGTCTTGCCGGACAAACCATTTCCACAGTCGACAACAGCCAGACTTTCAATCCGAACATCGCCTGTCAAAAATCGGCGACGTTGATCGAGTTGCTGGCCCAACCGTCACCGACCGGCGACATCGGCACGCTGCGTATATCGCGCGACAAGGACATTGATGGGACGGTCGATCAGACGCTCACGCTGCCGATGCCGGTTTCCGGCATTTGCGCCAATGGCGTGATCGCTTGCCAGCCCGGCACGTGGAATCAGTGCCACACCTATAAGTGGGACGTGTCCGCCGGCGGCGATCTCAAGCTCACGGAAGTAGATCTGACCGATCTCGCAGGCTGCTACTGTGTCAACAATAGCTGCGGAAGCAATCTTGTTTGGGGCAATATGGCCTCGGCGCTCAAAGACCTGGGCGGCGGCGTCATCGGTGCGCTCACAACCGCCGATCCTCGGATTGGGGTGGCACAAGCCGTCATCGACGGCCCGGTCATTCGCTATACAGGTGTGCAAAGCACCGCTTGTTCAGCCAGCCCGTCCTTGCCGCAGACCGGCTACCGCTCCAGTCCGGCGGCGATCCAGGGCGATGCCGCGAGTGTAGCTGCGTCGAACAGCATCTTTCAGGCACTGCAGGGGTCGCCCGCAGGGATTGGCAAGGCCGAGCAGATCCGCGCCTGCACAATCCGACGTGAGGTGAAGCTTGAGGCGGTTACGCCGGACGACATCATTACGCGCACCGCGGGTGGCTACGCGACCTACGCCTATACGCCCGACACACGTTCATTCCTGCTGGGCTCGCCGCGCGACGACAGCCTGAGCGGTGGAAGCTGCCGGATCTACGATTTCAGGATGACCCTGAATGTCGGCGATCCCGCTCGCCTCATCTCGGCGCAGCTGTCGCAATATCTGTTCGACGACTGGATTCAAGTCCGCATCGATGGCGCGCTGGTATTGTCCGATCCGGGAGGCTGGACCGGAACCGGACTTCCGCCTGGCAAATGCGAACGCGGACGGACCTGGTATGGCTATCCCAATCTCGACCTGAAGCCCTATCTGACGAAAGGCTCGCACGAGATATGGGTGCGGGTCGCGGTCGGCGGCGAAGGCGAGGTGTCGGCGCGGATCGACGCTACGCTGGATCTGAGCTGCAATCCTACCGAGAAGCTCGTCGATCTGTGCGCCGGCTATTCCGCCGACGCCAATTGTCAGCTTCACGACGAGAATGTCGATGGCGTCCAGACCTTCCGCAATGGTGTCGGCACCGGGCTAACCCCGCTGCCGCAAACCCGCCTGTTCGAGAGTGGCGCCTGCAAGATCAGCCTGGCGCGGCCGTGGTTCGAGCGAGATCGTCGCTATCGCTGTATCGTCGATACAGGATCGCTGCCGGAACCGGACCTGAGCCGCGGCGCCTATATTATCGACCATTCGACCGAGACGCTGTTGGCAGACCGGGTAAAGGCCGACGACGGCAGCTACTCAACATCTTCCCGCGCCTTCAATCTGCCCGCCCGGGGGACGGTTCCAACCTGTGAGCCAATCTGCAGGACCCGCGCGCCCAAGGCGAACACTGCCGCCGCCGTGGATGGGTTAATTGGCGCAAAGCAAAATGCGCCGACAGGCTGGGACACATTCTATCACGCCTGCACAACCGACAGCTCCGGAGGTAACGTCTGCCCGTTGGGCGACGGTGAAGAGCTTGTTTCAGCCTGTGGGTGCCTCGACGATTTTCCGGAAGCCGTGGTGATGATGCAGACCGTACGGCTCGGGGGCGCGGACATGATCTGCACATCGGAGTCCCGCTGATGCGCCCGTTCATATCCTCGCTATCCCACTTCCTGTTCGCCGCATTGGCGCTGCTCGCCTTTGCCGCAATCAGCTCTGTCCCAGCCCAAGCTCAGCAGCTTTGCGCAGCCGATCTCGACGGAAACGGTGATGCCGACGGTCCCGGCGAAACCGCAGCGTGCGAGATCACTTCGCTCGGCCAGTATCAATGCCCGCTGCAGAAAGTGTCCTGCGTCCAGGAACAGGACGGCGCCTTTAGCTGCCCGCTGGGCACACAGTTCGCCTGTCTGCCGCAGGATGGCGGTCCGGCTTGCTCGCCCAACGTCTGCACGGATCTTGCCGTCACGCCGATCGAGGACGAACCGCCCCCCGATGATCCCGGCGTTCCGGCAGACGGCGCGGTCGATGCGGACGGCGCCTGCCTCGGCAATATCGAGATCTTCTCGGGGCGCGCCGCGCGCTGCCGTCCCGCGGGCCTGCGCACCACTTTCTCCAATTGCTGCAAGGACAAGGGCAAGATCGTCAAGGACGGCATGGGCGGCTCGGTCTCGTCGATCGGCACCAAGATCGCGGTCGCCAAGGGCGTGTTCACCGGAATGAAGGCCGCCTACGGCGCATTCCGGGCGGGCGCGACCGCCGGCCAGGCTGCGAGCGCGGGCGCCAACGCGATTATCGTCGGCATCGATCCGACCTCGATCGCGATCAGCCTCGCCATCAACTTCATGATGGATTTCCTCCTGAGCGGCTGTGACCAGCAGGACATGGAAGTGGGCATGCTGCGCGGCTCGGGCATGTGCCACGAGGTCGGCAGCTATTGCTCCTCGAAGATCCTTGGCATTTGCGTCCAGAAGGCCCGCGGCCATTGCTGCTTCAACACCAAGCTCGGCCGCATCATCCAGGAACAGGGCCGCCCGCAGCTCAAGAGCTTCAACGGGCTCGGCTGGGGCACGCCCAAGCAGCCTTATTGCCGCGGCTTCACCCCGGAAGAGTTCCAGGCGCTGGATTTCTCCAAAATGGACCTTTCGGAATATTATTCCGAAATCGAGGCCCGCGCCCAGGCCGACATTCAAGTAGACATGAAGGACAAGATCGATGCCTATATGCAGGTTATCGGCAAGTAACGCGCGCGTCTCGCTCGCGTTAGCAACGCTGATGGTCACGTCGACGGCCGCGCTGGAGCAGGAGAGCCGACCACAGGCAAATGTGCGGGACAGCGTCGCGGCCGAAGGCGATGCTGCACTCGATCGCCTGGAACGAGCAACTGCGGAGCGTCGACAAGAAGCCGAAACGCGCGGGCCGACCACCCTCCCCACGCCGTCGTCGGAAACCCGCCGCCGCGCATTCGACGGACTTCGTGGCCGGGTTTCTTCGCCAGCCATGGATAGCCGCGCCCGTGCTGCGCTCGATCAGGGCAAGGAAGCGATGGCAGCCGAGCGCGAGGTCATGGCTCAGCGCCTCAGCCAAGCGCTGGGTCTCGAAGCGCCTGAGATGTTGGCAGTCGCTGATGTTGCCGCCCCACCGACTGCCAAAGGCTGGGTGCCGGTGCTGTTTGTCTCGTCCTCGATGCCAGTCACAACGCTGCGGACCTATGCGGCGCAGCTCGAACGTGCTCGCGGTGTGCTTGCCTTTCGGGGAATGCCCGGCGGAATGCGCAAAGTCGAGCCGATGGCGAAGCTCTCGGCCGAGGTGCTTCGGCTCGACCCAGGTTGCGAAGGCCCCGCCTGCGCAATGCGTGATGTGCAACTGATCGTCGATCCACTGATCTTCCGCCAGCATGGCGTCAGCCGCGTCCCGGCAATGGCGATGGTGCCCGGCGATCCGGCGCTTCCCTATTGCGAGCGGGAGGATGACAGTCCACGCGCCACGCACGTCATCTATGGCGATGCTGCGCTTTCCGGCTTGCTCGAAGAATATGCCCGCCTTGGCGGCAAGCAGGAGGTCAGCGATGCTCAGGCTCGCCTTCAGGCTCGCTAGATCCGGCTGGACCGAACTCAAGGTACTGCCGCTCAAGGCAGCGGTGGCGCTTGGCAGTTCGGGACTTGGCCAACCCCCACGCCCGGAACAGCTTTGGAAGGCCTTTGGCATCGTCCTGCCGATCGGCCTCATCACATTTTGGGCCTTGCCCCAAGTGACAATCGTTATGAGCCCTTCGGTCGCGGCGTATCTGATCCGCAAGGCGCCCGGGCCGATAGCACGGGGCGACCTCGTATCGTTCACCCTGTCCCATCCACTCGCGGGGCCAAAGCCGGTCACGGTCACCAAATATGCCCTGTGCCTGCCCGGCGATCGCATCTCGATGATAGAGAAGCCCTCGATGTCGCCCGGCAAATGGGATGGCTGGTATTATTGCAACGAACGCCTGCTGGGCGTGAGCAAGCCTTATGGGCACAATGGACAGGCGCTCGAGCATTGGCAGCCCCGCTATGGCGAGGTCCTGCCCGGCACCATCTATGTCGGTTCCTCTCATGCCAGCGGATTCGATAGCCGCTACTATGGCCCCATCACGATCGAACGCCTTCGTCGCATGGAGAAGTTGCTGTGAGGCGTGCTGGCCTTTTGCTCGCCATGGCGTTGGTGTCCACCACCCCCGCAACCGCGCAATCAGCAGCCGATCAACGCACCGGCTATTGGTGGTATCAGGCGCCTGCCAAGCCTGAGGAAGATAAGGATGATCCCGATGCACTGGTAAAGCCAGCGATCCCGCCAATGGCGGAGCTCGCGACATGGACACCACCCAAAATTCGCAAGCTGATCGAACAACAGCGGGACTATGCCGCGACCGTGCTGACGGTCGATGCCGTCGCCGATTTCTGGCGTTTGCAGGACTTTGCGAGGCGAAAGGCCCGCGCCTTCGCCGGCGTCACCCAGATCGCGATGCTCCAGCACCCGGAACTCAACGCCAAGTCTGCCAATCCCATGGTGGGCGACGCGCGCGACCAGCTTTCCGCACACAAGGATCAGGTGCGCCGTCAATATCTGCGCTCCCGCGCTAACGAATTCGCGCTGGTCATGTTCTCACGCTCGACCTGTGGCTATTGCCGGGTCCAGTGGCCCATCGTTCAGCGCTTTCAGGAAGAAATGGGCTGGCAGGTGTCCATGCAGGACATCGATCGCAAGCCGGAACTCGCCCAGCGCTTCGGTGTCGAGGTTACGCCGACCACGATGATCATTCGGCGAAATAGCCAGCAGCGTATGGTGATCGCTAGCGGAGTTGAGGCGTACCCCAACCTCATTCAGATGGCCTATCAGGCGGTCCGACTGCTTGCGGGCGACATCCGCCCAGAGCAGTTCATGACCGGTGCTGGCGAGGAAGACGGGTTCTTCGACGCGCTTGCCAATGGGCCAGTGTCCGCGACCGATCCGCGCGTCCTCGGCGGTGATCTGGTCGGCGCAAGCATGGACCCCCAACGATGAATGGCCGGGCGACCTTCGCGTTGCTGATCTCGGTTGTGCTGATCCCGGCGGCGTCAGCGCAACCGGTCACACGCGAACAGGCGATGCGGGCCGCTATCCATCCCGTCACCACAGAGTCCGAGATGCGCGAATGGCTGGCCCGCGTTCCGGTTACGCGCGACTGGCCGCCCGATTTTGCCGAAACACTCAAAGGTCAGGCACCTGCCTTCGTCGTAGAAATGAGCACTGCACCAGGCTGTGTTCCCTGTGCGGATCTGTGGGCAAGACTTGGCGCACTCGGACATCGCTATCGCTGGCAGGTTCGCACGATTGGAACGCAAGAGGCGATGGTTCGCTCCGGTCGGCTCGGCCTACCCTGGGTCGGCCATCCAGTCGCCTGGGTACGGCCAATCGCAGACCCCAATCGCATCATTCCGATCGCCATCGGCACCGACCATGCGCCCAACCTGGCGCGCAATCTTTATCTGGCCGCCAAGATGCTGACGGGCGTGAAGCCCGCTGTCGGCGTGCGCGGCATGTCCAAGTTCACCGGGATCGTGGGCGTGCCCATGCGCCCATCCTCAAATCGAGAGAGGAACTGACATGGGGCGCCGCTTCCTTTCTCCAACCATCGAAAGGTGCCCGCCATGGCCACCCTGCATCGTCGTCTGAGCCTGATCACCTTGCCATTTGTTGCTCTTGGCAGCCTTGCCGCGCCAGCCCATGCCCAAGGTTGGGCGGAAAGCTGGTTCGACAATGTGACCTATACCAGCCCTGGCAGCTTCGAAGACCAGACCCGCGGCTATGTGACGGCGGGCGGCATGTCGGGCAGGGTCGATGTCCACAACGACTATCTGATGAGCGTGACCTTGCCCAAGGTGAAGGCTGGTTGTGGCGGGATCGACATGTTCCTCGGGGGCATGTCGTTTCTGGATCCGGATTACCTCGTCCAGAAGCTGGAGAGCATCCTTCAGGCAGCGCCCGCGGTGGCGTTCCAGTACCTGCTCGAAACCCTCGACGAGAAGATGGGCAACATCATCTCCAAGATGGAAGCGGCCACGAATTTCCTGAACAGCATTCAGGTCAATGATTGCCGCCTCGCCAATCGCATGGTGCAGATCGCCAAAGGCGACGACAATATGTCAGGCATCATTGAGGAAATGACCGGCTACAAGTCAGTGAAGGAGGGCTTCTCCAAAAGCTATCAGCACAGCCGCGAGAAGATTCAGGCCAACGCCAACAGCCCGACCGAAGATTTGAAGGACGCGCTGGAGAACTGTCCTGCGGAGGTCACCGAGATCTTCAAAACCGGGTCGCTGCTCGCCCATGCTTCGGCGCGCGTCGGTGCGTCCGATTGGGCCGGAGTTATGCGGGCCCGTGTGGGCGACGTCTATATGCGCTGGGATGCGACCGACAAGGTGCCCATATTCTCAGCCATCCCCGCCTGTCCGCGCCAGGACACCGAGAGCGTCGACGATTTTCTCACCGGTAAGGTCCAGTCTCGGACACTGGCGATCCCGCCCACGGCCGCCGATTGCTCGGTCGATGGGGCCGGCAAAGGCGCGCTGATCCTCGCCCGCTCACGGATGGACTCGATCTCCACCAAAATCCGCACCCGCAGCGCGCTTACGGCCGATGAGCGGCAGTTCGTCGCCAACGTGAAAACATTGCCGATCTACCGCCTGCTCGAATGGGGCGTGCGGCAGGGTGTCGTCGACAGCGTGATCGGCGATACCGACGAACTCGTTGCGCTGACGCTCGCCTATCAGATGCTCAACGATTTGACGCGCAGTATCGATTTCGCCGTGTCGAACGCCGAACGCGGTGTCAGTGTGGCTGGCGCGAGCGACGCAGGCAACGCCAAGGTTTGCCAGACTCGCATCCTGACCAAGGGGATCGAGCAACTGCGCGATCTGCGTGACGAAGTGCTGCGCCAACGTGCGCAGATGCGGCAGTCCTACATGGCCGCCCTCAACCAGGCCAATCTCTCGGCCAGTTATGCCGGTGTCGTTCGCCAGCGCGACCGCGATGCCCGCGATGCCGCCGGCGCCGCCGCCAACCGCAACCGCTGATCGGGACCTGTCCCATGAACCCTATTCTCCGCGCCCTATCGGTCCTGATCGCCCTGTTCACGATGTCTTTCGCGGCGACACCCGCGCTGGCGATCGACACGAGTTTTCACACCTATGATGGCTTTGCCGAGACAGTGGACGCATTCCGTCTTGTCTCGATGATCTTCGGCGATCCCAGATATGAGATGCTGGTGCTGATCGTCGCGGTGGTCGGCATCGCGCTTGGCGCGCTGCTCGCGAGCGTCAAAGGTTCCGGCATGGGAATCGTGGCCTTCGGGTTCCAGATGCTGATCGGCGTCGGGCTTTTCGTCGGGCTCGTCGCCACCACGGGCACGGTTCATGTCTATGACCGGGTGCGCAATGCCTACCAACCTGTCGGCGACGTCCCGAACCTGATTGTACTCGTCGCTGGCATGACCAACATGATGGAACGCGCGCTGGCCGAGGTCATCGACGACAACACGACCGATCCCCATGCCAAGCTGGAATTTGGTGCGGGCGGACATAGTTTCGACCTGTTCCTGAACGCCGCAAGCCCGCGTGGTCCGATGACCGATGTATTCCTGGATTCAACGATCAAGGACTATGTGCGGCAATGCTATCCGGTGGCGCGCGTATCGCCCGCCTATGGTGTCGACGACGATCAGCTTTTCAGGACAACAACGGACCTCCCCTCTGCCTTTGCGGCAATGGCGGGTCCAGCGACGTTCAGTACCGTATTCACCTCCGCCGATAAGGGGGGAACTACGGTGAGCTGCAATGAGGCCTGGGACCATATTTCGACGCGGCTGTCGGAGCCAGCGCTCTTTGACAACTATGTCGCGCAGGTATGCACGCGCACGGGCTACGACATCACCAACACTACTCAGCTTCAGCGATGCCGGGCTAATATTGGCGAGCTCGGTGGGATGATGATGGACAATCCGGCTTCGCTCCAGCAATTCCTGACCAACGTGATGCTTGGCGGCACGATCGGCGACGTTCTGTTCGAGGACAGTCCAGCCACGGCCGCCCGCGTCATGGCCAATCGCGCCGTTGTGTCGAGCGGTCTTGCTACAATGTCCACCGCGAACGAGTGGATGCCGACGATCCGCGCCACGGTGTTCGGGATCATGCTGTTCATGATGCCAATCGCGCTATTGTTCATCCTGACCCCGATCAACCTGCGGGTCGCCAGTTTCGCGCTCGGCCTGTTCGTGTTCGTAGCGCTCTGGGGCGTGATCGACGCCGGGATCTATCAACTCACACTCGGCCGCGCGACCGATGTGCTGGCCGAGATGCGCGCCAACAACGTGGCGGCCAATGCCTGGATGCTGGCCCCCTCCTCGGCGATGAAGGCATTGGCGATCTTCGGATCGTTTCGTACGGCCGCCGCAGGGTTGGCCGGGGCATTCGTGTTCACGGTGTTCCGCTTCTCGGGCAACGTCTTCACCGCGTTCACCAGCGGTGCGCTCGGCGTCCAGGGCCAGGGCACCGCGGCCGCCGCGCCACTCACGACGAGTGAAGGTTATGCAGGGGCGCTCGAGGCGCAAGCCAATGCAGCCGGTACGATGGCACGGCGCAGCGCAACATCAAGCTTTGGGGATTTTGGGGAACGCTCCAATTTCGGTGCGAATCGGGCCTTTGGGGCGGCAAGTCGGGTGATAGGTGAACATGGCGGTGGTGCGGCCGGAACGGCGGCATTCGGATTAGGGGGCCTCGATGCCGCACGCGAGATGGGCGGTCTCTCCCCTGCCCTCACCGGACGCAGCCTTTCCGATCCCGCAACCGTTCGTGCCGTGCGCGACAACGCCACCACCGCCGCCATCCACAATTTCGCTGAAAAAGATGCCCTCCGCGCGCTCGGCACGGGCTATTTCGGTGAGGGACAATCGGGTGAGCGGACCTTTGCCGCTTTCGCGCAAAGGATGGTCCAGTGGCGCGCTTTCGGCGACCAGCGCGCCTATGAGATGATGCACTCAGGCGCCCAGCGTCATTTCGAGCGTGGTGGTTATGACGCGAAGGATGCAGCGCTGAAGGCCTCAACCGTCATCAGCCAGGCTTCAGCCGATCCCACTTTCGCCAAGCTGATAGCCAACACCTATGAGCAGGAACAGATGCTGCGCAACGACCTCACAGGGGCACAAATCCAGGTTGGCGCGATGGAAGGGCGGCGGGACTTCGCAGGCGACAATGTAGCACCGATCGAGCGGCGGAACGTCGCCACCGAGCAAGCTCACCGGACAGGAAGCAATGAGGGGCAGCGCAACGCTGCATCGATGCTTGGTCTCCCCGTTCAGGAAACCTCCCGCCGCATCGCCTTTATCAACGCCCTCTCAGGCGAAGCCCGCTCCTCCGCCATTTCCCAACTCTCCCGCGCAACTGGCAGAAATGAAGCGCAAGTACTGCGCGCACTGGAAACATATAATGCGGCCGTGCAGGTGGGCACCGCCGATGGCGCGACGGCGGAGGCCGCGCGCGAGGGCACGAGTGTCTATGGACGCACGCGTGAAGCGGCGGGGTACGACTTCGCCGAGCGATCAGGAAAGCTCGATGCACAACGAGAGGTCGGCCACGACGGCACGCGTTCAGCCGCCCGGATCGGCGAGCAGCGGCGGCAAGCTGACAATGCTGGCTATGCCGAGGGCGCGGCCGCTGCGGGCATGTCGGTGCGGCAGGCGGCGCGGCTCGACAGCTTCATTCGCACTTTGAGCCAGGGCGTCGGCAACCAGACCGACATGGCCGAGGGCGGCGCGGCGGGGATCGCCGACCGCGCACGTAACGAACGGCTCACCCGGATCGTGGACAATGAACGACTGACGCGTATGCAAAACCTGCTGCGCGATCATGGCGTAGATATGTCGAAGCGCGAGATCGCCATGGCACAGAATGGCGACCTCAGCCTCAACCTGACGCCGGAGACAGCGGCGCAGATGTGGCGTGGCGGCCTCATCAACGAAAGTCAGCTCGGCGCGGTCGCCAATGGTGGACGCGCCCGGTTCAGCTTTGCCGACAACGATGTGCTGGTGTCGAGTTCGGTCGGGTTTCAGCAGTCGGCCCGTAACGACACCAGCACGCGCTTCGAGGCTGGCAAGCAAGCCGGCCCCGACACGATCGAACATTTCCTGGGTGGCGGCGAGCAAGGCCGGGCGATGATGCAGAACTGGCTGCAGGGTGGGTTCGAGATGGATCGTCACGGCAACTGGCGCCTCAAACCCCAGGTGGCCGATACGCTCACGCGGGATGTGCAGTCGATCATTGGGCAAACCGGTTGGCAGCGGGGCCTGACACGATCCGCGCAGGATCAGGTGACGATGGGAACGAATGTCGGGCTTGAACTGGGTGGCGGCATTTCCAATTCGGAAACCGAAGCGGAAACGACTGGCGGTAGAGGCAAAGGGCCTCAAAAGGGGCAGAAAGGATCCCAGGGACCGACAGTTCAGCAGGCGCACACCACCAGCGGTCGTGTCGGTGCAAATGTCGGATTCACGAGCCGAGACGTCGGAATCTCGACCGAGAATGCGCAATCGTCTTTGGATATCGTCAATCACGATGTTCGCAACGCTATAGCCGCAGCTGAGCGCGCCGCTGCTCGCTCCAGTCGTCCAGAAGAAGCCTTCTCTCGCGAATTGTCGGAACGGATTCTGGGGCCGACGGGTATGCGCAATCGCTATTTGCACGATGCGGATGCAGGCCGTGCTACCTTTGACATCACCGGCCCCTTCACTTCAATCGAACAAAACTCCGTTTTGAAGAATGGCAGATTTTCGACTGATGTCGATGGGAGCCTCGGTGATGGCGATAGCAGCTTCAAAAAACGTTAATGCGAGCCCCGTTGTTGGGACTTATCGGATTGCCGATGTAAAGCGCACCCGATCGTGGGTCGTGAATGTCAGTCGATGCATTGAGATCCTCAAATGCCCGGTCATGCTCCTCCCAAAAATCGGCGATATTCGATGAAGCATCGTCAGAAAGGGAACCCCTAACCCCTGCGACTGAAGGTCTAGCTAGCAGATGCCGCACATATCCCACGCCCAACACCATCAGCGCGGTCAGCGGGGAGAACAGGACATTCAGGAAACCCGCCAATGCGCTGTCGTAGAAAGCGGTCAGTAGCGTGACCTTCGTCGATACAGCCATGCCCGCCCACCATGCCGGGATTGCCGCCCACCAGAGCTTGGCGTACCACGGACGCCAGAGCCAATCGGACACATGCTTGCGCGATGCTCGTAAAGCATCGAGAGTTGCGAAAGTGTGATTAGAGTAATTATCCACGACAGAAATCCTCCGTTGGAGGATATCACGCCTATCTGAACAAGAGAAGTTGAAAATGCGATATTTCCGCAAAAATATCGCACACGTGTGCAACGTGCATACCGCACTCAAACTACAGTCTATGGTCGTAGATCCATTTGCGTATCTTCGTGGCGGTTATACGCGTGGTATCCGGATGGGCTGGGTTGATGAGAACGTTCGGTTCCTCGGGGACGATCGTTGACGGGACAAAGAGAAGCGCTGTTCTCTGACTGATCACCCACTCCGTGCCGTAAGCCGTACTCTCGATGCCTGCGGGGTGGGCGTCCCACCCAACTGGAGCAGTACGATGATCAAGACGCTCAGCCCCACCCCAGATGTCGTCGGGGACAACCACCTCCACCAAATACCGGTTGAGCGGAAGTTCGTCAGCGGCGAGGTGGACGACCGTTTCAAGGCAAGCCAGCGACCGGGTGCTGGCGGTATACACCACCGCGACACCTTCATCGTTCCAGCGTCCTCCACTGAGTTTTGCCCCAGTGCCTGAGAGATCGCTCGCAGAATAGCTTCGCGTATCCGTGCCAATCCGCCAAAGGGATTGGCTCACGCAAAAGCTCCGGTCTGCATCTGCTGAAGGAGCTTTGATACGAGCATCTGCCCTTTCATGGTGTCGAGATATTCCAGGGGCTTCGCACCGCCTAAGGCCGGAACAGGCCGTCGCAGCCAATTGGCGAGCCAGGTACGAGCGTCGAAACCTTCGGGATTGCCGGACTCCTCGACCATCGCTTCGACCTGCCCAAGCAACTCGGCCAAGCCGATGACGCGTTCACTTTCATCGGCACTGAGTACCTGATTTTTCGTCGCCTTCCGATTGATCGTCGCCGTCTTCAGACTCAGGGCATCGAGCATAACCTTCTGGTCGAGGTTGAATCCCCTGATGAGATATTTGGCCGTTCGTGCGGGCACCCCCTTCTTGATGAAGGCGATTTTTTCGGCCGCTCCGGCACGGAAGAGGTCAATTGGCACAAGATTCCCAGTGGGGGCTTCGACCTTCGTCGTGATGGCGGTTCCAGCGCGTGTCATCATTTGCTCCTTTGAGCAAATAAATAGCTCATACTAGCAGCAACATCAAGGATGAGTGATATGGATGGGCTGGCCGGCAAACACGTTCAGCAAGTCCGGTTCTCTCCTGGCTTTCCTGCGACACTTGAAGCGGCGGCCCTCTTTGCGCCTATGAGCCTGCCTTGGCGCAAGGGCATTTTCCGAGCCTCTCCACCACAAGCCTCCCCTTCCCTCCTCGCACTACACTCACTGCCCAACCCCACCCCCCCCCCCCCGCGCTGCGAACACTCAGTGCGGTATGCAACCTGCTCAATCTGGCGCGTTCTAGCCGTTGCCTGACCTCGTTTGTCGCCACGATGAGGTTATTCGCCGTCGTTCATTTCGTTATTGTCGTCTCCGGGGTCGCCCCCCTCTCCCTAGAAAAATCCGCCCCGACTAGGCTGAGGCAACTTTCTGCTTGCCGTCTTATCGTCGCGCGCTCGCTGCTTCCTGTTCCGCCTCGACTGCACACCTTGCGTATCGGGGCATTGTGCCTTGCAAACATTCCTCCTGGGTGGGAAATTACGGCTATGAGTGAGCTAGGTATCGTCGTTTATACACCCCATGACGGGTTTGTGGTCGTGCAGCACGATAGCGGCTTTGCAGTCGTTGAATTGCTGGACGATGAGACCGGCATCGGGTGCGGCGATACCCTCCATACTCGATCTTGGGAGACACTTGGCACTGACACGCTCTATCGCGGCGATGTTGCTTACGAAGCCGGGTTTTGGAGCTCCTATGATCGGTTGCAGGACGCCCAGGAAAAGGCGCTGCGCTTCGTGTGCCATCTACTTGGGATCGCCATGACAACGACATCGGCAGAATTGGCGAACTGAACGACGATCCTGGTGCGGAATTTTATGATCCGTCCGTTGCTTTCTGTTCGGCCGCGAACGCACGCTTGGTATCAGGCCGAGGGATGGATTTGTGTCTGGGGGACCGTGAGCGCCATCGCTCTCGGTGCGATCCTGCGGTGGTTCGGCATCGACAAGGGCGACTGTCCGGGAAATTTCCCGGACTTTGGCGGCGGCTAGGCGCGCGGGCCTGAGACAAGACGGACGTGCGTAGAGCCTAGCGTTGAGACCGGGACAGGCCTGTCTAGCCAAATGCTGATACGGCTAGCCGCAAGCGCCCCGGTGCGCTATATTGCCCGCAGGAGAATCGCCATGTCCCGTACCGAACATATCCAGCTCAATGTCCGCTCCGCGTTCGCGCGCGCCCGCGCGCAGGAACTAGCGCGCCTGACCGGTATGACCGCGACGCAGGTGGTCGAGGACGCCCTGCGCGGTTATGTTCCGCCAGGCACGGCGGCGAAGGTCGGAAAGCTCGTCAAGCGCGGGCCGATCCTGGTGCGCCCGTCCGGCGGCGCCAGGGTCAGTCTCGAGGAGGCCAATGCCGCGCTTGAGGCCGCCCGGGAGCGTGACGATTGAAGGCCGAGGCGCTGCTCGACAGCAATGTGATCATCGCAATGCTGGCCGAAGCCCATGAACACCACAAGCAGTCGCTCGCGCTGGTCGCGGGAGAACCGCGCCGCAGATTTGCTGTAGCGGCCCATAGCTATGCGGAAGCCTACAGCACGCTGACGCGCCGGGGCGAGCGGTCGCCGTTCCGGTTCGCCGCGGAGGAAGCCTGGGCGGCGCTCGAAAGCGTTCGCGCCGTCACGGATCTGGTCGGGCTGACACCCGCGCAATCCTTCGATGCTATCAGGGGCTTTGCACAAAGTGGCGGAGTTGGTGCGCGGCTTTACGACCTGCTGATCGGTGAGGCTGCGGTGGTCCATGATATTCCGGTCATTGTGACATGGAACGTCGGCCATATGCGCGATCTGTTCCCGGACCTGACGGTCGCGACCCCCAAGGAATTCGGGAGCAGCGCCGACACGAACCATTGAGGATAGCACAGCTATTATCAACGCTTGGGCATGCGTCTATTCAACGTGAGGCAGAGTGATGACGACCAATCAAATTACTGTGCATGCTAACGAAAAAGATGTGCGCGAGGTGCTTGCATCCGTACTCGCTCCCGAAGAATTGTCCATGTTCGACATCAAGGAACAGGAACAACCGCAGGATCCGTTCGAAGCCGATCAGCGCGGCGAAACGATCTCATTCATGACGATCCTTGTCTGGCTTTCTCAAGCCGCCGCCAGCGGCATGGCCTACGACATCATGCGCAAGGCATCCAGCGCTCTCGTGGAACGGTTCGGAAAGGATCGTGTCGTTGTCAGACCGCCTTCTGAAGACTGATCCCTTCGAACCCGGTTCCCGGCATGAGGAGGTTCAAGGCGCTCGCTTTTGGCCGGATACTCTGTTCGTCGACCTGTCAGCCTATCCCGACGAGGTGCAAAGCTACGATCATCGCGAGCTGACATTTTGGGACGATTGCGATCTGGGTATTCTGGTCGCCATGGCGGCCAGGATGCACGAGCAGCTGCATTGGTTGCAAACAATCGGCACAACGTTCGGCCGGTTTCTGGCGACCAATCGTGTCACGACCGGGGATCTCGCGGACGCAATATTGACCACCGCCACTCCCCGAGAGCTGGACATGCTCATCGACGCAAGGCGGCGCTCGATCCCACCTGCCTTGCGTGATAGCACCGGCAGGCTCTCCCACGAGATGGGGTACTCCCCAACGTTACAATCCTTGTTTGATCACTGGTGGTCGACTGTTGCCCTAGAGCATTATCTGGTGGATTCTGGGGCCGAACTGCTCGGTCCTATCGATCCCCGCTTTATGGTTGGTTTGAGCCTTCGTTATGCGGTTGCCGGCAATAGACCGATCGATGTCTTCAATGCCCCGGATGAAGGGTTCATGGAGACGACCCGAGCCTTTGGCCCGCGTGATTCAAGCCCGGCCTTCAGGACCACTTCGGGATTGACCGTCCGCAATATCGAGGAAACCGCGGCCCTCGTGCTGCAACTCATCACAAAGGCGAGCCTGGCGGAAATGCTTAGCGATGAGCGGCAGGCCAAATATGCCGAGCAGACCTCGCTGTGGTCACTCGAGCGCTTCCTTGATGATCGACAGTCTCTCTACACCAAAGCACTGATGTTCTACGCGAAGCAGGCGTCCCTATCCGATCCCCATCGCTTTTTCGAACTACTGCTGTTGCTATGCGACATTGCCCTCAATCCGAGAATTCCGGACGATGGCTCGCCTCTGGGCGCGGAATGGAACGATTTCCATCCTGTATGCCGTTTCGAGCGACTCGTCGCTGCGCTGGAGGGGTTCACGCCTGATGTTCGCAAGATCGATGGGCGTCCTCCGCTGAAATGGTGGGAGGAAGAACGCTATCGGCTCGTCGAACGTGCGGGTATCAGCGATGGTGCTAAAGATCGCGCTTTCTGCTCCATCCCCCAAACCGCGCAAGATGCCCTGGAGGCACCCTCAGACCACATTCGCGCTTTCCTGGCCAAAGCTGGAGTGAACCTTGGCATCCTTCGGGATCACTATCCGTCTGTCGTGGCGAGCCCGATTCACACCCTGCTGCACGACACGGAAGGCATGGTTGCTCTTACCGACACGTTCGAGGGACCGAACTTCGATCCGCCGCTCAACATCCGCAGCTTTGGGGATGGGGAACCTTCACCATCAATCGACACACGGACCTATGTGCATACACTTGTCGCGTTGACATCGCGTCGGGCAACGCACTCTTGGCTTGTTCGGGCCGGACCATTGAATTTTCTTGGCTTGCCGACCGATACAATTGGCTTGAGGGCGCAACAGGTAGCCATTGAGCGATTGTCAGGTCTATATGATATCGAGGCCTGACAGGACCTAGCCCCGCCCTCTTTCTCCACGGAAGATGGCTTCGAGCAAGGAAATTTATCAGGTCTATCGAGCTTAACCCTCCCCCTCCTACCTCGCACTACCCTCGCCGCTCAACCCCGACCCTCCGCGCTGCGGTCACTCGATGATTGAATTTACCCGGTTATTGTCTCGTGGGTCGTGGCGTTTCTCATCTCGTTTCAGATCGCGATGAGATCATTCTCCGTCGTTCACTTCGTTCAATATTTGCCCGTCCAATAAGGCTCGGGCGACGAGAGCCGAACGTTTGTAAACGCCGTAACGCTGCATAGCGACCGATATGAAGTATTTGACCGTTGCTCCACCAAGGCCGAGGATCTTTCCGATTTCCCAATCAGTTTTGCCGAGTGCGACCAGTGTCGTGCATTCAGCCTCTCGTCGCGTGAGCTTAGGCCCGGCGACCCGCCGCTTGGGTTGATAAAGGCGTAGAGCCATATTGAACCCATAAGAAGCGATGACATGCAACGCGGCCAATAGGTCGGGTGTCGCCTCGACAACCCGCGAAGCCGCAAAGGTACAGGAGGCGCGTGGTTCTCCCGGAATGTGCAAGGGGATCGTCACACCATGCGAAATGCCATGTAAACGCGCTGCGCCGAACAACGCCAGCTGGGGTTCACGAAGCGGAACAAGTCCAGGTATTTCGTCCCACGTAAAGGGACGGTCCAACAATTCGCTGACCTCATAAACGGGGTCGAGCACATAGTGATGATTCTCGATATAGGATTTTATGAATTCTGTCGGGTAGTTCGTCACCACCAGCGCGTGCTCGGCCAAACGGGGTAAACTGCCATGCTGGACCAGGGCGACGTGGTCGAAGCCCATTTCTCTAGCAGCGTGGGCCAGGCCTTCGCATAGCGTATCGAAGGAAGTCGCTTTCAGAAGCTGAGAGAGAACGTCGCGCAGGTGAGGTCCAAGAAACACAGGATTCCTCCTTGCTGGAACGAGACTCCGCAATCCTGTCGGTAGCGTCGACCTGGCGACGGCATGGCCCACTCACGGTCAACGCCATCGTGCGTTCTAGGAGTGGACGCGAAGCACGCAGCGGCATGGGCGTGCCTGCGGGCAGGATGGGAGTCACATTTTTGCAATCAAACGATGTCATCATATATCGTTAGACACTTTGAGCCGGTGATTCTGGCAATGACCGGGCAATTTTTTTGCTGACGATCTCATCCGTTCTTGCGGATTCGTTCGGCTCGAACCCGATAGTCACAGCAGCTTTCACGGAAAATCACGGTGCTTGAACGGAAGAGCGATCGCTCTTGCCGGGCTTTTTGTTCCCAAAATCGGCATTGATGCGGATACCGATCAGGATGGCGACTACCTAGGCTTCGAGGCCGATCCAGGTTCCAACATCAGGCCGACAGCGACAGCGTCGATGCATCGTGCCGCAACGTCCTGAGGCGCTGCACCACTCAAGAATCATCAGCGGCGCAAAACTGCGGAAAGCCGTAATTACTGGCTGCAAGTCTGCGGGATAGGCGTTTCAGGCAGTGTTGCCGAAGGAACAGCATCCATGTCCGATTGCCCCCCCTTCCCAAGCTTGGCCTATTCCGCAGGCCCAGAGAGGCTTGTGGCGATGGGACGAAGCGTCATTGCAACGGAAGCGGAAGCACTCTGGGCATTGGGAAACGAGCTCGATCTATCCTTTGGCCATGCCATCGCGACGCTCCAGCAGACAAAGGGGCGCATCTGTGTCTGCGGCCTGGGCAAATCCGGGCATATTGCGCGAAAGATCGCCTCGACGCTTTCCGCCACCGGCTCCCCGGCTCTGTTTCTTCATGCAAGCGAGGCCGTCCATGGCGATATCGGCACATTGCACGAATCCGATACACTTCTCATCCTTTCCAATTCGGGCAGCACCCGCGAACTGGGCACGATCCTTCTTCGGGCAGATCATATGAATATTCCGATTGTCGCGATCACCTCGGCGCGAGGTTCGCGGCTGGCTGATGCGGCCGAGACCTGCCTGTTTCTTCCTAACCGTCCCGAGGCATGTCCCCACAACAGTTCTCCGTCAACATCGACAGCGATGATGCTCGCCTTGGGGGATGCTCTCGCGATCACCTTGATGCGAGTGAAAGGAATTACGGCTGAGACATTGCATTTCTTCCACCCCGGCGGACGCCTGGGTCTGGATCTCGTGACGATCGAGAGTTTCATGCACAGGGGAGAGGAATTGCCACTCGTTCCACTTGGCGCTTCAATGGAGACTGTCGTCGCCACAATGAGCGAAGGTGGCTTTGGCATCGCCGCGGTTGTCGATGACCAAGGCTCGCTTGAGGGCGTGATCACCGATGGCGACCTCAGGCGGCACGCGCATTCATTTCGCGACGGGCTGGCGAGTGAAATAATGACGCGCAAACCGCATGTTCTTTGTGGGGATATGCTCGCTCGCGATGCCCTGGAAATGCTCTCTCGAGCGCGCATCACGTCATTGCTCGTGGTGAATAGCGAATACGATCGCCGGGTCGTTGGCCTCGTTCACATCCACGATCTGCTCCGTCTCGAGATCGGTTGATATGCGCATTACGATCGTCATTCCGGCGCGATACGAATCCACCCGATTTCCTGGAAAGCCGTTCGCTCGGCTCAGGGGAGCCGGCGGGTCTGAGAGGTCGCTGCTGGCTCGTACCGTAGATGCGGCCATGGCTGTGGGCCCTTCGATCGATGTTGTGGTGGCAACCGACGATGCACGGATTGCCGACGCCGCGCGTGCTGCCGGAGCGCGCTCAACCATTACGTCGAGCTTGTGCTTGAATGGAACCGAGCGTTGCGCTGCGGCGATTGAAGATGGCGCTGTTGATGCGGACGTCATTATCAATTTGCAGGGAGACGCCCCGCTCACGCCATCAAGCGCTATCTCTGCGTTGATCTCCGAGATCAGCACTGACCCCGCCGTACTGGTCGCCACTGCAATGACACGGTGTGGTCCCGACACGGTTGCGAGGCTGCGCGTGGATGAGGCGGCTGGCCGTATTGGGGGCACCACTGTCGTAGCGGACGGGGCTGGCGATGCCCTATATTTCTCGAAACGAATACTGCCTTATGGCGGAGGCAGCGCGGATTGCCCGATTTTCCTCCATCTAGGCCTTTACGCTTATCGACGCCGTGCCCTGTTGCACTATGCGGCCCTTCCCCCCGCCCCGCTCGAAGCCGCCGAGGGACTGGAGCAACTGCGTTTTCTGGATGAACGCATTCCGGTGCGTATGGTGGAAATCAGCGAGCCTCCCGGTGGTCTCTGGGAGGTAAACAACCCGGGCGACATTCCCATTGTTGAGCAAGCACTCGAATTGCGGGGTATCGCGTGATGGGATTGGGTGGAGGTCGGCTATGATCGTTCGCGATACCGCGATTGGTCAGGACAAACCCCTGTTTCTGATCGCTGGCCCCTGCGTGTTGGAGTCGCTGGAACTGTCACTGCGCGTCGCGGATTACTTATCGCAAATCGCGCACAGGCATCATATCCTGGTTGTTTTCAAGGGTTCGTTCGACAAAGCCAATCGAACGTCACTTACATCCTATCGAGGTCCCGGACTTCACGACGGGTTGGAAATTCTTCGTGCAGTTTCCGAGAAGACCGGATTGCCTGTTTTGACGGATGTTCACGAGCCCGATCAGGTCATGACGGTTGCCGAGGTAGCCGATGTCCTACAAACGCCCGCCCTTCTCGCACGCCAGAGCGACTTGATCGTCGCAGCCGCCCGATCAGGCCGAACCGTCAATATCAAGAAGGGGCAGTTCATGGCGCCGTGGGATATGACGCAGGTGCTTGAAAAAGCGCGATCTGCGGCGGTAGCGGCCGGCAATGACCCAAATTCGTTCTTCCTTTGCGAACGGGGGACGAGCTTTGGCTACAATAATCTGGTCACCGACCTTCGTAGCCTTTCAGTAATGGCTGAAACAGGAGCTCCGGTTGTTTTCGACGCAAGCCACAGCGTGCAAGAACCCGGGAGCCTTGGAAACTGTTCGGGAGGCGATCGTCGTCATATCCCGTTGTTGTGTCGTGGAGCAGTTGCTGCGGGAATTGCAGGACTGTTCATCGAGACACACCCCGATCCGTCCAGAGCGCTTTCGGACGGTCCCAACTCATGGCCGCTCGATCTTCTCGATCCGTTGATAGAGCAGCTCGTTGGGCTCGATCGCTCCATCAAAGCCAGTCTGGCTGCCTATCCGTCGGCGCAGTGAAAGGGTGGAATGCTCTATGCTGCGGCAGAATTTGATTGAAAACCGGTATCCCTCCGACATGGCAGCGGACAGATAAATGGAAATAGTTCCTGTCATTCTATCGGGCGGCGCCGGGACACGCCTCTGGCCGCTGTCGACAAGCCAGACTCCGAAGCAGTTCCTTCCCCTGCTGGGTTCGCATAGCTTGTTGCAGCAGACCATAATTCGCATGCGTCGCGCAGATATCGTCAATGATCCGATCCTCGTCACGAACGTCATCCATGGCGATCAGCTTGATCATCAGCTGAAGGAAGTTGGTTGCGCGCCTTTCCGGCTGATACGCGAGCCGACAGGGCGCAACACGGCCCCAGCTATCGCATTGGCGGCGCTTGAGGCTCCGACGCCGGAGACTTTGCTGCTGGTGCTGCCAAGTGACCATGTCATCAAGGATGCAACTGCCTTTGGCGAGGCGATACGACAAGCCGTACCGCATGCCGAGAAAGGGTGGCTGGTCACATTCGGGGTTCGACCGGAGTATCCGGAGACTGGATATGGCTACATCCGCGCTGGAGCGGACATCTCCGCCGGCGTGCAAGAGGTCGAGGCTTTTGTCGAAAAGCCGGATGCTATCCATGCCGCGACAATGATCGCCGAAGGGGGGCATTTCTGGAATGCTGGCATTTTTCTGTTTCGGGCTGATGCGCTGCTTGGAGCGATGCGCGCACATGCGTCCGACATCCTGGAAGCGACCGTGAAGGCGCGCGCCCTGGGACATCGCCATGGCTTTATAGTAGAACCTGAGCCAATCGCCTTTTCCGACGTCCCTGCGAAATCGATCGACTATGCCGTGATGGAAAAAGCCGCCAAGGTAGCGGTTGTCCCAGTCAGCATGGGTTGGTCGGATCTCGGTAGCTGGGACATGGTTCATGCCGTTGGTGAACGCGATGCCGCGGAGAATGTGGTCGATGGCGATGTAACCGCGATCGACAGCCGCAATTGTCTATTGAGGACCACCGGCACCCGTATCGCAACAATTGGGGTGTCCGACCTCATTGTCATCGTCACCGCAGATGCGGTGTTGATCGCTCCTCGCGGACAATCGCAGGATGTACGTCGGCTTGCCGAGCAGGTGGGAACCACGCCCAAAGCCGTCGAGACCGACCGGTAAACCCGTTGCATCATCAGTGAGAGCGAAAATCGATGCTGACGGAAATGTGTGTCGAGAGCGGTGAGATCAGAGCAGCCTCGATCACGGTGCTCGGCTCGGCCGAATTGCTGACTCCACGCTATGTTCCCAAACCCTGGGGACGTAGAACCTCTTCACACGGTATGTCCGATGACGCATGGCCTCTGGGAGAAATCGTCCACGAGGCGCCTGATCTCGGCCTCACGATCAAATGGCTGCAAACAAGCGAGCCACTGTCCGTGCAGGTGCATCCGCAAGGCAAGGATGGCAAGGACGAGTGGTGGTATGTCGTCGAGGCTCAGGCCGGGGCCTATATTGATATTGGTCTGAAGGCACCGGCGACGCGCTCCAAGCTTTTCGAGGCGGCTCATGACGGAAGCTTGCCGTCGCTGCTCAATCGCATCGCCCCGAAACCCGGCGACACATACTTTATTCGGGCCGGCACGATTCACGCGCTTGGCCCGGGGCTGATCGTCTTGGAAGTGCAGGAAGCAAGCGACGTTACCTATCGCCTGTTCGATTACGGACGTGATCGCGAACTACATCTCAACCAGGGTCTGTTCGAGGCAAGAACTGGTGGGGCGGTCGAGTGTCTGCCATCCGACGATAGCTCGTTCACCGTTTCACAAATCGATATCGAAAGCGATGCCCGTATCGTTATGGCCCCTGAACGGGCATGTTTGGTCGTGCTGTCCGGCGAAGGGGAGATTGACGGCCAATCGTTCGCTGCAAATCAATGCTGGTGCACGCATGGTCCGATAACGCTTTGCGCCAAGAAGCGGACTCACCTAGTTGTGGTGGAATCTAGAGTGACAATCGAAAATAAGGGTTGAGCTAATGCAATTGACGCTTACGTTCAGCGCCTAAATGGGAATGTCTGATCACTTCTATTCCCACCCATAGTTGCGTTCGTACACGCGCAAAAGAGCGTTGCACACTATCCCGTGTGGCCCTAGCTGTTTAGCAAGTGCTTCGGGGCCGGCGTTTTCAGCATCCAGTTTCAACAGGGCGTTAGTTCTTGGAACTAGAATTGGGAAAACATCTTCACCTCTCAACCTAGCGGTAGTTCTGACGTGCTTCGCTTAAGGCCTCGTGGCTAACACGTAGACCATTTTGTCTCCGATTGCCTCCACCAACTCTTCGGGACCGCATGGCGGCAACAGGCCGGTCGGGGGCAACATCTGCAAATGGAAATCGTGCCCAGAGAGTTGATTGAGAAGTGCGGTTGGTGAGATTGAGCGCGAGATAGACGGCGCATAATATTCAAAAATTATCGTTTGAAGACGACGGTCGGACAGGATGCGATGGGCGCCTTCGAATACGAGGGGTTCCGATCCTTCAACATCAACCTTCAGCACATTTGGAGAAGTCTGCAAAGAGAGCAGGCTGTCCAGCGAAGCACATCCAACGGTGATTTTATTATGGGTTTCAGAAGAGTCCGGCCCAGCTTCCAGAATCGTTCCGCCACCGCTGAATTTGTTGTCATATGTGAGCGTGGCCTGCTCCATCCCACCTGATACGGCCAATGGTGACAGTTCCACGATCTCATGCAGTCCGTTCACGAGGACCGAGCGGTTCAGCAGGTCAAAAAGGCGTGGATTGCATTCGAACGCGAAAACCCTCCCTCTGGCTCCGACTGCGCTGGCCCCTATCAAGGTATAGTAACCGAAGTTCGCGCCTATATCGCAGAATGTCATTCCAGGCTTTAACGCTTTTACCAGGACACGCTCGACCCAAGGCTCCCAGCGCCCGTCCATCATCAAATGAGAAGCGATGCCTATATCGCGGGTATCTACGTATATTTTATGGCCTGTATGCAAACGCGTGAGCGCGATATAGTCGCCCAGGTAGGCCGTTGATTGTGACCAGGCAGAATGTCGGCGACGGCTCCGCTGGATGCCAGCTACTGCGGATCTGAAAGTGCGTAGCCACTGGCTCATAGGTAAGCGAAGCCCTCAGGGCTGGCAATTACCAGCGCAGATCTAATGGATGAAAATCCCCACTGGCTACAAAGGCCCACTAGTGAGCAAGCCATGCGACCGCAGCTCCTAGAGGGATCGTCCACCAGGTCCAGATAAACCCTTGGAAAAGACCTTTCTGCATAGGTCCAAAGCGGAGATTGGGATCTATTTTCCCCGGTTTTTCCGACACTCGACGCAACGGGGGGATTAACCAGATAACAGTGTTCAGCATTATTCCGCCCATCGCCATGAAAGGAATGATGCTCGGGAACACCAGCAGCACCCAGAATTCTTTGATCGGCCCTCTTAAGACGATACGCGCCTCCTCAGGGTGGGAGAGTTGATTATGCCAATTAAGCAAAGCGACGAGATAGTAAAATTCTAGAACCAATCCTATCGCGCCCATTGTAAGCCCGCAGATCATCCCCCACCAACCGCGCAATGCTGCACGCTTTTGTGCAACCGCAACATAGGGCGCATGGCGTTTCCGGCTTGTCATGGCCTTACGTTCCCCTGCCCTTTGTCACGGCCGAGTAGCTGTGCCGACGCAAGGATGGGCACATTTTATGGTTGCTGCTCCGGCAGTCGCTCGCGCTCGAACGTGATCGTCTGAATCTTGGCGTCGAGCCCTTTGAGGACATCCGCAGTCAAATCGTTGGCGAAATTACCGCCAAGCGTCACGCTCCGGTCGAGGAGAAGTCCGCATTTCTTGTTCGTATACGCCTGGGAGATTACGGGCTGCACCTCAGTCAAAATCCGCTCCATGGCCTTGGCACGGGTTGCTTCAATTTCACGACTGTTGTGAGCAGCCTTGCGCTGAAGCGCCGTCCAACGGGTGGCAAGTGCGTCGCGCTTCTGTTTGGTCTGCGCGTTGTCTGGCTGGCCTTCCAGCGATTTGACCTCTGTTTCCAAAGGCGTTCGTTGCTGGTCGATTTCCGACTGCGCTGTCCTCGCCAGTTCGGCAAGGCGTGTGGTGGCTGCCTTCGCGACAGCTGCGTTCGCAAAGATCGCTTCCCGCGACAACAGGCAAACACCTGGGATTACCGGCCCGCCAAGTCCTGGCGCCGGCGAAGCCGTCTGTGCTGCGAGTGATACGGGAGCCGCACCAGCAGCAAGAATGGCGAGAAAAATGGAAAAGCGTGACATTATCAGTCCTTCTCATGCAATGGAGGTTCATCGCCAACAGTCGGCGGAACCGCCTCTTTTGGTTCTGTAAACCTGCGCGACAACAGCTCTGGAAACAGGTCGATCGAGTTTAGGTGCTGCGTGATAAGTCCCAGCCACCCGCGGGGATGCCACTCCGCCACTGTTGGTCCGTCGAGGGCCATAAAACGCTCAGGGTCGACAACTTTGAAGCCGTCGCGCGCAATATTGCGTCCATCGGGCAGAGCGTATTCGATACGCCGCTCGACGAGCAGATCACGACCTTCGAGCGCTCGCATGAAAGCGATGGTGGCTTCGGCTTCACCGCGAAAAGCCTCGCAGAAGGCCAGTGCGCGCTCCGTGACCATCGTGGGACGGCCATGCTCGAATAGAGGCTGACCGTCTTCTTCGCCGAGGCCGTCACATTCAGAGTCGATGCAGAGAATGTAGCGATCGCTGTCTTCGATACGAAGGAACCCGAATGGATATCGCCGGGCGTAGGCCGGTATGTAAATCCCTTTCGCCCAGTCCCCTGCTTCGAGGAATACATTGCGTCCTTCGATGCCCAGGATTGCGTGCGGGGTAGAATCGGAGCTGGCGAAAACTATGGGATAGTGCCGCGAGGCTCGAGCAAATTCGCTCACCACGATGGGAATCGACGATGTTTCGGCGGTGAAGGAATAGTCGCATTCTTTGAGTCGCAGCGTCGAATGGAGAGCCGCGTCAAGCGGCCGCAGAGACCGGTAGAACAGCGGCAGGGTTGGCGGGGTACTCGTTTCGGATACGGCCATGGCTGGTCTCTCGATTCGCTCTGCGCAGGCAGCGAAAATTCACTGCCCGTTGGTCCCGTTTCTATTGCCTCGATCAATCGCTAACGATTACGGATTCCCGCAATTTTATCGGCGACGCATTTTGGCGACACTCTGCCCTGCACATATGGACGTGCGCATCAAACAGGGTGGGCGGAGCAATTCTGGGCAGTGAGAGCATTGCGGGTTTCGGACGATACCGAAGATGGCGCGGCCCTGGGTTGGGTTGTCGGCCAGTGCTGCGCATGCCCCCCTTCCCTGCTTCCAAGCCCATCGGACAGCCCCTGTTGCGGAAGTCTGTAGGCTTGATCCCGCCGAATTTGCAGGCGATTGATATCGAAGAAATCGCCGAGCAAATTACGAGATCGCGCATAGGAGGGCATTTTTGGAAGCTCCCGCGAACGCCGCAAATGAGATCGGGTCCATTTGTTGTATCCGCGCAGGCTTCCGTCGCGTTTGACCCTTGGCCAACGATTGAAGCAAATCCGTCGATTGTAGCGCACTGTGACGATGAGATCGCATTGCTTGCGGCTGCGGCCGGACGTTCGGTTCTCCGCTCTGGTGACCACCATTTATATTCACGCGCCGATCTCTTGCGCAGGCTCAGCGCTCACATTTCCGCGTTCGACTATTTCGATCCGTGGAATGGGCAGCCCATATCCATACCGGACTGGATTGATATTCTCGCGGACTGGCGGCGTACTATCGATCGAAATCGCGAAATCTCGGTCGTCTGTGGTATTGCAGCGTGGAAGCGCTCTGCTCTCGCGAAGCATCTCTGGTGCGGTGAGGCTCCGAAATTCTCAAAAAGACCTCCTGAAAGCCCCTCCCCATCCGGAAAGGCGGTCGCCGTCTGGCCTTCTCGTGTGTCACGAGCGGATCGCAAGCGGGTCCGTGTGCAAGATGGTCGGCTCGTCCAGATCGAAGACGGTTTCATCCGGTCGGCCGGACTTGGAGCGCGACTGGTTCCACCGTGCTCCATCGTGGTCGACTGGTCGGGCATCTACTATGATCCGCGCGAACCAAGCGATCTTGAACGTCTTCTTGCAGACGCCGAGTTCGGCCCGGATCTATGCCGACGGGCCGCAAACCTGATCCGCTTCGTCACGCGGCACGGCATTACAAAATATGGCGGTGAGCGTGGCACTTTGCTCGGCTTGATGGGTGCCAGGCGCAAGGTACTCGTTGCTGGACAGGTGGCCGATGACCGGAGTGTCCGGCTCGGACATGCGGATGTCGCCAACCCACTCGACCTTTTGCGCCGCGTTCGTGAGATCGAACCGGATGCCTACATCATCTTCAAGCCACATCCAGATGTGGTCGCCGGGTTGAGACCTGGGGACGTTCCCATGATCGAGGCCGGGCGCTATGTCGATCTGGTTCTGCCGGATACGCCCATCGATGCACTGCTTAACGATGTGGACGCAGTTCATGTCCTGACATCATTGACAGGGTTCGAGGCTCTGCTTCGGGGCCGAGAAGTGATCACCCACGGGCAGCCATTTTACGCCGGCTGGGGCCTGACACGCGATCTTGCCGCGCCTATTGCTCGTCGTAATCGGCTGCTCACGCTCGAACAACTCGTTGCCGCGACTCTGATACTCTACCCACGCTACGTCGATCCGGTGACTCGGCTCCCCTGCCCGCCCGAAGTTCTTACGCAACGCCTTTCGGTGGGCATGATGCCCAAGTCCGGCTTCCTTCAGACGCTTCGTTCGATGCAGGGGCAATTCAACCTCGTTCGTCGGCAACGGGCCAAAGCCCTATGATGCCACGATCCTTTCTCTTCCTGCAGGGTCCGCCTGGTCCCTTCTTCAAGCAGCTTGCCACTGGCCTGCGCGCACGTGGGCATCGTTGCCACCGCATCAATTTGAACGGTGGAGACTGGTATGATTGGCGAGGGTCATCCGACAATTTCAGTGGCACGCTCGATAGTTGGCCGGGTTACCTTCACGAGGTGATTGCGCACCATGAGGTGACCGACATCGTCCTGTTTGGCGACTGTCGCCACTATCATCTCAGCGCACGGGTGTGTGCAATCCGCCGAGGGATCCTCGTTCATGTCTTTGAGGAAGGATATATCCGCCCGGACTGGGTTACACTTGAGCGAGACGGTGTGAATGGCAATTCAAATCTGCCACGCGATCCGGAAGCCTATGTCGGCCTGGCAAAGCAGTTGCCGCCTGTTCCCAGTCATAAACCGGTTCCCCCCAATTTTCGGCAACGTGCGACTGAAGCCGTAGCCTATTTCCTCGCCAGCCTGCTGTTGGCGCCACGCTACCCCAATTATCGGTCGCACCGGCCTTACCCGGTTCTCTCGGAACTGCGCGGCTGGATCGCTCGCATGATGGCGCGGCCAGTAGCCTGTTGGCGGTCGAGAAAGGCTTTAGCCAACCTCGGATCGCGCCCCTACTTCCTCGTGCCTCTTCAACTGGACTCCGACCACCAGATCCGCATTCATTCCCCGTTTTCTGGGATGAAGGCTGCACTTGGGTCCATCTTGCAGTCCTTCGCAGCGCACGCACCTGGGGACGTTATTCTTCTCGTGAAAGAGCATCCCCTCGACAATGGCCTTCAGGCTTGGCGTCGGATCGTGGCGGACTTGGCACGGGAACATGGAGTCGCCGATCGGATATTGTTTATTGCTGAGGGCGATCTTTACACGATTGTCGATCAGGCCGCCGGTGTGGTGACCGTGAACAGCACGACTGGAACACTGGCCCTTAGCTCCGGTATACCGGTCATTGTGCTGGGCAAGGCCATCTATGATCTGCCCGGTGTTACCCACCAGCAGTCGCTCGATGACTTTTGGACGGGACCAACAGCCCCCTCCAGGAACGTCTACGATGCCTTTTGCCGTGTCATTGTCGCGCGCTGCCTACTTCATGGCGGTTTCAGCAACGCAAAAGCACGTTCACTGCTGCTTCCCGAAGCGATTGCGCGCCTTGGCGGAGAGCACGAGGCGCATCTGGCCGTCACACCTTGCAAAAAGGTGGCGGCATGAAGATGATCGACGAAACCTTGGATGGCGGTGGCGGGCGCTTTGTCCAAAATATCGGTTTGCGGAAAATCCGCCCCGAACTCGTTCTCGACCTATCACGGCTGATATCCCGTATTCTGCATCCCGCTCCAACGGGCGTGGATCGAGTCGAAATGGCCTATGCGCGCGGACTGCTCGACCGGGCCGGCCACCGAACGGCTTTTGCGGCTGTTCATCCGAGCGGCGTCTATGGCCGGCTTTGCGGCGAAAAGGTCCGCGCGTTCATCGATCACACCGTTCAGCGTTGGGAACGCTATGGCACCTATGAGAATCCGGTCGAGTGCTATCACCAAGCGTTGCGGTGGCTGTGGCACCTGAGGCCAGGGGCGGTTCCAGGCAGAACTGGAAATCGAGTTCTGATTCAGCCCTCGCCCAACCACCTCGATCGCCCACGCCGGATGGCAGCAAAAATCCGGCGTGAGCAGTCCCGCTTCATATGCCTCGTCCATGATGTGATACCCGTCAGTCATCCCGAATATGCGAGGCCAGGTGGTGGCGATTGTCATCAGCGTCGACTGAACACGATTGTAGCCCAAGCAGACGGTGTTCTGGTCAACTCGCAGGCGACGTTTCATGCGTTCATGCAACGTAGCGGCATGGCGTTTGCAGGTAAGCCGGTTCGCGTCGCGCCGCTCGGCGTGGAGCCTGTGCCTCGC
Source organism: Sphingobium sp. WR1 (assembly GCF_059693745.1). NCBI lineage: Bacteria > Pseudomonadati > Pseudomonadota > Alphaproteobacteria > Sphingomonadales > Sphingobiaceae > Sphingobium > Sphingobium sp. WR1. Next base: position 173,117 of record NZ_JCATID010000003.1, on the reverse strand, counting down.
GTGCCGGCTCCCATGCCCTCTGCGCGTCCATATTTCGTAATCCTTGGCACGATCGAACCAAGAAAGAACCATCTGCTGCTGCTCTGGATCTGGCGCGACTTATGCGAGCGCCTAGGGCCGGCGGGCGTCCCGCAGCTTCTGATCATTGGGCGTCGCGGCTGGGAAAACGAGAATGTGATCGATATGCTTGATCGCTGTGCGGTCCTGCATGGTGTGGTGCGAGAGCTTGACCGTCTTCCCGACCAGGAACTGCGAGCAATTCTTGCCGGAGCTCAAGCACTCCTGATGCCATCCTTTGCAGAGGGCTTCGGGCTTCCTATCGCAGAGGCGCTAGCTGCCGGCATTCCGGTGATCGCAAGCGATCTTGCCGTTCATCGCGAGACTGGCGGTGACGTTCCGGACTATATCGATCCCCTCGATGGTCCGGCTTGGAAGCAGGCGGTGTTGGCCTATGCTGACCCCGGCCACGCTCGCCGGCGTGCGCAGATCGATCGGATGGCGGCCTGGTCACCGACGCCATGGGACTCCCACATCGATGCTGTCCTGAATCTCGCCGATGAGGTGGTCGCATGCTGAACACAAGACCGACGCGGCGCTTTCGCTCCAGCACGCTGGATGGATTTGACGTGCAGCGTCACGTGATCGGGGCGCTACTCATTCGAGAGCTTCACACACGTTATGGACGTGACAACATTGGCTCAATGTGGATGTTTCTTGAACCGCTTCTGCTCGCCGTAGCAGTCGCGTTTCTACATGCAAATGGCGGAAATGGGCATCCTGGCTCGGACATCCGCATCATTCCCTTCGCACTTACCGGTTACACGGTTTTCATGATCTTCCGCTCGATCGTAACACGGGCGGAATCCGCGCTCGAAGCCAACAGGCCTTTGCTCTTCCATCACATGGTCACAATTTTCGACCTGCTTTTTTCCCGTGCCTTGCTTGAACTGATCGCAACGGCAGGGGCGCTAGCATTGCTGTTCAGTCTCGCCGTCGCGACTGGATTAGCAGAACCGCCGGGACGTCCGCTCAGACTGATGTCAGCCATTGTGCTGCTTGCCTGGTTCGCTTTCGCACTCTCAATGGGTATCGCGACGGGCGTTCATTTCAGCAAAGCGTTCAGCAAGTTCGTCCATCCGGCGACATATATCGCCATGCCTCTTTCAGGCGCTTTTTTTCTTCTGGAGTGGATACCTCAACCGTATCGGACATGGTTGAGTTGGTCACCGCTCAATCAGATTTTCGAGATGGTGCATAGCGGCGTCTTCAAGAGCTACGACAGCCCCTATTTCGATCCGCTTTACATCATTGGCTGGTGCATGGTCCTGACCGTGCTCGGCTTCCTTCTTCTGCGCGTTCTTCGCCGTCACCTCCACTTGAGCTGATGCTTATGAAAAACCAATCATCCCCTGAACCAATCGCGCCATCTCCCAACCAGGAGCAAGAGGATGCGACCGAGGCTCGTGTTCAAAGCTTGAGACCTCTATTACTCTCACCCTTTCCGGGAGTTGACGACCGAAGCGAACGTTTCGTCGAGGCTGACGATGAGGATGACTTCGCGAGTAATGAGCCGTCACCGCGGGTTGGCTGGCGATGGTTCTTGCACCCCTTCATACTGGTCGTCGTCCTGCCCACGCTTCTGATTGCGGGCTTCGAGTATCTGATCGCAGCAGATCAATATGAATCCAGCGCGCAGTTCATCGTACGCACACCTCAGCAGAATAATTCCGTGAACAGTCTCGGACAGATGCTGGGTATCGGCGCGGGGAGCGCACCAGCGGATGTACATAGCGTCGATGCCTATCTTCTATCGCATGAGGCGGTGAGCGCACTCGGCCATGAACGACTGGTCTCGATGTTCCGTCGAGAAAACGCCGATCCGGTCACACGGCTCTGGTATGCTGATCCCCAGCCTGAGACGCTGCTCAAATACTATCGCAGCAAAGTGCACGTCACGACATCATCCGAAACAGGTATCACGCTGCTCTCCGTGCGAGGTTTCGAGCGGAGCGATGCAAAGGCGCTTGCGGATGATTTGCTCAAGCTCGGGGAGCAGCGCGTCAATCTGCTCAATCAGCGAATGTTCGAGGACGGGTTAGCGGCGGCAAGTCGTCAAGTCCAAGAAGCCGAAGCGGCGATCGACAATGCCGACCGTCAGATGACGCAATTCCGCCAGGCCCGCAGGGATGCCGACCCAGAGCGGACCAGCAGTGCCGAAATCCAACTTGCCACGTCGCTTCAGGAGCGTGCAGCCCAAGCCAGGGCGCAGCTCGACGCGATGGCCGCGGTGCTTCCACCGAGCGCGCCGCAATATTCCGCAACGGTGCGAAAGGTCGCAGCACTGGAACGGCAGGTTGCAGCGGTAAGAGGCCGCCTCGCCGGCTCGGAGGGTTCAGTCGCCGCGGGACTAGGTGAGTATGAGCAACTCCAAGTCCGCCAACAACTCGCGGCAAAGCGATTTGAGGCGGCGCAAGCGAGCTTTCAATCGGCGCGGGAGCAGCTGGTCAAGCAGCAGCTCTTCATCATTTCAGTCGTCGAGCCGAATCTGCCGGGCAAGTCCCTCTATCCCGAACGGCTCATGGTCATTGCAACCGCGTTTTTTGGGCTTCTGTTCGCCTACGCGATTGGATGGCTGATCCTCTCCGGTTTCCGCGAACATGCTGAGTAACGAGTATCCTTCATGCTGACGCATCTCCTCAAATATCGAAAATCAGCCGGGGTCGCGGTAACGCCGCGCGTCCATAAAGTGCTGCTTGCAGCCAACAGCGCGAGAGATTCTCGCGATTTTTCCCGAGCCGCGATATTGTTCCGTGAAGCGCTCGATCGGGATCCGTCCCTGGCGCATGTCTGGGTACAATATGGGCACATGCTGCGCGAAACCGACGAATTCGCCACGGCTGAAAGCGCCTACAAGGAAGCGCTCAAACGGGGTTCAACCAGCGATCCCCATCTGCATCTCGGGCACCTCTACAAGGTCCGGGGTCAGTTCAGCAAAGCGGCACAGAGCTACCTTGCCGCAGCTCGTGCTGATCCAACGAATGGCGATGCCCTTGCCGAACTTCACCGGCTCATGGCCTGCGGCATCGAAATCACCCCAGAGGACATCATGGCAATCACCGACAACACGACGGACGAAATCTTCGAAACCGGTGATCCAATCGCGCCCGCCGCCGCCCGGGCACGTTCGGCGATCGACACTCTGGCAACGGTGCTGCGCGAAAACGGGGCCGAGGAGGACGCTGTCCGTTTCGAGGACACCCGCGAATTGATTGAAAACTTACGGTCACAGGTCGATGTCGTGACCGAAGGCGGGCATGGGAATGACACGGCGGCGGCGATCGTTTTTGACGTTTCTGATCTCATTTCCTATTTCGATAACGCCCGATTGCCGACCGGCATTCAGCGCGTGCAAATCGAGGTGATATCGGCCGCGCTCCGTCAAGAGAGGCGGACGGTAAAGATTTGCGCCTTTCTCGAACATCGTGACGAGTGGGTAGAAATCACACCTGCCATGTTCCAAATGGGATGCCGCCTCAGTCTCATGAGCGGCGATCTCAAGGCACCAGAATGGGTTGCCTTCCTTACGAAGCTGCGCCTGGCGATGACCATTTCAGACGCAATGGCGTTTCCCCGTGGCGCCTTCCTGGTTAACCTCGGCACATCCTGGTGGTTGCAGAACTATTTCCTCTATGTGCGCCAGGCAAAGGCTGCATATGGCATACGATATGTGCCCTTCGTCCACGACCTTATCCCGGTCATGGCAAGCGAGCATTGCACACGCGAGTTGACGCAGGATTTCATCAGTTGGGCGCTTGGCGCATTCGACCATGCCGATTTCTTTCTGGTGAACTCCGAAGCGACGAAACGCGACCTTTTGCGCGTGGCGGCGCTGCTCGAACATGCCGTTGATGAACGAGCTATCATCGTCGTTCGCCTGGATGCCGACTTCCGCAAGCCGGCCACCATACCCTTGCCTGAGCGCGACCTGTCGAAATGGGGATTGGGACGGTCGGAATTCGTTCTGTTTGTATCGACAATAGAATCCCGAAAAAATCATATCGGTGCGTTTGATGCCTGGATCAGTCTTCTGCGCAATCACAGACCGCGGTCAGTTCCCAAGCTCGTATGTGTCGGTAACAAGGGCTGGCTGAACGACACCGTCTATGCGCGTCTCGCGTCACACGAAGGGCTGCGTGATAAAGTCGTCATGTTATCGGGCTTGTCGGATGCCGAGCTCGACCTTCTATACCGTTCTTGCCTCTTCACCCTTTATCCAAGCAACTACGAAGGCTGGGGCCTGCCGGTCACAGAATCCCTGTGCCACGGAAAGGTACCGCTCCTTTCCGATGCTTCCTCTCTTCCGGAGGCAGGTGGGGCCTTCGCCCACTATTTCGAGGCAGGGTCGACCCCTCGCCTTACAAAAGCGCTGGAGCAGCTGATCTTCGACGGCAGCTTTCGGGCTGACAAAGAAGCGGCAATCCGCAAGGACTTCTTGCCCCGGAAATGGGGGGACATTGCCGCGGACATCGCAGGCGCCACCGCTGAACGGGCTATTACCTCGCCCCTAGTGGACAACGGGGGATATTGTGCACCAATCGCAACACTCGGCGCTCATCATCCGATGGTACGCAACTTCGAGACGAGAATCTGGCCGGGCATGCGCTCTGCCGAGATATTCCGATCGGGTTCCGGTTGGTGGGGACCTGACAACTGGGGTTGCTGGACGAAAGCGCAGGGCGGCGCATTGAGCATAGGAGTCCCGGAGAACGTCAACGGCCCTCTCCGCCTCTATCTGAGACTACACGGCTTACCCACTGGCAGTTGCGCGTGGCAAGCCTCGGTGACGGGCGGGACAGTGGAGCATGGCGTCATCGACCCAGGCTCGTTCAAATGGGTATCGTTGACGATCGACGCTCCTCCGCTCGATCGTTGTCTCCATGTCATGGTTGAAGGTGAGGGGACGTTGGATCTCACAACGGTCACTGGCGGGCTGGATCCAAGGATCGTGTCGGTTGGCGTGGCTGGCTTTTTTCTATGCCGTGCGGAAGATGCAGAGGCCCGTTCACAATTTCTGGAAGCCCTCGCGCTCGGTAATCTCGACGAGCTTGCCTTCAATCGTGAGCGGCTTGTCGAAGCGGGTGCGCCGTGCGAGGCGTGACCCGCAAACTGCCGATGGGCAGTGGAGAGGGTTCAGATCGGCAGCATAGCGACGCTCCACAGGACCAAGCCGCGCCTGATCTCAGCCTCGAATCACTGAATGAGGCCGGATTGAAAAGCCTGACCGATGACGAAGACCGTATGCTTCGTCTGGTTAAAATATGGCGTGAAACCGCTGCCGACGGCGCCGGCGAGATTGACCCGACGACGCCTGCGACGCTCGCTGATATATGGAACTGCTATCGGCTTCTCCTGAATAGGGTCCCTGATCCAATCGGCACACCGCATCATCTCGATGCGATCCGGGATGGCATTTCGATCCATCAACTTGTCGAGCGTTTCGTGCTCGGCCATGAGTTTCTGGCCCTTTATCGCCTACCTGACCCACCAGGGCCACTGCAGATGGCCATCAATGGGATCGAACTGCACCTTCCCGCACCGCGGACCATTGCGGATTTCACCATGCGGGCGACAGGCTATCACAAGCCACATCTGGCTGGCGTCATCTCCAGCATCCTGGAGCCAGCAATGTACGTTTTGGACGTTGGTGCCGGCGCAGGCCAGTTTGCCGTTCGTGCTGCACAGAAGGTTGGCCCTTCCGGACGCGTCGTGGCCCTTGAGCCACATCCCGGCTCTTTGCGTTCGCTTCTCGCGAACATTTTGATGCACGCTCCCAACAACGTCGATGCGGTACCGTTTGGCGCGGCCGACGGAGATGGGTTCATCACGCTCATCGACGAGGATGGCGTCGCAACGGCTCGTGATGTTGCGCAAAGCGATCTGACATCCAGCGATGACGCCACGGTTGTATATGCGCGCACGATCGATTCGCTCATTCCCATCGACAAGCGTGTTGATGTTTTCAAGATCGACTTGGACGGGTTCGACAACCGCGCTCTTCAAGGTGCGTCGAAGACGCTGTCCCGGTGGCGACCACATCTTCTGGCCGTCTATGCACCGAAACTGCTCACGAAATATTCGAGCATTGCCGCACCCGACTATCTGCGGGGACTACGCCAGCTCGGATATTCAAACTTCGTTGCGATCCCTGACCATCAACCGCCGATAGGGTGCGGCCAGGACATCGCTATGCTCGCAAGCCTGCCGGACAAGCTTCAGGTCGAGAAGGTCGATTTCTATGCTTGGACCGAATGAAGCATTTTTGGATGGTGCTGGCCATCCGTCGCACCGTGCCGCTCAAGCTCCTCTACTGGCTGGAACTCGATGCAGCACAATATCCCTGCCGGAGAGAAAGACATGAAGGATACCGACTCAGATTGGGCAGAAATTGCGGCAACTGAGCCCTATTTCGGCGTGCTCACCGATCCGGCCTATTTGCGCGGCAACATCAATGACGAAGCCTTGGAACGCTTCTGGGAAAGTGGCCGCCGAGATATTGAATGGCAGCTCGAAATCCTCGAATCGCAATATGGCGCCTTCAAACCCAGGAGCGCGATCGATTTCGGCTGCGGAGTTGGCCGCCTCACCCGCATGATGGCGACGGTCGCGGAGAAGGTCTACGGCATCGATGTTGCGCCGGGAATGCTGGAGATCGCACGGAAGAACGCTCCCCAGAATACCATCTACACGGACCAGGTGCCGGACGTCGAAGTCGACTGGATCAACTCACTAATCGTGTTTCAGCACATTCATCCAAGCCGGGGCACGAAGATCATCGCGGATCTCGTCGCAAAGCTATGCAGCGGTGGCGCCATCACCTTGCACGTCACGATTGGCCGCGAAATGGGCATCTGCCGGCCGCAGGACGATGGCGCTGAGGTAATCCGATGGGATGGGGAGCACTACCGCCCCCTCATATTCAACGCGCCGGCCGGCGGCATGACGATGTACGACTACGATCTCGGTCAGCTCATGGTCATTCTGAACAAGGCTGGTATCCACCGTTTGACGGTTCAGCACACCAATCATGGTGGCCATTACGGCGTCATCCTGATCGGCAAAAAAGCATGAACGCCATGGGTGAAGCAGCGCCAGCGGTTCGGGTCCCAATGCAAAACCGAGAGGGACCATTGTGGGTCGGCTTTCCAGATAGCGACCCGTTGGGCCGCCCATCGCTCGCCCTCTTCTCGAATCTGGATGGATTGCTGGGCGACCGCCTCCTGATTGCGGAGGAATGGCTCTCCTCTGAACTGCCAACGGTGCGTGCCCGCCTTATCGAGCGAGTCCGCAATCGGCACCGCATAATCTGCTTCGGTATCGGTGCAGGTGCGAGGGCAGCGCTGCTTTTCGGCAGCGTGTTGCGCGCTGAACGTGTGATAACATGGGCGCCCTCGGCGGCACCTGGTGCTGGAAAACTGGATGCCGAAGCGGTTGCATTAACATACGACACCACCGCTTCCCCACCGCCCTCTCCCCACTTACCCTCACCCTCCGCGCCTGCTGTCCACATCACGAGCTGTTCCGACACGGTGGATACCGACATCGCAGTTGCACGGAGCTTGCGGCCCGCAGTCGGGATCAGGCTGGAGAGGATTGAGGAAGTCCCATACTCTGCACTGGAGCAAGCACTGGCGCAGACCAATTATCTCTCAAGGATGATCACGGCGATTGACCATGGTCGTTCGCTTCCCAAGCCTCATCATCTGCAGCGGTCATGGCAGTCAGCATTCGCACATCAAATTGTTCTCGAGCCGGGGCTCTCACCTTCCAATGATGGCGGTTTTGCGTTGCATGGGACGCTTCGCAATAGCTCGCCGAAAGCATTCTCAATCGGACAGTTCGAGCGAGACTTGATTCGGATCGGCGCAAGGATCATCTCGCCCGGTGACGATCCCACACAGCCGGGCAGTGCTCGCTTCTATTTCGGTAGCGGTGCCCTTGAGGCTGGCGCGACCCTGCCCTTCCGGTTGGAACTGCCCCGAGAAGCGATTGCCCGCGGTTTTGAAGCCCGCGTGGCGCTCGTTTGCGAAGGTCGCTTCTGGTTCGATGACCAGCAGTTTCCGAACGCTATCCTGGGCGTTCCGGCGGACGCGCTTAAACATCAGGGTGCATAATGAGTTCACAACCGCATCTCTTTGAGATCGAGCAAGCCAGCGAAGCGTGGCACCTGCTTAATGTCCCCGCATCGAGTCAGCAGATCAAGGAAGCACGCTTTCGACTTCCGACCTGGTACAGGGACGATCTGGATCCGCTCGATACACCATATAGGGATCAGCAGCTTGCCCTTTGGCGAGCGATCACTGGGCGGTCGGAATATCAACCCGACCGCGATGAAGAGACCCCAGAGATCGCGTCGCTCGATCCGTTACGGCGTCCGGGTCTCTATTCGGCAAATGATGCCGCAGTTGCCGGTGACCATCTCATGGCAATGGGGCATATTCTCAAGATTAGCGGCCTCACGGCACGTCAGCGCCCTCGTATTCTGGAATATGGTGCTGGCTTTGGGCAGATTGCACTCACGTTCGCTCGAATCGGCTTTTGCGTCGAGACTGTCGATATCAGCGCAAACTACTGCAATGCAGTGGCGGCCTCATCAGAACATTATAAGGTCGATCTCACTCCGCATATTGGGGCATTCGGCTACAATCCCGCTGGTCAACCGCATGCCTATGATCTCGTTTTCTTCTACGAGAGTTTCCACCATTGTCTCGATTTCCAATTGTTGGTTCATCGTCTTGTGGAACTTCTAAAGCCTGGCGGTAAGGTTCTGCTCGCCGGCGAACCAATCGTCACCAACGCGCCTGATATCATGCCGTATCCGTGGGGTATCCGCCTCGATGGGGAAAATGTCGCGGTGACCCATGCCCGTGGCTGGATGGAACTCGGCTTCCAGGAGGACTTTCTGGTGCGCTTGTTTGAAGCTGCTGGTTTTCGCTTCAGGAAACACCCGTGCGCCAATTCGCACTATGCGACCGTCTATGAGTTCTCGCTATCCGACTGAGAACCTGACAGCCGAGCTTTTCGTTATCAGCGTTTGGCGCGTGGCCTCGGCGTTTCAACGACCCGTCCCAATGGCCAATGGCCTTGGGCGGACACTCACCCCAAATGACTACTGGTTCGGCGCTGGCGACGCTGTGACCGGCAAATAGGGTGTATCATCCTCAACTGAGGGATCGTGAAGTGGCGTCCCTTCGGGAATGCGAGTCATGACAATCTCACGAAGCATTTGAAAGTCTCGATCATCACCGAAATGGATGCCAATCAGATCGGTATGTGGCACGTATCGAAACAGCTCAAAGGCTTCCTCGTCTACAACCTTCTGAAGGTTAGATTCCCCGGGTCCGAGAACATCCAGAATCAGCAGGCTGTGATCCCCATATTGCTCCAGTGCCTTCTGTATAGATCGATAAACCGATATATCGGCGGGCCAGACAGTAACAAGTACGAACAACTTTTTGACATTTCGCGGCATACTACGGAATTGTTCGACAACGTCCCGAAGATATTTTCTATCACTGGCATCACCGACGACGTCATGGTGATTGAACACCGCACTTGGCACACCCATACGTCTATAAAATGGGTGATCTGATAGACCGAAGTTCGGATTTGGCCGGCGCTCTATGGGTACCGTCACTTGCTGGCTCGGATCCATCAAAAGATTGAAATTATCGCTCAAGACATGAGTCACCATTGCCGGGCAAGAGAACAACCAGTCAAACGGCGATTTCACTCTCTGGAACGGCAACGACTTGAACAGGTGAGCCGTAAAGCAGTGCGTGCCCAGACTAGCTATCATGTGTCACATATCCTCTTTCGTATCCGAGGCGTTGCGCCTCCACTGGCAGCGACGAACATGGTCAGACACTTGGGATTTATGATCCCTTCATCAAACGCAATGCTTCGGACCTATATTGGAACAGCCTCTCGCACCGGCACGGGCGGCAACAAGGCTGCGTAGTGGTTTGGTGCGAGTTCCGCGCAATCCGGGTAATGAATAGGCAACCTGCTCCGGAATTCCGTTGGCCCCGCCGCATCCGGGGGCGGCAGGCTGCTGGGGTTGGATTCCGGAGCATGATTGTCAATACGCCCTTCGGCCGGCATCAATGCGAAGCGATGTTGGGATTCAGACGCGTGCGTGAAAAACCATCCGATTGGGATAATAGTGGCGGTTGACAACCTCGACTTCGGAAAAGCCCACTTCCCTGCACATAGCGATCACCGCTGCTTCGTTCGGCCCGAAGTAGTTGGACGCATCGTTGTTGAGGGTGGCGCCGGGGTAGAAGATCATCGCTGGACGTTCGATCTCAAGCCCGTCGACCCAGGTTTCGATGACGGTCACCTCGCGGCACAATGACCGCATTTTTGCAAGATAACCGAGGGGATCACGCGCATGATATAGTACCCCAAGAAACAACACATAATCGAACGTGCCATGGATGGCTGGATCCAGTTGCTCCACGCTGACATTCAGACGCTCGACTTGCGAATTAAGCGCCGCATGAGCCATGCGGAAACCGCCGCCATCCTGGATTCCGTCTCCATCCCAGCAATAGGAATCGCTGGCAACAACGCGACTGGCGCGACGTCTCTCGCATTCGAAGGAAAAGAAGCCGTCCCACGCGCCAACATCGAGCACGGTTTTCCCCGACAGGTCACTTGGCAGGGCGATCGCAGATAGCTTGTGGGGCGTATCATCGGATCCCGGTGTGCTCACGCCGTTTCCCAGATCGATGCGATGAAACCAGGGCCGCGACTGAACCATTTGTTCGAGTCCATTGTCCGTCAAAGTCTGTTCCACGTCGTTGTCCTTCTTGATTGGAAGTTTCACGGGCACCGATCCCGTGGATTGCTGCACGTCATGACCAATGATCTTCCGCGCGTAGTAGAGGTAGGAGAGACCATGAATGCCAATGCTGGCATCTGGTATCACCTCGAGCAGCCGCATTCCCTCGTCGTCCAGCAGGTTCAGAACTGCATGTTGCGGTACGGCGTGCAGTTCGCCGCTGAGAGCTTGGCCCTTCCCTGCAAGATACTCGGCCGCGCTGAAGCTGTACTCATGCAGGAAACTCGGAACCTGAAAGACCGCCATGCCCCCAGACTTGAGGCGATTGATACCGTTCCGCAGGATATCGATCGCGATCGGCGGCGGTGCATATTGGAGCCCACCGACCGAGTAGAACAGATCGGCCGTGTCCGTATGATCGCGAAAGTCCGCAACCGGGTGGAAACTGGGTGAGGAAAGGCCCTCGGCAAGCTGAGTTTGACCTGCACCTGCCAGGTCGTTCGCGAGCATTTCGAAGCCGATCAATCTCGCCCCGATATCCGACGCCCCGTACAACAACCGAAAGCTTTCCGGGCCCATTGTCATGATGACGGAACCTGGCGCGGTTTCCCAGCCAAAGCGGAAGAGAGCCGTAGCCAGCTGCTGCAATTCAGACCGCCCCGCCTCCAAGATGTGAGCGCGGTTCCACCGTCCGCTTCTGTCCGAAAATCTGGCCGTGTTGCGCCGGAACTCGTCCCTGTAAGATCCAAGCCCGCGTAAACGCCACGCTTCAAACGTGATCTGGTAAAGTCGGTCGAGTTGTTCGGGAGAGACGTCAAGGTTGACGATATCGGCCTCTTGATAACGTCGGGCCGTTTGCATCGCATCCGCCAAGCGGCGGTTCTGGGCTTCCTGGCATTGCCAGATCGTTTCGATCAGGTCCCAAAGGTCGGGCGAATTGGAGATATGGAAACCCGCAATAGCCGTGCCTTCGAGTTCGCGCCCAAGGAACATTCTATAACCCCTTGCGACGTCAAGGAGTGTCGGCCGCCGCTGGTTCTGAAGCGGCGTTTGGACAGCTTCGGCCGTTCCATGCTCCTGGCTCATTGGGTCACGACCTTTGCGGTATAGAAAGGCGAGAAAAACAAGTTGAGAATCTGCATTGCCTTTGTGGGGATGTTGGCTGCAGCATTGCCGACATAGACGACATCGCGCGGGCGCATCTCGAAGCGCTGGGCCAGAAAATAGGCCATGGGATCGCGCATGTTTACCCGGTAGGCGACTGGCACGGCTCCTTCGGCGGGAGAGCCGTCGAGATTGGCGGGTTCATAGCGAAACACGAACACGGCGCGCGGGTCGGCCTGATTGTCATTGGGGCCCGCACCACGGCCTAAGGCCTCGGCAAGCGAGACACGAAGATTCTGGAACGGCACTTCGGCCGGCTTTCCTGCCGCGCCTAGCAGCGTGTAGGTGCGAGGACGAAATGTGATGGACAACCGGTCCTGCGGAAGAAGTTCGAGGTCGTCGGCCGACCCAGGTTCAATCGCGCTCAGCGGCCCTTCCGCGCTACGGTCGCCACGGCTGACGTTAACCAGGGAGTCCGCTGTGGGATTGGCAAGACCTCCGGCGATCGCGATCGCGTCCAGAACGCGTTCGCGGGCAAGTGTGAGAGGAAGACGTCCGGGCTTCTTCACATCGCCTTGGACCACAACCGTGTTGTTCACATTCTCTCTGATGGCGACCATCACCTGGGGGTTTTCCGAGTTTGCGCGATAGCGCCCGGTAAGAACCATACCGAGTTCGTCCGGGGTCGATCCCATCGCCTGGATTCGACCGACCCATGGAAGCGTGATCATCCCGTCGCGACCGACGATTACGGGTGGCAGGGTTTCCCCTGAACCGGTTGCCGGGGCCGCAGGGTCGAGCGTGGCACTCCGGGCACCGAACAATGCGGCGCCGACCTCAAAAATCGATATCTGAAGGATATCACCGGGACCGATCCTGTCGACGTCGCCGGATTGAGCTAGGACCGCCAATCGCCCTCTCCCGCTCGACGGCGACGCTTCCAACTCGGTGACGACGGCCTCATCGAGTTCGACAATTTCGAATTGTCCAAGGTCGCGCTGTGCCCTCGTAATCTCGTGGGCCGTTGGTCCGCTTGAGGAAAGCGAAGCGCAGCCTGCCAGCAACACAGGAAGGAGAATGATCGCCAGTTGGCCTGTCATACGCTTGACGGGTAAATTCACTGACTGGCTCCCGTTGAGACTGAAGAACGATTCTTTGTGGGCATCTGCATCAGTTCGGCATGGAACCGCGCGAGGGCCTTCTGATATGGTTCGAGAGCGAAGGCTGCGGCTCGACGCCGGCCCTTCGATATGAGCTCTGCGCGCAAATCGGGATCGACGTCGATGCGGGTCATGGCCTCGCCAATGGCGGTTGGATCATAGGGATCGACGAGCAGCCCGGCGTCACCAAGAATTTCAGGAAGTGCTCCGGCGTCGCCGGCGATCACGGGGACGCCCGCTTGCATCGCCTCGACAGGCGGAAGGCCGAAGCCCTCATAGATCGACGGAAATACGAGACCTCGAGCGCCTCTCAACAGGATGCCAAGATGCTCTCGAGTTAGATAGTCGACCCGGCGTACACGCTCAGAGCGTGTAAGGGTTGTGCCGTTTCCGCGCCCAAGCAGGCGCAGCTCACCTTCCGCTAGCCATGCCGTCGGCCCGGCAATCACCAATGGCGTGTCGATCGAGGCACCAAAATAGCCTTCGATAAGCCGTCCAACATTTTTCTTCGGCTCAGTAGCTCCATAGAAAAGAAAATAGCCCTGCGGTTCGAGATCAAACAGCGCGCGCAATCGCCGCCTATCGGCTTCCTCTACAGCGGCAAGGCCCGGAAGACCTGTTACGGCTTGGTGGATTGTCGTGACCTTTTCGGCCGGCACTTCCAGATAGGTCAATATATCCGACCGAGAGCTTTCCGACACAGTGAGAACGTGATCGCCGGAGGAAATACAAGCTCGCAGAAGACGTTCGTGGTAGCTCTTGTCCTCAAGGCTCAGATACGGAAGTCGCAGCGGTACGAGATCATGGATCGTGTAGACGTTACGGGCGCCGAGGAGCCGAACGGGAACTGGATAAGTCCAATGCATGATCGCCGGCGGCTCAGCCATACGAACCGGCATCAGCCGTCCATAACGCTGCAGATAGCGGCGACCGACATAGAACAAGCGGCTGAACGTGAACAACCGGTCACAATCCGGCACTCGTGTGGCGACACCGCGCCGCACCACGCGACCAGAAAGCGGTATCTCGATAAGATCACGTGGCGCCGGGTTCAGAAAGTTGCGACGCAAGCGCCCCCAGGGCGTGACTCGTTCGGGTGCCTCGCCCCCCGAATGACCTTCGGCGAGTGCGGCGTAGAAAAGGGTTTCCCGCTGGTTCGGCGTGCTATTGGGATTGACGGTCAAGCCATAAACCAGATCGATACGCCGTCCGAGCCCGCGCATCGCTTCGGCAAGCGTCCGCGCATATGTCGCGACACCAGTGCCATGCGGAAGCGCCAGATTGAAGCCGTCTATTCCGACGCGAAGGTTTGGCGGAACGGTCATTGCACCAATGTGCTTTCGTCGCTTTGTGTGAGCGCTCGCGCATAAAGGGCACGCAATCTTCGGGCATAGCGCTCCGGCGTGAAGTTGCGTGCTCGCGCAAAGCCTTCCGTCCGGAGGCGCGCGCATAGTGCATCATCCTGCTCGAGCCTGGCGACAGCCGTTGCAATTGCAGGCACTCGGTCGGGTTCTACGAGCAGGGCGGCACCGCCAGCGACTTCGGCCGTTGCACCGCGTGCGCTGGTCAAAACCGGACAACCCAGTGTCATCGCTTCTGCGATCGGGAGGCCGAACCCTTCTGCGAGTGTGGGGAATAGCAATGCTCTGGCCCGGCGGATCAGACCAAGCAAATCAGGGCGTGGCAGATAATCGAGCCGGCGAACCCTGGGATACGTCCCTAGCATCTCCTCAAGCGCCTCCTCGCCGGGAACGCGAGGCCCGACCACGACCAGAGGCAATGTTCCGTTGCTAAGCGCATGAGCCTCGGCAAGGGCTATCAAATTCTTCCGGCTCTCGACCCTTCCACAAAAAAGAAAATAGCGCCCACTTCGGATACCTGGGGGCAAAGGTGGATCGGCTTGGAGCGGGGTATCGACCGCTTGCCAGGTACTGACGACACGATCCGAAGAGACACCGAGATGGTCGATTATCTCCGCCCGCATCGCTTCCGTCACCGTGACAAGCAGATCCGCCTGCTCAAGGATCGCCTTAAGGATACGTGCGTGTCGGTCCTGTGGGATAGGCGTCAAATCAGGGTGGGTGAGCGGGATAAGATCGTGGATTGTGTAAAGGTTTCGCGCCCCCATGACGTGAAGTGGCACCGGATAGGTCCAGTGCATCACGACCGGGGGCTCCTTGAAGGCCACCGGCAGCGTGCGACCATGCAGATTGAAGAAGACCTGCGCTTCCCGAAAGAGGTCTGGGACCGCGGGTATATTGGGTGCGTTGACGGGCGCTTGTGCAAGTCGTGGCGCTCGCCGTGTTGCCGCGAGCCAGCGAAGTGCGCGCGAGCGTGGCCGATCGCTGTCGCCATCACCCAGAATCAAGGGTTCTGCGCCCGCTTCGCTCAAGCACTGGCTAAGAGTCCGCGCATAATTGCTGACACCTGTTCCCTGGCCATCCTTGAGCATTCTGCCCTCGATACAGACCTGGACCGGCGCGCCCCCGTTGAGTGTCTCGACGCGATGAACATAGGTCGGGTCATATAGACGAGAGAGTCGTTCGATATTGCTGAGATCTTGTGTCAATTCACCTCTCCGGTGAATTTATACTTACCATACAATCCAAATCGGTAATTTTTTTGTTGTAGCATCAACCCGGATCGGGCAAGAGAGCCCAGTTTATTCTGCAAGGGGCCGGTGCAATGATCCGCTTCTCGAACGTCGGCATGACCTATCACGCACGGAAATTGCGAAAAACGGTCCTGCGCGACGCCAATTTTTCGATCCGACGCGGCGAATCGATCGGCATTTGCGGAGCCAATGGCGCCGGCAAGTCGACGCTCCTGAGATTGATTGCGGGCGTCGAATATCCGACCGCAGGCAAGATTCGCAGGCAGATGAGCGTTTCCTGGCCGATCGGATACACCAGCGCCTTCCAGTCGAGCCTTACCGGTGCTGACAATGCGCGGTTCATCGCGCGCATCTATCGCCGTCCTACAGCCCCCCTGCTCGCTGATGTGGAGGAATTCGCGCAGCTCGGCGCCTATCTGCATCAGCCAGTAAAGAGCTACTCCAGCGGCATGCAGGCTCGACTTGCCTTTGCAATCAGCCTTGCCATCCGCTTCGACTGCTACCTCGTCGACGAGGTAACCGCTGCCGGAGATGAACGTTTCCGCCAGCGATCGCAGGAGGCATTGGCGAGCCGCGGACGCGAGGGGACGCTTATCATGGCCTCCCACGCGCCCGAAACGCTGCGCGAATATTGCCAGCGCGGTGCTGTCCTCGCTGACAGCAAGCTGTCCTTCTACGAGACTATTGACGAAGCACTGGCGGTCCACGCCTGGAATCAGCGAAGAACGCGCTGACGCGGCACGTCTTTGCCAAGAAAGTTCCATATGTCGCGTTACATCTCGCACGACGCCCCCTGCTCGCCTGTCCAGATCCGGCGGCGACAGACGCACGCCTAACTGGGATCTGTTGAAGCAGGTTCTTGTCAGCTTTCCATTTGCGGGTTCCCGCAATCCGATAATAATTCGGCGGGAAAACTGACCTGCCTTTCTCTATGAGGCGGTGCTTCAAAGCCTCGGAGAGCCGTTCGGCAGCGCGCGAGACGGCGAAATCCGACTACATTGGAGATGGCCCGGCCACTTGGCCGGTCGCGATCGCTCCAAGTCATCCATGCGACACACCAGCCCACTAGAGATTTTCCGCTAGGGATTCTCCTAGGGGGATTTTGCATCGTAAACCGGTGGAGGTGCGGGATGTAAGCAGCGCGCTCGAGCTTCGAGATGCCACAGCGACACGGTCGGGTTTCCGGTGTACCCCCGCGAGACAGTTGTGAGACGCCGTCTTCTTGCAATCACTCGTGGTTTTGCCTACCGACCTTGCTGCTCGTGGAGACGCGAGCGGAGGCGTGGAAACCTCCTCATGACTCAGAGCCGGCCAGCTTTGGCTACCGGGCAGCGGACGCGTATGTCCAAGGCCCCGGCCTAAAGGCGTTCGCGCCTGAACTGAGTCTCAGGTTTCCAATGCCCGGTTTCGCGGGGCTATAGCACTTCCAATTTCGGAACGTGCTTCCGGCTGCCCAATCGAGACGGACGAACGTGTTTACTTGAAGTCATGCAGGATTGATCATGGAGAAGTCGCCTGAATCTGGGCCCCCGGCCGAAGACAATGAGGAAAACGACGAATTCCTCTGTGCGGTTGCCGCTGAGTCCGTAAACGACGCGATCCTGCTCCTGCGGGAGGTGCGCGCGGGAACGTCGATCGCAATGCCCCATCTCGAACGCGCGCTGACCTTGCTGGTCAATGATGGGCATATCTGCGTTGATCGCGCGGAAGCGACAGGAGCGCCGGGAACAAAAGACACCATCGTCGGGGCCGGTCTTTCGCCGATGGCGATCGATCTGATCGTGGAGCGCCGCCTGCGCGAACTCGACACGGATATAAAGAATCTCGATCGGAAAAAGCAGCGCCTTCAGCGCGACCCGCAATCGGAGATGTCCGCCCAAACCCGCCAGCAGGCCATCGCCTTGATGATCGAGGCTCTCGGCCTGCTCGACAGTGTCCATGATGACGAGGCGACCGCCCATCTGCAACTGGCCATTGACCGGACGCTCGGCCAACAACCGGATATTACGGCGAGAGGGCGTTCCGGCGAGCATGGCAGGCAAAAGCCCCATTGAACCTTCCAGCTAGTTCAGTTTGATCATTTCCTCGATACGAAGCGCTCCGGCTCTGAGTTTTCTGCGCCACCTCCCCGGCGTAATGCCAATCAGGCGCCGGAATGCCTTCGTGTAATGACTTTGATCGGAGAAGCCGCATTCGGTGGCGATCTGTGCCAACGTCAGCTTTTGATCATGCAGAAGGGAGGCAGAGCGGGTGATACGCTGGCGCAGATGCCAGCCATAGGGAGGAATACCGACAGTATTCTTGAATGCCTTCGTAAAATACGCTGTCGACATTCCCAACCCCTGAGCGATTTGCGCAACCTCAAGAACACTGGCCACCTGTTCAAACATCAGTTCCTGCGCCCGTTTCAGCTGCCAGGGAGCTAGTGGCAGGAATCTAACACTTGATGCCCGCGCCTGACGGCGGCGATGATCTTATCTGGGTCTGCGGTCCAGACGAATGGCTTTGGGCTTTCATTGTGCTCGGCAAGGAAGCGGTTGATGGCCGCCTGGAGGTCGATGAGCGAGTGGAAGACGCCGCGTTTGAGACGGCGGTTGGTCAGCTTGGCGAAGAAGCCCTCAACGGCATTCAGCCATGAGCATGAGGTTGGCGTAAAGTGGAAGGTAAAGCGCGGGTGCCGGCCGAGCCACTCGCGCACTTTGGGATGCTTGTGGGCGGCGTAGTTATCGAGGATGACGTGGATCGCCTTTCCTGCGGGCACCTGTGCTTCGATCAGGTTCAGAAAACGGATGAATTCCTGATGACGGTGCCGCTGCATGTTGCGGCCGATTACGGTGCCATCGAGCACGTTGAGCGCAGCAAAGAGCGTGGTTGTGCCATTGCGCTTGTAATCGTGGGTCATGGTTCCGGCCCGTCCCTTCTTGAGCGGGAGGCCAGGCTGCGAGCGATCGAGCGCTTGGATTTGGCTTTTTTCGTCGAATGACAGCACGATCGCGTGCGCGGGCGGCGAGACATATAGCCCGACGACATCGCGAAGCTTTTCGACAAACTTCGGATCATTCGATAGCTTGAATTGGCGAACGCGGTGGGGTTGCAGGCCATGAGATCGCCAGATCCGCTGCACCGAACTGACGCTGATCCCAACCTCGCTCGCCATCATCAGCGCCGTCCAATGGGTGGTCTCGCCGGGCGGATCTTCGAGCGTCCGAGCAACGACCCGGTCGGTCACCTCGGGAGCCAAGGGCGGGATCCGCGACGGACGGGTCTTGTCGCGAAGCAGTCCTTCGACTCCTTCTTGCATGAAGCGCTCTTGCCATCGCCATACGCAGGTCTTCGAAGTCCCAGTTCGCCGCATGATCTCGTTGGTGCCGACACCCTCGCTCGTCAGGACCACGATCTCGGCGCGCCATGAATGCTTCTGCGCCGAGTTGCGGTCCTTGATGATCCGATCGAGCCGGTCTCGGTCGCATGGGGAAAGGCTGATTGAGATACCGCTGCGCATCCACCCTCATCGCACAACCGGCAAACTTCGGGAATCCACTTCAGGACTCTTCTGTCAGACCTTGCCCACTAGCTTCATCCCCTTGTGGCTTCGACGGCTTTGAACCGCATGGCTCGATGCCGGAGCCGCTGGTTGGCAATCAGCATTGTCGGTCAAATCTCTATCGCCTGTCGGCAAAGCGCCATGGACCATCAGCATCTCCTGTGAAAAAGGATGGACGGGAATTCGGCAACTCGATCAGCGCCCGGAGCGCGATATCCCCTCCTTGCCAGCAGCAACCGTCACGGCGATTCCGCGCAACCCGTGCGCCGGCCTCTATTCAATAGACACGTTGAAGGGCCAAACTTGGCAAAGCGAATTTCGGCTTTGCGATCGTCTGAAGGATCCGATGCACATAACGATCCGACGGCGTGAATATTTGCCGCGCGCAGGGTCGGTAAACTGACTGATTGATGACGCCTGGCACTATCCATTCCGCTGTTGCGGGTGCCGCGGCAGCAGCGGACACCCCAGGTCACCGCCCGGATCATTGCCAACCACCTTGCGCTGTCACCTTGCAGGTATGATCTGGAATAGCGCCCATGGCGGGCCATTCGACTGAAGTGGGCCTCAGGTTGCTTACATCTCCGGGATGGTAAGGATCGGCACGCCGATGAGCGGCCCAGTGGCGTTTTCGCGACGCCGGCGGCGCCACTGTGTCGGTGTTGTCCCCATAGCGTTCGAAAAGGACGTGGTGAAATGGCTTTGGCAGGAATAGCCGCACGCGGTCGCAATCTCCGCCATAGAGGTGCGGGTTTCGGCAAGTAGATGGAGGGCATGAGCAAGCCTGGCGTTCATGAACCAACGATAGGGCGCGATGCCGACGGAGTTCCGGAAGCCCTTGGAAAAATGCGTCACGGAAATATCGAGGTTCGCCGCAATGTCGGCGATGCGCAATCCGGTAGCGAGCTGCCGCGCCATGCCCTTCTTGGCAAGTTTGACCTGCCAAGGCGCGAGACGCGCGGCGCTGCTGGGGATCGCCGCCGCGACATTGGAAGCCGAAAGCGCATCAAGGTCGATGCCTATCTCGTCCATCGTCGTCTCCTTTAGATGCAATGGGCGGCCGCTCTCCAGTACAGGCCTGCGCGGTCGGTCAAACCCGACTTCTTCGTCAAATCCGGCGGGCGCAGACCTTTGGAGGCTTCATTCCGCACATGCTTCTAATTTAGAGACACTTCAGCGCGGCGAACTGGCAATCTTAGAATCGGATTTTATAATTATCCTGATATTTTAATAGGTTGAGATGCACTCCCACCAACCAGCTGGAATCACCGCTTCTAGGGGAATCGCGCAACGGTTTCGACAATGGTGCACGATGAGGGATGGAAAAATCCGCAATCCTCAGTGATTGTTGAAAAGCGGACATGATCTCGCCCCCGTGATACTCCCGGCATGCCCAGATGTAACTGAGCGCCGATGCATCGGACACGCCCTGCTTAGAGCAAGGTGTATCAGATGCATGGTTAGCAAAGCTGATCGGGCTTCAAATCTATGATGCCTGAGGGACCAGCGCCTGTTTCCCGAGTTTGACGCTGCAACGACCATAATAGAGATTCTTGAGATCGAAGGTGACCGCGTCGTTGGCGCTCGTCAGAAACATGGTCGCCGAGGACTGGCTTGGATCGACGCCATCGATGATGACCAGCTTCACCGCGATATTGCTGATGGGCTTGGTCATTTCGACACGCTGCGGCCAGAAATCGACGACACGATCAAAGGCGTGAGCCTCTGCATCACGCGCGATTCCGTCAGGATCGGCGACGATCCTGGTCTGAGGATTAACCGGTTCTGGCCGCTCGGTCGCCTCAGGCGGCGGTGTGGTGCGAACCGGCGTTTCGGGCAGGAACAGGCTGAACTTGTGGCGGCTGGAATAGGTATATTCCGATGGATCCTGCTCTCGCTGTGTGTCGAAATTCGAAATCCGTCCGAGCGTGCAGTCGAGCAAACGCGCCGGGATTATTTTGGCACCTTGGGAGGCGGTTCCCGCCGATGCAGCGCCCTGCGCTTCAACGGGTCGGGCATCAGGTGCCGACTGAAATGCGTATAGGGACAGCCCGAGAGCCGACACCGCCGCGATCGCGCCCAACTTGAAGATCATTTTTCTGCTCCCAGGATCAGTCATGACGGAATGGGCCACCGCAAGCAGCCAGAATGGAGATAATTTTATGCCAGGATTCTACAAATTTCATCATTCTGTCGTCGATTACATCACGATTCCATGAAATAGTGATCGAGACATATCGCAATTCACTCTTTCAATTAGATGACACATTCAAATTAAACCGCATTTTTTCATAACTATTTCTATATATATTGCCACAAATTGTAATGTGTATTATAAATACATCTACAGAAAATCGAATCACAAAATCTCGAATAGACGCGGACTTCTTTGAGGAGGCGTGTTGCACTAGGGTTGATTGACTATGCAGGATGGATATGCCGTACCCCGCGAAACCATCCGGATCGCCCTTCCCAGTTTCCGAGCGGCTGGTGGTCGGCATCGAATTTCGAGCGCAATCGCAAAGTCGAGCAGAACCATCGGCGCTTTCGCTGCCGGGGTCGCGCTTGCCAGCACTATTCCAGCCCATGCCCAGCTTCCCGTTCCGCCAGCAATGGAGGACTATCCGCGGGCATTGGAATGCCTGACGCTCGCTATTGCCTATGAAGCCGGCTACGAGAGCCTGGAAGGGAAGCAGGCGGTCGCGGAGGTTGTGCTCAACCGGCTGAGAAGCGGATCGTTCCAGGGCACCGTCTGCGACGTGGTTTTCGAGGGATCAACCCGGCGCACGGGCTGCCAGTTCAGCTTTACATGCGACGGCTCGCTCAGGCGCAGGCTGCCGGAGCGCGTGATGATTGAAGCCAGAATGGTCGCAGAGGACGCGCTTGCAAACCGCATTCCCGCGCGCGCTCCAGGCGCGACACATTATCATGCGAACTATGTCAGTCCCTATTGGGCGCCGAGCCTCACCCGCATAACTCAGATCGGGGCGCACATCTTTTACCATACGCCTGGAAAACCCGCCCCCTACGGTCCGGTCAATTTTGCGGGTACGCCCGTTTCGGCGAGCGCCTATCGCAGTTCGTCCACAAACACACAGACATTGAAGGCGGCGCCCGCCAATTTCGCTCCGTGGGGACTCGGTCTGGATGCAATGGCAGCCCAGGAGCCGTAAATCAGCGATCAGGCAGGAAGCAGGACAAGCTCGGTGTGAATAGTTTCGATAATCGGCGCGTTTCAAACCGAGACCAAAATTCCACGAGCGCCGCGATCTCGGCATGTACATCGTTGGCAAGTTCGACTGCTGCAGATGTCGGACTGATTTGCGATTTCCGAACCTGAACCTCGCTAGCTGGCGGGTCCTGATCGCAATGCGGCTACCGCCTTGCGCGCGACTTTCATCGGCAAGGAGAGTCGAGTCGTTCCTTGCCCAAGCGGCGTGAACCCATAACGGTCGTAGAAGGCCCCGGCATTCTCGTCGATCGGGTCGACGACAATCATGCGCGCAGCTGCCTCAATCGAACAGAGACGCGTCAGCGCGTCGATCAGCAACAGTTCGCCCAACCCCTTGCCCTTCATCGTGACGTCACGCGCGAGCCGGCCTATGAGAAAGGCCGGAATCCGATCATAACCCGGCAAGCCTTTCTTCTGTTCAGGCAATAGTTCGTTTTCCAGCACCGCATGTGCCGAGATGGTATAATAGCCTACAACTTTGGCGGAATCCGGCGCTACCGCCACGAAGCAGGCAGCAATGTCACCGCGCTCGTTCTGGCCAGCGAATTTCAACAGATAGTCGGTGAGCGATGGTTGTTCACAGACGAACCCGCTTCGGTCATGCGCCGCAGACAACCGTTCGAACCGGACCTCAATCTCACCCTTCACACATGACCTGTAATTGCGCGATGCCGCGTTGCGGCAGCCTTCAGTGCCTGGTTGGGTTCCGCCTCGGTATCGAGCGCGCGTATCAGCGCCGCGAAATCATCTCGATTGAGTCGTGTCACCTCGGCGTCGTCGATCGCACGCTGCGCGGCATCCTGCACCGCAGCGGTGACGAACGCTGCCAGGGTTTGCCCGCGCAACGCTGCCGCATGGCTTACCCGGCTGTGCAGCGAGGGCGGCACTCGCACCTCAAGTCTTTCCGAACGGCGCTCCTGAACCCCGGCGACCATAACAATACTCCTTCGCCACCCATGTACGGCAATATACCGACAAATTCAAGACCCACACCGGTGTCTTATCGGAACCTGCTGTCAGTGTTGGAGGTTCCCGAGCTGTTGGGAGTCTTGAGTGTTATACCGAGCCCCATGAGCCGCAGTTCATCGGCATAACTCCTGTCATTGCAGCGATATGGCTTCGGCCTTCATTGCTTCCAAAGCATTAGTGATCGTCTGCGACGGCAGAATGAATTTCAGCGACGTTCCGTCCAGCAATGGCATTGCGCCGAAACGCCCATACCAGCGGGCGGCGGCGGTTTCCCTTGCGTCGATCACCAGGGCGAGGCCACCAATCTGCGCTGTAATCGTGACTATCAAAGGAGTGGGCAACAGCAAAACGTCCAAGGCGAAAGACTGGAACCTCATAGCGCCCCAGCTTGCGGGTTAGCGCAGCGGGAACGCAAGCGAATTCCCAAGACGCGGAGCTCCCGTGCAGACGTAGAAACGGCTACGAAAGTCTTGGAACTGGGAGTTTCTGTTGCGGTCGGTTTAACCTATTCCGACATTTGCTAAGCTAAACTTAGCCTTATCGAGAATGCGTAAACCAGCGCAGACCGTGTCGAGGGTGTCTCTACGTGCCTTTCGTTCAGTTCGATGCCCTGATCAAATATGGCCGTTCAGGTCGATCTGTTATCTCCACGACGACCCTGCGCACAGCCCGCGCACCATCTGGCAATCTCGCTTCGACAATGATCGTGAGCGGCCTGCCGATAACATCGGTGGCGTCGGTAAACGCCAGAGCGGTGCGCTGCCCGGCGCGCTCGCGGGCACGATCGATGGCGACGGGGCTCCCCACCTGCCCTCCTGCCTCCATGACGGCGATCGCGCGCGGATCGGCAAATTTTGTATCGAACGCCGCCCTCGCGGTGTAGGCGGTCGCTATCGGGCGGATGAGTTCCACGAGCCGGGTATCGAAACCGCGGATGCTGCCGAGCTCTTCGATCGATGCAAGGAACCCGTTCGCGGGACGAATTCCCGCCCGTTCATAATAGGCGCTCTCCGCGCCGAACGGGCGAACCTCATCGTCGCCGTCGGTCCAGTCGAGCAGCGAATCTCGCGCAATCAGCAGCCTGTCTCCTTCAAGACCGACCTCTTCGAGGAGGCGCGTCGCCATCGCCTCGTCAAGCTGGCCGATAGGCACCTTGCCGCGCTCGTCTTCGATCCTTACGCGAATGCGGGCGTCGTTGAAGGTGAACCGTTGCTCGCGACCGTCAATGGGCCAGCGCTGCGTGATATCAGTGGCCATGAGACTGCTGAGCGCGCGCGCCACGCCGGCGTCCGCCGCAGCACCAGCCTGAAGCTGATCATGTTCCGCAGCAACTTCATCGATCCCCATCCGTGTCGCCGTCAGAACAGTCAACGCCATGGCTGCAAAAACAGCGATGCTGGCTACTGCTGCGACCAGCGCATAGCCTTCCTCTCCCTTGTTCACGGGATGGTGCCATGAGTCCGGAAGGGTTCCAGTGTCCGAAGCTTCATGCGCAGTTCCTCGGTGACCGCACGCCCGTCGTCCGGCGTCCGAATGACCTGGGGCTTCAGCAGCACGATAAGCTCTGTCCGGTTCTGGCGGTTGTCATGGCTGCCGAACAGACCACCTATGACAGGAATCCGCGAAAGGATCGGAATGCCGTTTTTGCCCGATGTCTGCGAATCCCGAAAGAGGCCACCGAGTGCGATGACCTGCCCGTCTTGCACCGCGACGGTGGTCGATATCCGCCGAGTGGAGATCGTCGGTGTCGCGATTGCGGCACCGGCACTCGCCACCGCACTGCTGACATTGACGTCGCTCACCTCCTGCGAGACGTCGAGAAGCACCGTGCCGCTCCCGTTGACCCGAGGCGTTACGCGCAGGATGACCCCGGTATCGCGGTACTCGATTGCGTTGACGATGGGCGCGTCCGGATTGGTGACGCTGACAGCATTGCCCGAAGAGACGGGAACCTGATCGCCAACCTGAAGCGCCGCCGTCTGGTTGTTGAGCGTGACAAGCTTGGGCGCTGACACGACCCGAACATTGGTGCGTTGCTCGAGTGCGTTGAGCGCGGCGTTTATGCTGGTTCCGGCAAGATAGTAGCTGAAGCCGGACTGGGTGGGACCGGTGGGCATCTCCGCGCCATCGGTGACGCGGAAGTTGCTGTCGCCGGTCAGCCAGTTCCACTGCACACCGTAGCGCAAGGTGTCGGTCAAGGAGACCTCGGTGATCGCCGCTTCGATCATGACCTGCAGCGGCGCGATGTCGAGCTTGCGCAAGGCATCTTCGATTATCGCATATTCGCGCGGCGTCCCATGCACGACGATCGCATTGTTGATCTCGTCGGCTGTGATTTTCCCGCCGCTGCCGTTCGACGACGATGCCTGGCGATCCGCGTCCGATGCGCCGTCGCGGGATCCGCTCCGATTGCCGGACGAACCCTCGGCGCCAGCGGCGCGAGGCGTCTGCGAGGACGAACTGCCCGAGGAGCGCGCTCGTCCGTCATCGGTTCCACCAAATGGCTCGGACAGATCGTCGCTTTCTCCGCTGCTGTTGCCATATGCCTGGTTGAGGGTGCGCGCGAGATCGCGAGCACGGCCATTCTGGACATGATAGACGAAGATGCGTTTCTCGGCATTCTCGCCTTCGCGATCCAGGATTTCGACCCAGCGGCGGACGTCTTCGAGATATTGGCCTTGCGCACTGACCGCGAGGATGCCGTTCAACCGCTCCATGGTGATGAGGCGAACAAGCCCGCGTGTCGGCGCGTTCTCGGCATTGATGAGCTTGTCGAGTTCGGGAACGATCAGTCGGGCGTCGGTGCGTTCCGGAATATAGAGTCCGAAGCTCATATTTCGGAGCCAGTTCACATCGAATTGCTTGAGCATGTCACGCGCGCTGCTGCGCTGGCCGGTCGTGCCCGCGATCGTGACCCGATTGCCGGCAGGGTCGATATCCGACACCACACCTGGAATCGCGCTATCGAGCACTTTGCGCACTTCTTCCGCGTTGATGAACTGGAGCGTGATGACTTCGGTCCCAAATCCGAGGGCATCGGGCGCTACGGGCACACGGGCGGATGCCTCGGGCCGAACAACAAACCCATTGCCGATGGGAACAAGGGCGAGTTGCGCGGAGCGAAGTGCCGTCTCGAACAGACCGATGATTTCTGAGCGCGCGACCGATCCCGGCGTCACGAGCGAGACCTGTGCATTCACACCGGGATCGACGCTGACCGGAATACCCGTCACTTGCTGGACAGACGATGCCACGGCGCGGACGTCCGCCTGAGGGAGATTGAGGCTGACATTGCCGCCACGAACCGGGCGCGGCGTCGCTCCGGCACCGGGGCGTGGAATCGTCCCTTCCCCTTCAACGAGGGTCGAACGCACTTGTGGCTCCGCCCGCTCCGCTTCCGCGACGATTGCGGGCGGCTGAGGCATCTGGATCGGCAGTGGCTGTTGCTGGGCTGCACATCCGGTCAGAGTGAGGGCTATCAGGGCAATACCTGACAGCAAATTCGGCTTGATCTTCATCTTGGACTCCCCGTCGTCGCCCCGTTTGCAGGAAGGGGGGCCCCTGCACCGAATGGGACAATGATCTTCTCTTCGCCTTGCGTGAGGAGAATCTCGTTCGTACGAACCGCCATCAGCCTCCAGTCACCGATGCGTCCTCCGAGGGGCACGCTGACAGCGCGTCCGTCAGCCCCTTGCACGACGGCATAAATGGCGCGGCCGACGCGGACAGATCCAACGATCTTGCGATCGCCAACCTGCCCTGCCCCGCTTGCGGCGGGACCGCCCGCGGGAGCGAACATCGATCGGGCAAGAATGATCGCGCCGCCCTCTGCGCGTTCAGGCTCGCCAGCGGGTAAGGCTGATTGCGCCCCACGGCCGACTGGACCGGGGGGCGGCAGCTCTACGTCACCGCCACCCGCCAACTGGATAGCAACAGCGCCCGCCAGCAGCGCGCAGAGCACCAGAGGCAGGCTCGCCGTCTTATCGAGCGGCGGCAGCGCGGAAGGGAATCGCAGCTTCAATTTGAACATCCATGATGGAGGATTGGCCGGTGACGAGGGCGTCGTTCGCCTCGACCGAAAGAGTTTCGACAACGAGCCACGGTGGCGTGTTCTGCAGCTGGTCGAGGGTCGCGACGAGCTGGGGCAGCGTCATCCGCGCACTGATGCTTGCCCGGGCCCATCCCGCGTCGCCCTCGGCATCGCCAAGTGCGCGAACTTCGCCGCCGCTTCGCTCGACGACGCGCTGCAGGCGCTGCTTCAAGGCTTCCCGCCCCTGCTCGATATTGGGCGCGGCAATCACATAGGTATCGATCCGCCGCCGAGCCTCCTCGGCCTGGCGCCGCAACCGCGGAACGGCCGCGATCGTGCGCTGATTGTGCAGGTAGAGAAGGTTCAACTCGTTGCGCTTCTCGGCCCGGGCGGAAAAGCCGGCAGCGATGGGCGCCACGATCAGAAACCAGACAAGCGCGATGAGCCCCACCAGAATGAGCAACGCGACGAGACGGCGCTCGCGAGGAGAGACCGGGCGCATCATCGGCGATTGATCCGCGCGCCAATATCGAACGGCTCGCCTGCCGGAACCTCGGCCTGGATTTCGTCGTTGAGGGCGCGAACATCCGTAAAGGCGCCGGACTGGCGCAAACCGCTCGCGACATCCGTGCGGGGCGGCTTGTAGCCGGTGATCTTCATCGTAGCGCCGTCCCAGACGAAGCGTTGAAGCCAGGCTCCTTCCGGCAGAGCCTCGCTGGTCGCCGCGAGCCCGCCAAGCGCATCATGGTGCCGGCGCTTCCCGAGGGATCGCGCAACCAACGTGCGGTCCTGTTCGGTTCTTTTGATGATGGTCTGTGCGACGGTGACGGCCGGCTGCTGTTCCTGCACAACCTGCTCAAGCCGCTCCACCGCCTGCACGTCCTTCCAGATGAACAAGGCGATGTTGAGCAAGACAAAACAGCCGACTGCCGCCCAGACTATCGGCGTGGCACTGCGGGGCCGTGCAATCAGGTTCGCGTCACGCATGGCGGGTGCAAAATCGATCGGCGCCACAGTACCGTTGTCCTCAAGCTGGACGCGCATGGCGACCGCCTTTGTTTCGGCGACGGCATCCGCGATCGCGCGGGCCGTATCGGCCGGAAGCCCGGCAACCTCTACACGCACTCGTGCGGGATCTGCGGCCGGGCCAAGCCGCCGTGCGGCGACCATGATGGCGCCGTTCGGGAAAGGCAGCAGGCTCTCGCCCTCGAATGCTACCATTCGCTGTAAATCCCGGTCGCTCAAGGCAGGACGCTCGATCGTCCGAGTGAGGCACCGGTCGGGTTGCACGACGACGGCGATCCGTTCGCCCGGCTGAGGCTCTCTCTCCCGATTGACCTTCTTTCCGTTCGGAAACAGTGTCAGACCTCCCTCCGCAAAAGCGAACCGGGCCAGACTGTCGACACGGCGTTGACGCAAACGCGTGGGTAGCAATTGTTCCAGTTCGCTGACCCACCAGCGCAGCCCCTGCGAGAGCCAGCTACCGATCGTCGTCATATCGGCGTCAAGAATGCGCTTCGCGCTCATCGCTCTTCTCCGCATTTTCCGGTAAGGGCATCGATCCGGCAGGGGCCGTAGCTGGTTGATCGAGGCCGTATGACGAGGTCCGGCCAGACCCGTTGGTCCCTTTCTCCGAAAACAAGCCGGACGCGGATAAGCTCGGGGGTCGTCGAACGGTCCCACCATCTGTCCTGCCAGACCCGCTGCGCGCCAGGCTCGGGCGGGCCAAAATAGCTGATCGAAAGATCACGCACGCCCGAGAGGAGCCTGTTGGGAGTCCAGCCAACGAGCTCCGTTCCACTGCGATCAATTCCCATTTTTCGGCTGTGGGCCGTATAGAGAACGAGATCGCCATTTGCAGTGCGCGTCAGGCGATAGCGCTGCAGCGCATCCGCGCCTTCGCGGTCGAAAGATGGACCCACGAAGGTCAACACACCGGTGGTTCCGCGCATTTCCACGATCGGAATCGCGGAATCTGTGCGGGTAATCGGGCGCAATCGTTCGATCGAGGTTCGCAGCACATTTTGCACCGCGACGATTTCCTCGAAGTTGTTGTTCACCGCCCGGCTGCGCTGGGCAATGATCCCGGCGCTAGCCAACCCCTGCGCGAGGAGAACGGCCGCCAGTCCCATCAGCGCGAGGCTGACCAGCAGTTCGACAAGTGTGAAGCCATCTTCCTTTGCGGCGCAGTTTGCGTGGATATGGTCCCTTGCCGCCATCGGTCACTGATCCAACCGCAGCGTCTCGACGCGAACGAGTCTGCGCCCTGTCCCGCGATCCAGGACATCGATCCGAACCCTTTGGAGGGCTACTGCGGTATCGCGGGCGCCGCCTCCGACGCCATGTCGCGTGAAACGCCATGAGAGATCGCGCCAATGACCGGTAGCTGCCAGTTCGCCGGGTCCGGGGGCGATACTGGCCTGGGCAAGCAGCGAACGCGCGAGCAGAACCGCCTCGCGCTTTTGTGCGGTTCGGCTCGCAGCCTGGGCATGAGTCGAGATCGAGTCGAACAACATCGAGGACATGCCGGCGATGACGGCGAGTGCCACCAATACCTCGATCAGGCTGAAGCCTGCCTCTGCAGCCCTGCCGCTCATGATATGCGCTCGATCAGGCCGGTTGTCGGGCGAACACGCCAGCGCCGTGCCCTCACACCGTCTTCGACCGCCACTTCGCCGGCCGTGGCGGTGCCATCCGGATAGAAGGTGATCCCGCCGGCCCGCGGAATGGCGCGTAGCCGGTCCGGGAGGAGGTCCCTTGCCTCGCCGATGCCAAAGCCGCGCTGGTCGGAAGACACCTCAAATCGAACAATGATGCCCCGGCGCAATGCTTGCATCCGGGCGCTGCGTAACGACGCCTCGAAGCGCGTCGCACCATCCATGAATGCCTGGTAGCGTAGGGCTGCGCCAACGGCAGGGAACGAGATTCCAGCAGCGAGGCCGAGTACCGCCAAAATGACCAGCGCCTCGATCAGCGTGAAACCGGCTTCCGCGTGGGAATGGATCGAGGAATGCTCACCAGCTCCCCACATCCCTGGCCTCCCCCGTCCCGCCAGCCTTCCCGTCCGATCCATGGCTGTAGACGTCAACCTCACCATGCTCGCCGGGGATCCGCATCAGATAGGGCCGCCCCCAGGGGTCGATGATCGCAGACTGTTCGGGAAGATATGGCCCATTCCAGCTCGGCAGGTTCTGCGGGGCCTTTACCAGGGCTTCCAGGCCCTCGTGTTCCGTGGGATAGCGCGAGGCATCGAGCTTGAAGAGGTTGAGCGCGGCAACGACATTCTTCGCCTGGACCTGGGCTGTCTTCGACTTGGAACTGTCGAGATATTTGATCACCTGCGGGCCGACGATCGCAGCTAGCAATCCAAGGATCGCCAGCACGACAAGGAGCTCCAGGAGCGTAAAGCCGGCTTCCTGTCCGGTGTCTTTTCCGGGTCTCTTTCTCATTCTGCTTTCTCCCTTCATGAAGACAGCGCCAGGTCGTTGAAGCCGAGGATCGCCGACATGATGGATGCGATGATCGCCGCGACGGTTACGCCCAGCAGGACCGTAATGGCGGGGGTGAGGATGCCGATCAGGCGTTCGAGGCGGGTTCGAACATCGCGATCGAGTACGTCGGCAAGGCGCGTCAGCATCATGCCGAGTTGCGACGTTTCTTCGCCGGTCCGCAGGAAGCCGATCGCCAGCCTGGGGAGCACACCGGAAGCCGCCAATGGTGCGGTGAGGCCCCCACCCTCCTTGACGCCATCGGCGACCTTGCCGATCGCGCTGGCCAACACCTGATTGGACAGGGTTCGCTGGGAAAGCGCCAGCGCCGCAGGGAGTCCCACCTCTCCCTCGATGAGCGCACCGAGCGTGCGAGCGAACCGGGCGGTTTCGATACGGCGGATGAGTTCGCCCAGTTGCGGCATACGAAGCGCGATCCGGTCGCGAGCGAGCCGGACTGCTGGCTGACGCAGCGCGAAGGCGCCAGCGATGATCGCCCCCCCTAGGGCCAAGAGCATGACAAGGCCGTATTGCCGGACGATCTGGCTGGCTGTCATGACAACCAGCGTCGCGGTCGGTAGCTTCTGGGCCGTGCTGGTGAACATGCGCTCGAATTGCGGCACGACGAAGAGGAGCATCAGCAGAACGACGCCGACGGCAATGACGATGAGCGCGATCGGATAGATCATCGACGATACAACCAGGCGGCGCAATTCAGCCTCCTGCTCGAGTGCGCCGGCAAGCCGGGTCAAGGCTTCGCCGAGACGGCCATTCGCTTCGCCGGCTTCCGCCATCGCGACAGCTGTGGGAGAGAACAGGTCGGGCTTCAGGGCCATAGCGCGTGACAGAGGCGCGCCTTCGCGCACTTCACGCAGGATATCGGCGAGGTGGGCGGCGACTGCCTTGTCCTCGACATTCTCCACCGCGAGAGCGAGCGCACGGTCGAGCTGCAACCCCGCTTCGAGCAAAACCGCAAGCTCCCCGACGGTGATTGCCGCTGCCTCACGCCCCTTCCCGCCCGCCTTCGACCTCTTCCTTCCGCGCTCTGCCGGCATCGCGACCAAGTCGAGTGGCCGTGCGCCATTGCGGCGTAGAGCCGCGACGGCATCGCGGCGATCACCGGCCTCAAGTTCACCTGTGAGGCTCGAACCGTCATCCTTGACGGCGCGGTAGCGGAAAGTGGTCATCCCCCCTCCCCGCTGCTTACGCGAAGCACTTCTTCAATCGTCGTGAGGCCGATAGCCGCCTTGGCAACGCCATCGGCAAAAAGGCTGCGCATTCCTCCGGCCTCGCCTGCCGCCTGGATTTCAGGGGTATCAGCGCTATGCAGGATAAGCTTGGACACCGCATCGTCGACGCGCAGAAATTCGAGAACGGCGACACGGCCGGAGTAGCCGCTGCCCCCGCACCGGTTGCATCCTTCAGCGTGATAGAACTGCCTCGGCCCAACCGTATGAAGCATGGGGACAAGGATTTCGGGGATGTCGTCGTCCGGAACGTAGGGTCGACGGCAATCCGGACAGAGGCGCCGCACGAGGCGTTGGGCCAGAATACCAGATAAAACCGATCCGAGAAGGAAGGGCTCCACGCCCATATCGAGAAGACGCGATATAGCGCCCGCGGCCGTATTGGTGTGGAGGGTGGAAAGAATCATATGGCCGGTAAGCGCGGCCTGGACAGCGATCTGAGCTGTCTCGGCGTCGCGAATCTCGCCCACCATCATCACGTCCGGATCCTGGCGCAGGAACGAGCGCAGCGCGGTGCTGAAGGTGAAACTGATCGCGGGGTTGACCTGCGTCTGGATCACGCCCGGGAGACGATATTCGATCGGATCTTCGACAGTGAGGAGTTTGCGGTGGGGCGCGTTCAGCTCGGAAAGCGCGGCATAAAGGGTCGTGGTCTTTCCGCTGCCGGTTGGACCGGTCACCAACACGATGCCGTGCGGGCGGGCGATCGCTTCACGCATCCGGCTTGTCAGTTCGGGATCGAAGCCCAGCGTGGTAAAATCGAGGGCCAGGCGTGACCGATCAAGGATACGCATGACCACGCTCTCGCCATGGATGGAGGGTGAGGTTGCGACGCGAAGGTCGATTTCATGGCCGCGCACAGAAATGCGCAGACGGCCGTCCTGGGGCAGGCGCCGCTCGGCGATGTTCAGCCCCGCCATCACCTTGATACGTGACACCAGGGGCGCACGCATCGCGAGCGGCAGCTTTGCAGCCTCGCGCAACATGCCATCGACTCGGAACCGGACTGCCAGGCCGTCATCGCTGGGCTCTATATGAATGTCGGATGCGCGCTCGTCGGACGCACGCGCAATCAGTCTATTGACGGCGCGGATCACAGGTGCGTCGCTAACGAGGTCCTTGAGCCGTTCAAGATCGTCGCTGTCGATCTCCCCATCAGCGTCTTCGGCGACGGGACCTGCCCCATGATAGAGGCGTTCTATCGCAGCATCGAGATCGCTTGACCGGGCGATGACGCGCTCGACATGACGCCCGAAGGTGAAACCGAAGGCTTGTTCGACGAAGGAATCGAACGGATCGCTGACCGCGACGCGCACGAAAGTCGCTTCCGCCGCAATTGGCACAGCGCGATTCTCGCGTAGGAAATCAGAGGGCAGATCCGGTCCCTCGATCGCCTGGGACGGGAAGGCAGAGCCATCGACCACCGGCAGCCCGGTATAAGCGCCCATCTCGGTTGCGACTCGATCTTCCGACAGAAGCCCGAGGCGGGTGACGACAGCATCCAGTCGCTCTCCGGTCTCGGCCTGAACCAGAAGCGCGCGTTGCAGAGCGTCGTCCGAGAGCAAGGCCCGCGCGCGCAACATTTCCTCGAATCCCGAAGGATTCAAGGGGCCTGAGCCACCCTCGCCCACCTCCTCAGCACCCCGAACTTTATGCCAGGATCGTGCAATATTTGCCGCTCGGATCATGCTATCGCTACCCGCGCCTCCTGTTGCGGCCCCTAGTGAAGGGCAAGGGAAAGTTCCAAAGGAACTAATTGGATACAAGTTATATCCGCGTATTGCTACAGTATAGTTGCACCATCACGATTGCGGATTTTACTATATCAATAATGTCCAACCATAATGGACAGAATAAATATCCAAGCCAAGCACAATCAAAACCTCACTATAACAAAAATGTCATTTAGACTCGATAGCATGTGATTGTCGGAAAATGATCGAGTCGTGATCCGGCAACTATGTTAATCCGAATATTACTTTCGGATGAGTCGCCCGAATATTCGGGTAATGGCGGGTAGGTTGAAGTCCTTGCGACGAAGCCTGCTGGCGCTGCGTATAGAACGAGGGTCCGCGCCACTTCTTGCGATTTGGCGGTCGGGACTTTGCGTGACCGGGAATTTGCAAGGATCAGGCGCGCCGATCTTCGGGTTGGTGAACGATGATCTGCGCGCTGAAGAATGGACGTTTTTTGTTTTCAAACCTCAATTTGGAGAAATTCAATGAAGCGTATCAATTCCGCGCTCTTCCTGGCGACAGTCGCCAGCATGGCGCTCGCCTCAGGTGCTTCGGCACAGACCATCCCAGCTCCGTCGAACAGCGATGGCGCGCTTCATGGTGCTGGTGCCAGCGCCGTCCAGAATGTTCTCGTGCAGGAACTGAACTGCATCGGCGGCAGCAATCAGCTCGGCGTCTCTTCCCCGAACCCGAACGGCTCGTTTACGACGATTGCTGAGCCGACCATCGGCTCGTTCAACTGCGCCACCACGGAAGTTCAGCCGAACTTCGAAGGCAAATATGTCGCAACGGGTTCGGGCTTCGGTCGTCAAGCGTGGCGCTCGAATACCAACCAGTTCTTCAACGCCGGCACGGGCACGGGCACGGCTGGTGTGCACAACCCCTTCGTGAACATCAGCGGCAATCCCCTATGGACGCACGTGCAGTTCGCTTTCTCCGAAGGTGGCGCCAGCCCGTCGGATATCCAGGCCTACAAGAATACGAGCACTGGCGCGGTCACCGTTGGCGGTGCGCCAATCCAGTTCCCGAAATATGTTCTGCCCGTCGCGATCGTCTACAATCCGATCTACGCGACGCAGGGTGCGACGAACTATCGGTTCAACGTTACCAGCCCGCAGATGATCAATGGCGTCAATGCCGGTGGTCTTCGCCTCTCGCGAGAACTCTACTGCAAGGTGTTCAACGGCGCCGTCGTGAACTGGAACGACCCGCTCTTCACCGCCGCAAACGGCGGAACGTCTCTGCGGGACGCCCAGGATGAAATCGACAATCCGGGCCGGTGGGCAAGCCAGGGCGTCCCGGTTCGCCTGGTTGGCCGTCTCGATCGTTCGGGCACCACGGACATCTTCACCCGCGCTCTTTCGCAGCAGTGCGGTGCGTTCGGCACGAACAACTATACGACAAATGCCGAGGCGCTGCCTTATGCTCGCGTCGCCGGGGCGCCTGACTTCAGCGGCGTACGGGCCGACACACCGTATTCGCTCGGGTCTTCCGCAGCTCTCTCGGGCACGGCGCCCATGATCGGAAATCAGTATTTCGATCGCGCGACCGGCACGATCTTGTCCGTGTCCGGCGGTTTGCCGTCGAATCCGGCTGCGGGTGCTAATGGTACCGGCCGCTACCTGCTCGGGGATGGAAGTAGTGCCATCCGTGACGCCATCCTTGCTGCTGCCGATATTGGCACGGGCTTCAAGGTGAACGGCAAGATTGGCTACATCGCATCGGACTTCGTGGCTGGCTCGGCTTCCGCCAATCCGGCTCTCTTCGCTGCTGCTCTGCAGCAGAAACCGTCGGTTGCGCCGAACTCTTACCACATGCCGAGCGCCGGCAATGCCCAAGCGGCCTTCGGCACCACGATCCTTCCGCCGCAGTCGAATGCTGACGGCAGCTACAACACCACCGATACCCGTCTGGTCCGCAATCCGGCAGGCGGCGCGGACATCCAGGCGCGACGGAACAATCCGATCGCTTGGTACGATGTGCTCTACAACCCGGTCGCGACTTTGGCCGATCCGAACAACGGTTATGCGATCACCGGCACCACTCAGTTCCTGGGTCACCAGTGCTACCAGGCCGGCAACCGTCGTTCGATGGTCGAGTTCGTCATGGACAATTTCGATCTTTACGGCACAAGGAGTACCGGTGCCGCTCTTCCGACGGACATGTTCGGTGGTGCGTCGACCAGCATCGTTTCGAATTCGAATATCGGTGTGGTGCCTGACAACTGGCAGCGTGCTATCCGCGAGACCTTCTTCCAGAATACTTCAGGCGGTCTCGGCGCACTGAATCTCTGGATGCAGAACAGCACTTCGCGTGGCACTACCGTTTCGAACACCACGGTTTGCGGTAGTGGTGGGTCGGCGATCGGCGCCTAAAACCTGTCACATACCTACATAGTACTGGCGGCCCCGGAGAAATCCGGGGTCGCCTTCTTTTCGCTCTCGTTTGCCGCCGAGCGGCTGTTTGAGATGGAAGTCGGCAACCGGCCGGCGGCTGGCTACGGCGAGAAGTCTCCCCACCGTCTTTTCAGCGCAACGGACACCGCGCGCGCGACTGGCAGACGCGGGCCGGCACTGTAGAACTGCGGATCCCAAAGCTGCGCAACGGCAACTACTTTCCTGGTTCCCTTGAACCCCGTCGGATGGCCGAGCGGGCGCTGAAGGCGGTAATCCAAGAGGCCTACATCAAGGGCATTTCTACCCGCTCGATGGACGATCTGGTCAAAGCGCTTGGTATGTATGGCATCTCCAAGAGCTAGGTCAGTCGGCTGTGTGAAGAGCTCGACGAGGGTGGCGGTGATCGTTGCCGTGGGCGCCAACAGCGACGGTCGGCACAAGTGTTGGGAATATGGGCATCGCCCCCTCGGAAGCAAAGCCATTCTGGACCGCGTTCCTGCGCAAGCTGACGCGCCGAGGGCTGCGCGGCGTCAAGCTGGTCATCTCCGACGCGCACGAAGGCATCAAGGCAGCTGCCTCCAAACTGCTCTGTGCCACGTAGCAGCGCTGTCTCCGCCTTCATCGCCACCGCCTTCGCCCAGGCAACACCCGAGGCTGCCAGTCAGCAATGACGTGCCGGGGCCAATCAGGTGCGACCCAAACTGCCCAAACTGGCAAATCTGATGGAAAAAACGGAACCCGATATGCGGGCCTACATGACATTCCCCCGCGAGCATCACGCCAAACTACACAGCACAAACTCCATCGATCGCCTCATTGGCGCCATCCTCTACATGACCTGTGAAACCATGACACCGGTCAGTGACAATCCCTTCACCATGCTCTCGGCGATCCCCAAGAGCATGAGCGGCCCGGATTGACGCCGAAATGCGCGGCTCGTCGTTTTCAGCGTAGCCATCCGGTGAGGGCCGCGGCGTAGCCTGTCAGGCAGCGATAGCGGATGTACTGGGGAGCCAATGCCACGGCAGCAACTCGTCGAGCCGAGTTGCGGGGTGGTCGGCAATGCGGGCGAGTACGTCTGCGAGCCAGGCTTGCGGGTCGACGTCGTTGAGGCGCGCGGTCTGGATGAGGGTGTAGAGGATGGCGGCGCGTTGGCCGCCCCGGTCCGAGCCGCAGAACAGCCAGGCCTTGCGGCCGAGCGGCACGCATCGAAGCGCCCGCTCGGCAGCGTTGTTCGAGATGCAGACCCGGCCGTCGTCAAGGAAGCGGGTGAACGCTTCCCAGCGGCGGAGCATGTAGAGGCAGGCCTTCGTGAGGTCGTGGTTGCGCGACAGCTTGGCGCGCTGGTCGGTGAGCCAGGCGTGCAATTCGGTCATCAGCGGCGCGCTCAGTTCCTGACGCACGGCGAGCCGGTCGGCAGCGGACCTGCCGTTGATAGCGCGCTCGATGTCGAACAGCGCGTCCAGGCGCTTCACCGCCTCGAGCGCGATGGGGTAGATCATGCCGGTCCGCTCGCCGCGACTCTTCTTGCGCGCGGCGCCCGCGACGTCGGCGAGCTCGAAGAACTTACGCCGGGCGTGCGCGAAGCAGCCGGCCTCGAGCACGAGACCCGCGTTGCGACCGTCGCGGTACAGCTCGCCGTAGCCGCCATAGGCGTCGGCCTGGAAGATGCCTGCCCAGTTGGCGAGGTGCGCCTGAGGGTGCTCGCCGCGCCGGTCGCGCGAATAGTGGAAGAGCACCGCCGGCGGGTCGGCGCCCGCAAATGGGGCGTCATCGCGGACATAGACCCACAGCCGAGCGATGTCGGTCTTCCCTTTGGCCATGACCGGCACGGTGGTGTCGTCGCCGTGAAGGCGCTCGGCAGCAAGAACGTGCGTTTCGATGCGCTTGTAGAGCGGCATCAGCGCGAACGCTGCGGCGCCGACCTGGTCGGCGAGGGTCGAGACGCTGAGCGGCACGCCTTCACGGGCGAACCGCTCGGCCTGGCGGTTGAGCGGCTGGTGCTGCCCGTATTTCTCGAACAGCAGCATCGCAAGGAAGCTCGGCCCCGCCCACCCACGCGGCACGACATGGAACGGCGCGGGCGGCTGGCTGATGGTCTGGCAGTCGCGGCACGAGACCTTCTCGCGCACCGTCTGAATGACCTTCCACGACCGCGGGACCACCTCGAGGGTCTCGGTCACGTCTTCGCCAAGCTTCGACAGGCGCGAGCCGCCGCAGGCGGGGCACGCGCATGGCGCCGGGATGACGACGCGCTCGCGGGGCAGATGCTCGGGGAACGGCTTCCTGACCGGCCGTCTGCGCTCGAACGGGGCGACGCTGGTCGTGTTGGCGGCGGCGATCCCGGCGGCGAGATCGTCCTCGCGGGCGTCGGCCTCGAGATCTACGAGCTGGAGCTCCATCTGCTCGAGCAGGCGACGGCTGCGCTCGGCGCTCGGGCCGTACTGCTCCCGCCGGAGCTTGGCGATCTGTAGCTTCAGGTGCGCGATCACCGCCTCTATGGCGCTCTCGCGCGCCAGCGCATTGGCAGCGTGGGCCTCAGCCTCACCAGCACGGGCCTCGGCCTCGTCGGCCCGTTGAAGCGCAGCAGTGAGCAGCGCCTTCAGCGCTTCGACGTCGTCCGGAAAAGGCGAAACGACCGCTGCCACGAAGGAGAGTGAATCACCCTCGGCCGCTTCACGCAAGGCGATAATGGCCTATCCGGCGCTGGCAGGACGCCAGCTGTACTGCGGATTGCGCCAGTCGATACCCTCGAGCAGACAGGCCAGCTGCGAGGCTGTCAGTGAAACGACGCCGTCCTTCGCCAAAGGCCAGACGAACCGGCCGTTCTCCAGCCGTTTGGCATAGAGCGACATGCCCAGGCCGTCGTGCCAGATGATCTTCACTAGCGAGCCGATCCGACCGCGGAAGACGAACAGGTCGCCGCCGTGTGGATCACGGTGGAGCTGCTGCTGCACCATGAGCGCCAGCCCCTGCATGCCTTTTCTCATGTCGGTGTGGCCCATCGCGATCCACACCCTGGCATTCGGCGGGATCACCGCAGCGCCTTCAACGCCGCTGCCGCTAGCGCCGGTGACGCTGAGGCGAAGATCCTCAGGCGACCGCCGTCGGGCAGATCGAACTCGGCCGCTACGGCAGGGTCGGATGCTTGCGCGGTCGGCTCGTTTACGACCACCGCCGGCACGAACACCGGCTCCGCTTGGCGGAGCGCAGCGCGACGCCACTGATAGATCAGGCCGCGCGCAACGTCGTGGCGCCGCGCCACGTCACAGACCCTCGCACCAGACCGAAACGCCTCCGCCAGGATGCGCTCGCGTTGCTCATCGCTCCACCGGCGCCGACGCTCCGGCCCGTCAATATCGTCATCTGCGCCATAGTCGGTACGGACGTCCTTAGGTGCGGCTGTAAGGACGTCCTCTATCGCTGCCTGCGCCTGAGCAAGGCGGCACTCTCCGGATGGATACTTTTCAGCTCACCACGCCGCAGGACACGACCCTGCGCCTCTGACGTAGGCGGAAGCGACCTGTCCTAACCATTGTACAATAGTAGATTGAAATAATAATCCCCGCGCATCGCGGAAGAGCAAAGCGGGGGATTATTGCTGTTGAGCAGTGATCTGAAAGCCGATGCTAGGCCGCAACCAATGCTGGCACTGGCACCGGAGGCTTCCAGTTCGGCGCGACCATAGTCACCACTATCTCGACCTCGGCGGGCGCAGCGAGCGACACGAGAAGTTCACCTTCTCCGTTGGTCCAGCGCCACGACACGGCATCATGGTATTCAACGGTATAGAACCCTACTCCGAACGCTACATCGTCGAGCGAAAGAGCTTGTCCGTTGATGTTCACTTCAGTGACGGCGACACCCAGGCGGCGTGTGTCGGCCACACCGGGCATGACATGCCCAAGCACCGCGCTATTCGATGTCAACTTGAGCGAAGCAGCGGCCGGCGCGCTGAAGCGGAACCGATTACCCTGGATGGCCGTCGGCGCGAATTCGACACCGTCAGCCAGAAGGCGCAGTTCGGCATCCTCGGATTTTACCCAACCCATTTCCCCAATGCGTTCCGCCAGTTTCAGCTGCACGGCAGCGAGTTGCGGCCCCGCCGCCACGATCGGTGCACAGGCGTCGTCCCAGGATTTCGGATCGAGGCGACCGAATAACTCCACGTTTCGGCCAGCATTGACGAAGCTTCCACGGTTGCCGTCATCCAGATAGGCCTCGCAAGGGAGCCCTTCGGCCAGCAGCACATCATGGCTATCGAGTTCGATGTGGAAGTATCGGATCTGCTCCACTTCTTCCTGAACGATGGTTGCGCCGTTCACGAGAAGGCCAGCGGGCACCAACACTCCATCGACATACACCGCATGGCCCGGCGAAAGTCGCAGATCACGCTTCGGCAATCCTTCACCAAAGGCGCCAGCGCGAATCCGCACAGGCTGAGCGTCCGATGGATTGGCACGGCGCGACGGGCGCACCAGCATCGTTCCGATCCACTTCACCGGCCGCCGGGCACCAGATGCGGTAACCACGAGATCACCCGCCTCAAGCGTTTCGATGCAGCACTGTCCATTAACGGTCGCGATCATCGTGCCTTCTGCGAAACACACGACCGGAAGCTCAAACGGCGCGTCGGGGTGGGTTTCCGAAATCGTGATCCCCCCCATGTATTGCGTGATTCCGCCCCCGCCGACCACGTTGGTACTGGTCAAATTGTAGTCTGGATCATTCCGCCAGTTGTCGGTCAGCAGTAACCGATGCTCATCAAGGTCCGGCAAATATATCAAAAGCGTTTCCTGGGAGTAGGCCAGGACATCCGCCATCACGGTCATGTCAAACTCAGGAATGTAAATCTCCAGACCGCCATCGCTTGCGTTCTGGATGTCTAGCGTGAACTCTGCCCATCCTCCTGGATTGGCAGAATAATCGTCTACGACAAAATTTCCGATTGTGTAGGAACCGTCACCATTCACGGCAAGTTGATCTGGATTGATATAGGCCGCCTCCCAGTTCGCCCGGAAGGCCAACCCAATCATTCCTGACAAGTCCTCTATGTTAGTAGCCATTGTTCCTGCCTTTCCACTATTATAGCCGCAAGTTTTGCGACCAAAATTTTAAAAATGAATGCTACCGGCAATCCGGGTCGCCGGGGGTATTGGGATCGCAGCGCCCATCACTCACCGGTCCGAGCACATCGACCGTAATCAGCGAGCGCTGATCGCCCTGCCTGTTGGTTTGGGCGGCCTGAGCGGCTTGTGCTGCGACCGACGAGGCCGCGTCCTGCGGCGTTGCCACCGCCATCGTAGCCGTAGTCGTGGGCACGCCGGTAATATCGCCGGATGCTTTGAAATTATCGGCATTGGCGACGCGTGCCGCCGCAACGATGATATTGCCTGATGCGCGCACGCCGGCATCGCCCGCATCCACTTCACCAACTGGCGCAATCAGAACAACATTTGACGGTGGATCATTTGGAGTGCGCTTGAACGAGCCGATTCCTGCACCGGATACGCTCCCTGCGCTGTCGACCTCTGTGAACCCGTTCTCATCGAAGCGGACCGTCACGGGCGGGAAACTCGAAGCACTCTTCGGTCCCTGACCCGCGGCTAGATCGCCATTGGATGACCACATGGTGATGTCGCCATTCGCAAGGCTGAAAACGCGGCTCTGGTTCAGGATGAAGTCGCCATCAGTAAAGCTAAAAATTTTACCGCCCTCGAGCGTCAGGACACCTTCGAAGCCAGCCGGAATGGAAGCGATCCGGGCCGACTCCGGCCGTGCAAAATTGCCGGTTGGCAATGACTGGAGCCCGGCGGGGTTGTAACCCGTGAACGCCGTGAAGCGTCGTGCCACCTGCTCGAAGGTGCGCACCACCGAACCTGCGATCATATCGCCGCCCGGGGCCAGGATGGAGATGTCTCCTCTCCGAGCTGTCTGGATCGTCGCGAGGCGAAGATCGGCATTACCCGTTACGATCCGCTCAGCCGCTTGCGGCTGACCATTTACGATGTTTCGAACCGGCTCGCCGAGCGGATGATCTTCGTTCACAGTCGATGGGTCGAGCGTGTAAGGAGCAAGATTATCCGTGTAGCCGCGCTCTGGTGAGAAGAGCGTGTTAACGGCCCGATAGCCGCGCACGTACTGAAGATAGGATGCCCCGTTGGGGTCCGCTGGAGCGGCGAGTTCATTGAAATAGAGTCGGTCGATCAGGAAATCCTGCTGGCGGAGCAGTTCGATCTTCGCGAAGGCCGCATACAATTCGCCAGTCTTGCCATAAGCTGCGTTTGCAAGGGCCGTCTGTCCACTCGCGCTGTCCGCGACGCTTTCACCGGCGAATATGGCGGCAAAGGCTTCAGGTTCGTTGTCACGCAGCCACGCGGCGAGCAGCGGCGCGTAAACCGGCTTGGTGCGGTCGGGACGTTGGTTTCCGAGAGTGTCGGTCATCTGCTCGAATAGGTCCCCGTCGAGCTTCGCGAAGTTTGCCGGATTGAGATAGGTTTCGCGGAGCGCGGCATAGTCCGCCCCTCCCGCCATCCCGAAACGCACGCTGAGGTCTGCGCCGTCACGGCCCAGCCATGGGTTAAGGTCGTTGCCTACCGTACGGATGCCACCAGCATAAGAGACGACGATCGTGCCGGCGGAACTGCCATTGGAATTGAATTCTATCTGATCGATGTTTGCCGAAGTGACGAAAGGCCCGATGTCCCCCCCCGCTTCGACCATAAGCGAGCCAGGTCCACCCAGAACGAAATTGTTCGATCTCACATAGGGTAGCGTGCCGCTGTTCCCCAGGATCGTGCCCTTGATATCGCCACCGGCTCTGATCCGTGTGATATCCTTGGCGTCGATATTCTGACCGATGAAATACATATCGATGATATCGCCGCCAGCAGTGACGCGGGCCTGCTTGGGCAGGAAAAGCGCTGAAGTATCAATATCGCCGCCGCTGTGGATGCGGACGGGCTCTGGGTCGCCGAGGTGAGTGATCCGCCGATTGTGCTGAAGACGCAATGCGGCGTTGCTGGTCAGCGCATTGACCCAGGGTAGTTCGAACTTCACGCGCTGAATCCGCTGATCCGACCAAGCGCCGCCCATCAACGACGGATCGGCATCGCTCATACCGATTGCCAGATTGCGGATGCTCCCGGCGCTGTAGACACGCAATTGCCCCAACGACGATGGGAACAAGAGATGAGGGACCCCTTCCGCCAGCTTCACGCTTCCGGATAGTGAG
Organism: Sphingobium sp. WR1; assembly: GCF_059693745.1. Taxonomy (NCBI): domain Bacteria; kingdom Pseudomonadati; phylum Pseudomonadota; class Alphaproteobacteria; order Sphingomonadales; family Sphingobiaceae; genus Sphingobium; species Sphingobium sp. WR1. The sequence goes on along the minus strand of NZ_JCATID010000003.1, from coordinate 129,520 downwards.
ATCATCGAGACAGATGGCGGCAGTATCTGTGTATAGCGGAACTCGACGTCCGGTGCGCTTTGTCCGAAGTCGAGATTATGGCGGCTACGCGAAGTTCCCTGATCGGGGTAGACTAAATTACCAGTTGGCTCCGTAGCGACATCTTCGTTGGCACTGAGACCGAACGCGCCGCTTGCAGAGAAGAAGCCGTTCACTCCCCACGACGCCATGTCTCTACCGGCACCAAGAGCGGATACACTCGCAATGGTAGCCGATCCTCCTGCTGACACATCGACGACAGCGTCCGTAAGCCGAATGCGGAGATGCTGGGGCGATGTCACGCTCCCGGCTTGCGGCTCAATTCCGAACGCTGTGATGTCTTGTCCGGCATGGACTATTGCTCGACCCGTTGCGATATCATACCGGCCAGCACCGATATTGCGCCCTGCCACAACGGTGAGATCACCGCTTCCAAAAGTCAGCATTGCAGCGCCGGCCGAAGTCTCGGCAGTCGATATGCTCGTATCGAGCGCGAGAATGAGTTCCCGAATATCCCGCCCAGCAGAAATCGACACATCGCCGCCGCCAAGCGCGCCGATCCCGCTCGTGAAATACTGCGGTGCAATGCCTATTTCAGTGTCCCAACCGATCGTTCCCACACGCCAAGGCTGAGTTGGGCTCCCCATTAAATTCTCATTGCGCGAGCTTTGTCGTCCCGTGAGCTGACCGCCCCTGCGGAGGAAGTATTCGCTCCACACGTCACGGCGCGCGAGAATATCCCGGCCGGCACTGGCCTCGACGTGTCCGCCACCGTGGGCAAGGACCGGCCCGATGCTGCTCAAAGACTTGGGCGACACCGTAAAATCGGGATCCTCTACAGCGCTTGTGAAATAGACGCTGTCCGGAAGGATCGAAACGGTGTCGCCGCCGACGATCCGGGCTGAAATAGTGGTGGGAGCAACCCGAACGCCAGCCGTATAGAGTGCGCTTCCGCCGACTTGCAGCACTTCCTGCAGGTTACCATAGTTCGGAGCACTGAATTCGATCCCTCCGTCGTCGCGGTAGACGGTTTCGGTTGTTGTGCGAAGATCGATGTCGCGCGCGGCCCCTGCGGAAATTCGACCGTCCCCGCTGCGTACGACCGTGCGAACAAAGGCCTTCGGCTGATCGTATGTGAGGAGGGGAGGCGCGGACCGATCCGACGCATAGGCGCCACTGGCTACGCCTGCGACATAGCGGCTCTCAAAATGCTGAAGGAAGCCGACAATTGCGCTCAACGGAGCATCGATCCCGCTTGGATTTGTCGCGCTGCCAATGAAGCTGTAGCCTTTTCCTGCGAAATATTCGCGAGCAGCTGCCCGTGTATCGGCAGCGAGTCCGCTGCTTCCGGTTCCCCAGTTCAGGAACGTATAAGCGTTCGGATCGAGCGCTCCGAGACCGCCGTCGATATCAGAACCCGAGAGCAGATCGCCGATATCCACCGAAATCGCGTCGAATCCGGTTGGACGTTGAAGGCGGAACTGCAAGGCTCCGCCATAGCCTATGGCTCCAGCTGTTGCGGAGACATCATAGCTGTATTCACCTCGTATCCTCAGGTCGGCGGCACTTGCACGATCAGTTACGAGAGGATTTGCGGACAGGGTGCTTCCGGTCCCCGCAACAAGGCGCAGGTCCGAAGAGTGCATCGCGACATCGCCGTCGAGCAGCGGGAACAGTTCAGCGAAAGCCAGCGAATTCCGGTCTTCGCCGCCAGAGTCGGCTGCATTGCCGGCGAGCGTCATCGGCGCTCCCCCGCCACCGCCTGATGTGTTGCCTTTTTGCGCTGCGAGATTGAGTGAGATATTGATACGATTGTTTGTGGTCGGCCGGGTCCCGCCGACCACATAGTCTGCGATCTCACCGCATACGCCGGTCGAGCTACTATTGCCGCAGCCGAACTGGATCGCCGGCTGGTAGGTCCGATCACCGCCGCCGAGCTGCTGATCGATATAGTTGGGATCTGACTGATCGCGGAACGTGAAGAACCCGTCGGAGATCGAGCGGTTGATGGTGAGATCATTGCCGGCGCGCAGGGTGACCACGGGCGCTTCACCGCGCGCGGAGCCGCCATCGGTACGGTAGAGGAAAGTCGCGTGCTGGTCGAGCAACTGGCCTTCCTTGCCGGGAACCACCTTGTAGCGCGGCGTACCGCCGGAGATCTCGGGGATCAGCTCCAACACCCCGGCATCGACCGCGGCTTGAAGCTGCTCCGGCGAGAAGGTGGCGGCGGCGAGGTTCCACTGGCTGACCGTCTCGATCGCGCCTGTCGAGGCCAGCTCCACACCAGGACGCAGGCGCATGCCATCGAGGCTCGAGCCATCGACCGTCGAGACGTCGAAGTCCTGGATGAACCGGACCAGCGAGGATGTGCCGTCGGCAAGCGCCATGTCGGTGGTGAACGGGTTGGCGCCGCTGGCCCCGAAGTCGAGGCGGATCGCGCCCTCGGTGTCGCGGCTGATGCCCGAGTAGAGGCCGCTGTCGGCCATGGCGTCGAGATCGTAGCGCTGGAACGCCTCGAACTGGACGCTGTCCGCGCCGACAATGGTCCCGTGCTGCGACAGCGCGACCTTGTTGCGGTTCGCGCCGATGACGGGAGCACGGAAGACGACGTCACCACCCTGATCGGGGGAAGCATATTCATAGACGATCACCGCATTTCCGGTCACCGTGTCGGTCACGGTTTTCGGGATCAGTCGGCCACCGCTTTCTCCTGCTGCCAGTGCTGCCTGTGTCCGGCGCGCGCTGACATCAATGGCGGCGCCGCTGGCGATGGTGAGGCTGGCCGAGTCGCTGCCAATGCCGATCGTGACATCGCCGGCCTGGGCGGGTCGGCTGTCGGTATCGGCATAGCCGGTGGTGTGGGTATCGAGCTTCGCGGTCGACGCGAGGGTGACCCCGTTCTGCCCCCAGAGCGCGATATCGCCGCCATTGACCCGCGCATTGCGTGCGGCATCGGCCGACATGCCGGTGACGTCGACGCCCGAGGTGTCGAGTGTGCCGGCAATGCCGATGCTGCCGCCGTCGACGGTGAGGGTAACGTTCTGGGCCTTGAGGCTCTGCCCCTCGGCCAGAGTCAGATTGCCGGCCCCGGTGCGGACCCAGACGTCGCCGCCGAACTGCGTGCCGTAGGTCTCGACGAAGCCGCCGAAGTCGAAGGCGCCGGTGCCACTGTCGAGCGTGAAGGATCCGCTGCGCAGGATGGGCGCCGCATCCAGATCTGTTCCCTCAGCGTCGGGATCGACCGCGAGGCCGGGGTTGAGTGCGGCAAGCAGGGTCACCGCGCCGTTGCCGGCCAGCAAGTTGAGACCGCCGGCATTGCCCTTGCCGGTGTCGGTGATCAGCGCGGAGGCCACATCGGTGGTGATGTTGCCATTGGCACTGAACAGGTTGAGCGTGCCGCCGCCGGCAGCGACGGTGACCGGATCGACCTCGTCGCCGAACACCTTCTCAAAGCCGGGGACGCTGAGCGTTGCACCCGCCAGGCTCACATCGCCTGCCGACTGCACATCGATGATACCTGCCGTGGCGCGGATGGTGGTGCCGCTGATCGAGACCGACTGCACGCGATCGTCGATCGTGCCGAACGCGATGCGTGCGCCAGGGGCCGCATTGCCCTCGATCTTGGCTTCGGGGTTCGCGCCGGTCGAGGAGATCGATACGGCTCCCGTGGTGAGGAACGTGTAATCAGGCCGCACCGTCTGGTTGCGAGGGTCCGCCTTGGCCGAGCGCTCGGCGATGAACGGCGTGTTGAGCGTGAGCCCGGCGCCGCCGGTATCGAGGCTGCCCTTGCCTTCGACATAGAGACCGTCGCTGGCGGCCAGCGTCACTCCATCGGTGAAGCCCGCCGCGCGAACACTATTGTTGCCGAGGCTGATCGTGGTCGCATCGAGGGTCAGACTGCCTGCGCTGCCGCACAGCGCGCTGCTGGCGCAGCCGTCGGCGGTATTGCCGCCGTTGGCGAGGCGCACATTCCCGGCCCGGATGGAGATCGCAGATCCGGCGGCCGCCTGCGCGTCGGCCGCGAGGCTGGCGGTGTCGAGCACGAGGTCGTTGAACTGGTACGATCCTTCCGCAAAGCGGATCGATCCCGGCGAGCGCACGGTCAGCCGCTCGGCCGCGCCGAGCTTGGTGGCCAGCGCCGCGCCTACGACACCGCTCTCGCCGACCGTGGCTTCGCCGCTGGCGGCGAAGCGGATATCCGCGCCGGAGATCGCCGCGTACTTCGCGTTCAGGTTCGCCCCGTCGGCGACGACGAAGCTGCCGCTGGTGTCGAGCGCCAGCGCTTCGCCGGTGAGCGAGGCCGCTCCGATCTCCAGGGTCGAGCTTCCCGCGCCGGTGCGGGCCACGAGACGCTCCGGGCCGTTGGCAAGGCGCAGGATCGAGCCGGCGCCGGAAGCCTTGTAGTCGGCATCGGTGAGGATGCCGGGATCGCCGATCGCCGCGAGGGTCGCGCCGTCTTCGATCGTCAGGGCCGAGCCGTCACCGCCGACCGCCAGCAGCAGTTCGCTCGCCTGCAGGCTGGCGCCACCCGCCACGGTGATGCTGATCGCACTGGCGTTGATCGTCGTCGTACCATCCGCATTGTCGGTCCGGCGACCCCCGATCAGCAGGCTGGGCGCGTTGAGCTTCGCCAGCGTCGTATCCGAGATCAGCAGCGTCCCCTCGGCCGCTTCGGTGTCGGCCGCGGCGATCAGGATGTTGCTCCCGAGGATGTCGATCTGCCCGGCCCGGCCGCCTTCGCCCGCAGTCAGGTCGAACACGCCTGCTACCTTCAGCTCATTGAGCGGCGCCAGCACCACACGAGCCGCGTCGAGCGGCAGGCGCGGACGCGCATCCGGGTTAAGACCCGTCAGATAGTCCGAGCCCGGTGTGGTCTTGATCGTCGAGTATTTGGTGAAGACGTCTTTCGTCTGCACGGTGAACGAGTGACGGGTCGATTCCGCGATATCGGTTCCGGCATAGGCGAACGTCCCGCCGAGCACGACCGACCCGTCGAGCAGCCTGGTGCTGGATCCAGGCAGCGGCGCGGCCGATCCCGTGTTCTCGACCAGGCGCAGCGCGCCGGGGATCGCCATCGCGTATTTGGCCGGCACCAGCAGATACTCGCCCGCGGCGATGCCGCTACCGCCATCGAGATGGACCGAGCGGCCCGCCTGCGCGCCGTAGAGGTCGCCATAATCGGCCGAGTAGATCGGATCGTAAGGGGCGATCTTGCCCGCCTCGGCCACCGGCACCAACGCATAGACCTGCCGCTGATCCGGGAACTGGTAGCCGGTGCCGGTCACCGGATCATAGTGGTTCGAGCTGAACGCATCGCGGTTGAAGCGGTCGAGCACGTCGCGCGAACCACCGATGCCGGACTGGAACTCATAGGCGTAGACGTCGCCGCCGCCCCGGCCGTCGATTAGCGCACCCTCCGCCTGCACGATTGAACCCGCTGACAGCACCAACTCGCCAACCGGGAGCTTGGTCAACGGAGTCGCGACGGTCGGGAAATAATACTCCACACCATCGGTCGTAGTGCCGTAGGGTACGGTCAAACCGGCGCCAGATACCGACGTTACGCTTCCACGGCCGAAAGTGAGCGTCTCGGTTGGTGCGACCTGTCGCAGATCCCCCCCCTCGAGCAAAACCGTCGAGGTGCTGCCGAGCGTCAATTGACCAAGTGGCGCCGCCAGAAATCCATCTTGAACAATTCGAGGCGCCAGCACCCGAAGGTGCGTCCCGGCTGTGAGTGGCAACGGCGCTGCCGGGTCGAGATAACGATTCCCGAACCGAATGCTGTGGTCACCGATGACGGCGATATCGTAGGGCGACTTTATGGTGCCGCTTGCATTCTCGAGCAGAGCCTGAAGATTGCCTGTGCCGGTTGTCGCATAGGTGCGTCGCGCATCGATCGTAAGGTCGCCCACAACGCTGAACTGGCCCGAATAGTTTGTAATCAGCCCGGTGGACGGGTGATACACGCCGGTAAAGCGGACGTCGCCCGGCGTGCGTAGTTCGAAAGATCCGATCTGGCCGACTGCAATCCCGCCAACGACATCGATCCCCTGCAGACCGCCTTGAAGAACGAGCGAACTGGCGGCGTCGCCGCCCATGCCTGCCGTCGAGACGGAATAGGTACTTGCAAGCCTGATGTACGCCGAAGCCAGTCGCACATTCGAACCCGCCGTTACCCCCAGACTGACTGCCTCGCTTCCGATGTTCGCGGACTGGGTGCGATCCTGCGACGTCACCATCAGAGCTTTGCGCAGTGAAAGATCGAAATCGCCATCAAGCGTGAGCGAGCCACGCGCTATCAACGTGTCGAAACCGCTACCCTGGATCAAACCGACAGGAAGATAATCGGCTTGGTCGGCCGAACCTGTTCCCACGGTCGGTCGTAGCCATTCCAGCGTCCCACCCTCGGCACGGATATCGCCGCCGCGGGCGTCGATTGCGGTAGAGCCGAGTGATCCACCGCCAAGCGCAGAAATGGACCCGCCCCTGCTCCATTCGAGCCAAGGACTGAAGCCGCCTCTGCCATTGCTGATCTCGAATGTCGCAGCGGCCCCGCTGATGTCGAGACGGGCCTGGTCGTCGCGCACGAGAGTGCGCCCGGAAGATGCGCTTCCGCTGCCCGGAACGCGGTTGATCAGACGAACGGCCTCAAGCGCGATCGTGCCGCCATCAACCACACGGCCGCTGCGAAGTATCCTTCCTCCAACCGTGACCGCGCGGGGGTCGAAAAGCGCCACGCCGGAAAGATCGGTGACGCTGCCACGATCAAGCACGATACCCTGTTCGGCGTCCAACACGCCCAGAAAATGAACGATCCGGTCTTCACCGACCTCAGACACCAGTTGCCCATTGGTCAGTCCCGGATCAGCTGCGCTAACCGCGCTTTCCAGAAAGCGTCCCTGGCTGTCCACATTGCCGCCGAAAGCATCGGCAAGACCGTTCCCGCCAAGATCGGTATCGCGAACACCAAAGCCGCCGACGATCAGACTGTCAGAAAGATCGTTGCGTTGGCGGATCGACCCGCCGTGCAGAGTGATATTGCCGGCATTGTAGAGCTTGCCGATAGTGATCGACGCTTCAGGCGCACCGATGATCGAACCACCGGCCATCACGTCGAGTTCGGTCAGCCCCCCGAGCACCAGATGCGCGGCCTTGCGGTCCCACAGGGCGATGTTAGTGGTCGGCGCCAGGAACGATTGGGTCAGCAGATCAGACCCGGTTTCGAGCCCACGCAGCGCCCTGCTCTGATCAGCCGTCAAAAAGGTCGGCAACATCCATTGGGTGAGGTCGAACGTCTCACCTTTCTGGACCACAAAGCGGGTGGTCTCGAGGAAAGCGGACCTCGCTACCCTATCATTGGCGAACAGATCGTCGACGATGCGCGAGCGGTAGCTCGATACGTCGAGCGTTCCGAACCCAGTGCGCTGGAAGAAGTCGAGGCCGATGTGCGTGCTTCCGGCGCGATTGTCCGAGCCGAAGCTCACATCGGGCGCGACCAGCTTGAACGTCCCGCCACCGGCAAAGCCGAACCCCAGAATCGACGCTTGCGAGATATCGACTGTTGAACGGGGATCTGCGACCAGATGGGGCAATGTCGCTGAAAGTCCGGAGCCGGCTGATGGGCGCGGCGTAAATTCGACCGATTGGTTGGCCCCATAAAGAGGATCGTCGGCAGGCAAGCCAATAGCTGCACTCGGGTCCGTATTGGTCAGCTTCGACGATGCGTACACCGTTTCGTTGAGCAGCGAGATATCGCCGCCCTTGCCGTCGAGGATCAGGCTGCCGGTCGGCGTGACATAGCCGCCCGAGCTAACGTCGAGTGTTCCATTCACGCGAATGCTGCCCGAAAGGTCTACAGCCTGAGTTGCCGTCTCCAGACTGTCGCCGACCGCAGCGATGACATTACGGGCAGATTGCAGCGAGATGCTGCCGCCATCGCGCCAGGCTCCTCCAAACAGCCCCGTTTGAGAGGCATAGTCATTCACCCATTGTCCGGCGGTTGAGAGCTTGCCGGTGACGATGATATCGAAAGGAGTCAGCGTCCCGGGGTCGGTGGCGTAAAGCGTGGTGACATCATCATCCGAGCGATGAATAGAACCCGCCCCGCCAAAAACGATCGGAAAATCTTCCTCGCTCGGTTCGAACCCGTTGACGGTACGTGCTGAAATCAAGCCAGAGGGGACTTCCACCGTCCCGTCGAACCGGATCGTGCGGCCCGCCAGTACGGACAGAACCCCACCTGGAGCAAGCATGAGATGGGATTGGCCCGTAATCGACAACGCATCAGACGATTGCAGTGTCGGCGCGCCAAGATCCGCAAAGGTCACCGTCCCCGCCGCGACGATGTCGAGTTGCGCGAGACCAGCAAGGTTGAGCATGCTGTCCGAAAGCAGAAGCTCCGCAGGGTTGGCTGCTCCCGTCCCACGTATGCCATGATAGACTAGAACATCGCCGAGTGTCTGGACACTGAGCGCCCCGCCTGCCGGGAGCTCATATGTCGACGCCTGCAACCCGCGACCCAAGCCCGAAGGCGCAACGCTGGGCCAGTCACCCTTGGCTATCTGGCGTGCACCGGCGAAAGCGTTGGCATGGACCGCACCATCGATCGTAACTGCAGCGGCGCTGATCGTCAGCGCGCCGGCGTCGCGGCCCTCGTCATAGGCGGCGTCGAACTTCTGCCCCTGGCCGACACCCATCATCCAGTTGCGCAGCATCCCCGAGCGGGGCTGACGTACCTCGGTGGTGCTGGTGATCACATCGACATAGACGTCGTTCGCGTTCGCCCGCGAGATGTCGACGATGCGTCCGTCCGAGGTCACGAGCTTGCTGGTCTTCAGTGCGCCGGCGGAATAGCTTACCCACCCCCCCGAGATGTCGACCGTGGCGCCATTGGCAACGTCGACACGCTCGCCCTGCAATGAAATCGAGCCACCCTTCGTCATCAGTTCCTGGGCTGTAGCCGGGAGCTGGCCTGCGATACTGGCGGCTTCGATCAGCGGCGACCCGACCCAGGCGACGCCATCCTCGCGTACGCCCGAGAGGCGAGGGTCGATGAAGATCGTTTTGCCATTGAGCGAGAAGTTGCCGTCGACTTCGACTTCGCGGTAGTTAGGTGTGTCGCGCAGCTCATTGCGTTTTACCGGAGTGATCTCAATCGAATTCCTCGAAGCGTCCAGCTTGACGTCCTTCAAGCCGCTTACATCGATGATGGCATTTGGTGCGATCAGCACGCTGCCGCGACCGAGAGCAGGCACGAGATTCGTCGTGGTGCGACCAACCGAAACATCTGCTCCTGGAGCGTAGATGACAGCATTCTGGCCAATCGAGACGTTGGCCGGCACCAACCCTCCAAACGGTACCCCAGGAGCGCTGATTTGAGCGCCAATCTCGAGTTGCGACCTCTTAAAGCCCGCAGGTTCATTCGGCGTCCCGATCGGTATCGTTTCACCATTGGTGTCAGCGAACATTGCAATCCCGCTGGCGAGTGCGGGATTGGCATTTCCATGCAGCGTGATGTCGCCGCCAAAGAGCGTGATTTTCCCGTTGCGCGAAACGCTTGTGGTCGTGGACAGCAGGCCCGAGAGATCAATGGACCCGAACGCGCTGGTGCTGAGAGAAAGATAGCCGCGGCGGGATTCGATCAATCCCGATACCTGAATGTGCCCGTCACTCGGAGTTGAAGGGCGATCCGTAAGAATATTTGACGAGCCATCGTACACGAAACTGTTGAACAAATAGCCCCGCACATTGGGGTCTGGGCTAGTCGCCGCCCCGGAGCTTTCCATAAAGCTGACTGCTCGCCCCGCCTGAAGACTGACCTGGCCATCGAGAGAACTGAGCGTGCCTGCTGTTTGGATCGACGGGGCAGCGAGCAAAAGGTATCCACCCTGGCCGGACCCGATGCGGGCACCGGCATCAACGACAATATCTCCCTCAGGAAGGTCTACAAAGCTTGCAGGGCCTGCAGAGCCGCCGGAAGCCGAATCCAAATCCGATGACACAAGGAGTGAGACATCGTTACCGGTTCTGGCGAATGCGGTTCCGTCCGGCGCTGTGAAAAGGCCATCTTCCAGAAACGTTAGGTTACGTTCTGCAATAGTTGCAGCGCGAAGGTTTGTGTTGCTCCCCTCGACAAAGCGCGCTGCGTTCCCCAGTTCGAGGGTGGAAGCGAGAAGCGAGTGGGTGTTGACCTGGCTGTCCTTGCCGAAGATGATCCCGGCGCGGTTGAGCACGACCACGGTGCCGTCAGCCTTCATGTTGCCAAGGATCAGCGACGGATCGGTGGCGTTGGTGACGCGGTTCACCGCGACCCAGCCGGGCTGCGCGGTGCCGTTGCTCTTCTGGTTGAACTGAAGCGTCGTGTTGGCGCCGATATCAAACCGGTTCCACGACAGCAGAGCGCGCTCCTGGGTCTGGTCGATCGTGACGGTGACGCGGCCATCGGCGCCCGTGGTCTGCGAGGGCAACCCTGCGCCCTGCCAGGTCTTGAGGCCCGTGATGTCGTACTGCGCACCGGCGCTGACCAGCAGTTCGCTCGCGCGCTGCGTGTTGCCGGCGCGCGTTGCAGCTATCGCCTCACGGATGGTATCGGTCGGATCGAGGCCATTGCGGTCGAGCCCGTCGACCACCGGTCCGCGGTTCGCCGCTTCCCGGATTGAGGTGATATAGGCGCGGATTTCGTCGACCCGACCTTGCGTCGTCTGCTGTCGCTGAAGCGCGCCCTGCATTGTTCCCGAACGCACCGGAACCGTGGTCTGCGGTCGCGGCGTGCCAACCTGCGTCTGCCTGCCAACGGCAGCACCCAGCGTCTGCGCCTGAACCTCCACGGGCAGTGCGGTCGCAATTGCCGCCAGGCTCGCACCCAGGAAGAGAAAACGGCGACCAAAGGCCGGACGCAGGGACGAAGATGCGATCATGACAAGGCTCCAGCCGACAAAATCTCGGCTCTGGCAAAGATAAATTGATTGGGAACGTGTGCAGGGCAGCCTGGAAAAGGAGCCTGCCGCCACACATTCATGAGGATTGAAGCTGGACGCCTCGCTAACCGTCCGGCCTGTTCAGGAAGGGAGGGAAAAGGCATCATCATCGCGACCTCAGAAGGCGAAGCCCAGATCGACGTGCAGCACGTCGATCCTCAATGGCGCATCGACGATTTCGTTCGCCGAGAACCAGCGCGCGCCGAGCGTCACGCCGTCAAACGGTGCATAAGCCCCGCCAATCACGTAACCCTTGACGTTGGTGCCCCCGAGCCGGAAATCGGAGTCCGTGAACGCGTCGGGGACGGCGTCACTTTCAAGATATTTGTACGCGGCATTGATCGCCCACGAGCCACGCTTTGCCCGGCGGGGATTGACGCTGTAAAGCGCCGGGTCGCCGATGGAGAAGTAAACGCCGTAGCCCTGATTGCCGCCTACGAATTTCGCCGGATTGGTTGCGTCGCAGACGCCCTGGTTGACGTTGGTCGGGTCGGTGATCTCGACGTTGGTGATCGGTGCGCCGACGTTGCCGCGAAGGCAGTTGTTCTCCGGATCAAATCCGAAGTTATAAAGATAGCTGCCGGTCAGCCGCGCCTTTACGCGCTCGCTGATCGGGACCGTGACCGAGCCGTTGATATCAAGCACGCGATACGCATACTTCAAGCCCAGATATTGGGGCTCACGCTCGTCGCCGGGATCGGCATAGGTGTAGTCGATGTCACGCAGATACATGAGCGTGTTGCCCTTGCTGGCCCAGAGCGGCCGCAAGATATCGGTCGAACATTCGACATTGACGGTCGAGAAGATGTCACAGGGTGTCGAGACATGACCGCGCATGTAGGTGAAATTGTGGAAAGCAGCGGAGAGGTTCACATCAATTCCGCCAGCGAATTCCTTGCCGGCTTCAGCCTGCAGCGAGAACATGTAGCGATCACGCCAGTTGCGCTTGGCCGTCGATGTGGACGGGAAATTGCCCGGCTCGAACTGGAGCGGGAACGCGCCGCCACGGACCGCGAAGCGGAAATCCTCATTTCCTAGTAGTTTCGTGATGTTCGCCTCGCCATAAACGCCGTCCAGCGCCAGATCGGGATCGAACATGAGATCGGTGGTACGGAAAGGATTGTCGAACCGGCCCAGCATCGCTGTCAGACCGGGATAGACTTCGCCCTTCACATAAGCGTTCTGGATCCACAGATCGCGTTTGCGGAATCCGCCAGTCAGCCCTGAATTTGTCGAGATCGGCCCAGCGTCATCACCGGTGGCGAGCTGGAAACCGAGCTGGAAGCGGTTTGCCACTGTCGCCTCGATGCCGATACGCGCGCGGATCTGCATGTTGTTGATCTTGTCGCGCGTCGTATTGAGCGACGGGAAGGCCTGCCGGGATATGCCGGAAAGGTCATAGGGACCGGTTTCATTCCAGGCTGCTACGTCGGCATAGTGGCCGATGGCATTGTCCTTGGAATAGAAGTCCGATGCCGAGCGAAAACGAAAGTCGCCATGGATACGGATGTTGTCGACCCAGTCCGGCGCAGCCTTGTCGGGCGCAGCCCAGCGTTCGGTTCGCGCCTGAGCCAGGACCTCCTGGCGCAACTCGTCCTTGATTTGCGCACGCACCGTTTCAGGGACATAGGGTACACGGACCGCTCCGGCAGGGGGCGGCGCCAGCTCGGCAGACTGTGGCGGCGGCGCGTTCACCGCACGCTGGGCCGCCTCGGCTTCCGCACGCCGCATCAACGCTGCGCCTTTTTCCGGCGTGACGATACCTTCGTCTACGAGGAGTTTTACCATGGTCGCCACGGCGCTGTCAGGCTGCGCGGCCTGGCCTTGAGCTTCCTGCGCGAACGCCGGCGCCGCAGACAACACCGCTGCGCACAGCGATGTGGTAAGCATCAATCGCCCTGTTCGCAGAAACTTCAATCGCTGTGACATTCCAAATCCCCTTTGCCCGCGCGGGCTTCGATAATCAGAGAGAGCTTTTGCGCCCTCGAACTGTGACAAGTTGTGGAAAGACCATGGTCGTTGGCGGTGGATCCAGCCCGCGAACCTCCTGCAGAAGCGCCGTCAGCTTCCGCATGTCCGCATCGCTTCCACCCCTCGCATCTCTGAAGGTTACGCCGGTGATGCGACCATCGCGTGTAACCGTCAGGGTGTAATCGGCCGAGAAAACGAGCCGACTGAGCCGCGGATCGTCCTGAACACGCTCCTGCAAGGTGGACTTGAGGTAGCTGGTGTACATGCCGACGGACATGCCGCCGCCTGAGCCTCCACCGCCGCCAGGTCGCCCGCCGATGCGAACGCCGCCGCCATCGCCCACCCCAAGGCCATAGTTACTCGGCCCGGCGCCTTCACGCGCCGTCAGCGCGTTGTCCCCGGGAGTGGGGTCGCTGTTGGCCTGATCCGGCGGCGGCGGCGTATCGACCGGCTGCTCGATCGGCGGTGCGATCGTCGGCTCAGGTGGCTGCTCCACAGGCTTCGTTTCAGGGGGCGGGGGCGGTGGTGGAGGCGGCGGCAGGATGACCTGCGTCGTCTTCATTTCATTGGGTCGATCACTGACCGTTTGCGTGCCCAGGAAATTATAGCCTATCGCAAGGACGAGCCCAACGGCCACCACCGCAAGTATTCGTCCGAAGGTAATCGGCGATTTCTTGCGACGCTGCCCGTCAGGACCTTCCGGTAGCATCAACGATGCGGCTGCCATCAGTGTGCTCCTCGCATGAGCACGCACTGACGTTCATCGGGTGCGCAATACGCCGCCCGAGTTGACGCCAGCAGGCCATAAGGGAGACGTCGGGAAACACACCCGACCTTTTCCACTGCCCTGAGGCTGGCTGAAGGGTCGATGGTCAACATCGCTCCCTCTCAAGCCCCGCCGCCAGGCGGACGCGTGGAGGCCATGCCAAGGCTCGGCACACCGACCTTGGAACACAGGTCGAGCACCTGCATGACCTTGTCGTACTGGACAGCGCGATCACCGCGCAGGATCACCGCGAGGTCCGGTGTCGTCGCGATCGAGGAACGCAGCTGCGCTTCGAGTTCGCTCATTGACACCGGGATGGCGTCGATCGACACAGTCCCATCGTTGCTGACCGCGATCACCCGGCTCTTCTGCGCCTCCAGCGTCTTGGCCGAGGAGGCGGACGGCAAGTCCACCTTGATCCCCTGCACCGCCGCCGTCGTCATCAGGATGAAGATGATGAGAAGCACCAGCACCACGTCCACGAACGGCGTGATGTTGATCTCATTGTAGGGCTTCTTCGGACCCCCGACCTGCATTCCCATGGCTCAGTCTCCTTTGCCCTAGGGTCAGGCCGCGTGCGCGGGAACTGGGGTGGGAGCCGAAGGCACATCCTGCCATGTCTCGGCGATACGCTTCTCCAGCTCGTCCACGAAGATGTCGTGGTCGGCGGTGATCTCCTCGATGCGGCTGAGCAGATAGTTGTAGCCGAACAGCGCCGGGATCGCGACCGCCAGGCCCGCAACCGTGGCGAGGAGCGCCGCCGCGATACCCGGCGCGATCGCGTTGATGTTCACTTCACCAGCGGCGGCCACCGAGGCGAAGGTGATCATCACGCCGAGCACCGTGCCGAGCAGGCCGATGAACGGGCCGCCCGAGATGGCGATGGTCAGGAGCACGAGGCGCGCGTTGAGCTTCTGCCCCTCGCGCACGCGGCCAGCATCCAGCGCGGAGCGGATCGCCGCGATCGACTGGCTGCGGATCGCGAACCGCGAGCCGGTCGCCTTGCCTTCCTTCAGGCGCTCGGTCAGCTCCCGACGACCGATCTGATACAGACGCCCCAAGGTGGAGTCCGCCGCCGCCGATCCGGGATCGAACGCTGGCAATCCGTCGTGAGGATTGCGAGGCCCGCGCCCATTCTCGTTCACATAACGTTGGTAGGCTTCGAGGAACGCTTCATTCGCCGAGCGGACCTTGCCGATCAGCAGACCCTTGCTGATCATGATCGCGATGGCCACCAGCAGCATGAACGCGCAGATGATGATCACCACCCAGGCGTCGAATGTCAGCGCGCCGAACAATATGCCGAAATGGCCATGTCCGCCGCCGGTCTCGACCTGCTGGGGCGTGTCTGTCGTGACCAGCTTGGACGACTGCCCCTCGCTGGCGGCCGCTAGCTGGAACGCCGACTGCGGCAGCGCAGCACCTGCGACGCGCAGTTCGTCGATTTCACCGGCAAAGCCCTGGCCGAGAACGGCAGCGCCCGTGGCGGCGGCCAGCGCACCGGTCACTTCACCGGCAGGCTGACCGTTGATGTAGAGCACGCTCTTCGTTCCGTCATTGACCAGCGCAACGTTCGCCCAGCTGTCAGCGGCGAGATCTCCACCCGACGAACGATTACCGCCCTGATCGATATATAGTTGACCACCTTCGGCGATCAGGCTGACGCTGCCCGGCAGGCTGAACACCGTGCCGTTGCCACCCGGCTTCACCCAGAAGCTGATCGACAGCGGGCCATTGGCAAACGCGCCAGCAGGCAGGCCCACCGGCGTCGTGCCGTCGAGCAGCAGGCTCGACCCGATCAGACCAGCGCCGTTGCGGCTCGCTGTTCCTGTGGCGTTATTGCCGTTCGACGTGGCGTCTTTGGCGGCGCCTTCGTCGTTGAAGTGATAGACAAGGCGGTAATCCGCCCCATAGGTGCCCGCCACATCCTGCGCGGCCGCCGCTTTTTCATTGCCATAATAAGCGTAGATCGCCGATGCCGCACCCGGCTGAAGACCCTGCACGTCGACCCAGACCAGCGCCTGCTCGTCCGCTGGCGACCACTTCTCGATGTGGAACTTCAAGGGTGTGCGATCGTCGCCCGCCACGAACCGCAGGTCAGAACCGTCAGGCTTGACGTCCTTGAAGCTGAAATTGCCCGAGTGCAGCCGCACAAGCACCGGCGCACGCGCCACCTCACCCGTTATCCCGGCGGCGTCGACGTTGAGATTGATCTTCGTGCGGTAGCTGTAATCCGCCTCCCACCACGCCATTGCTGGCGTCGAGAAGGCGGTCATCGCAACCACCGGGATAAGCCATTTTAGTTTCAGTCGACCCATGTTGCCGCCCCTGCTTCCTGTCACTTGACTGCCCTCGCTTGGGCGTTGAATCCGCAGGCGCTCATGGCGCCCATTGCCGATGGAGGGCGACGGTTCGCCGCCCTCCCCTCATGTCGATTTCGTTCGCCTTGGCCGGATTGCTCCAACCTGCCTTCCGGGGATCCCTGGCGCTGGGAGTTGGGGGAGCGTCCAAGCTGCCCGTGGGGAAGTCCTGGCCCGATCGATGGCCACGATCGCCCCGACTGGTCGGAGAAGGGCGATCGCCGGAAGACGACCCGGTGAGGCGGGCTCCGACCAACACTGAACACCGAAACGGCCGAATGCGGCGTCGCCATGTAACCGTGCATCACCATCAGAATTCCCCTCTGATGGTGAAGCTGTATCGCGGATCACCCTTGTCGGTCGTCGGACCGGCACGCAGCGGAATGCCGATCAGTGCTTCACCGGTGAACAGCTTGAGCAGATCAAACCGCAAGCCGCCGCCGACACTGAACAGCCGGAACTCGTCGGTTTGCCCCGAGGACGGTGCGCGCACACGGGCATAGCCCGCATCGCCAAAGGCAAAGACGCGCACTTCGTCGACAAAGCTGGCAAGCGATGTCCCAAAATTCGGAGTGCGCACTTCGATCGACGAAACGAAACCGTCGTCACCGACCGCCTCGGAGACATAGTAGCCCCGAATGTTGGACATACCGCCAAGCGAAAATTGCTCATTCGTGACGAGACTGGAGTCGGCAAGCTGGCCGGCGAACCGCAGCCCAACCTGCCAGTCGCGGCGCAACATACGAGTGTAGTTCAGGTCCAGATTAAGATGAACGAAGTTTTCACTGGCATCGACGGCGCGGCCGGTGAACTGATCTTGCGGAATGCCGGTCTGTCCGTTGCCCAGAGAGCAGGTCGGCACACCTTCTGGAATGAAGCCTTCCGAATAGGGCGATTCAAAGCAAACATTGCGCTTGATCACCCGGAGGCCACCAGTAACGCCGAGCGTCAGCCCATAGGTTTCGCTCACGTTTCCGCCACTCAGCGTATATTCAGCGACGAGCGGTACATAGCGTATCTGGGTTGGCTGAAGATCGGTGCCTTCCAGGCTCAACCGTTCCTTGAACGATTTGAAGTCCGGTCCGAAACTGATCTGCTGAAAGGTGTTTGCGCTAGGCAGACGATAGGTCGCCCGAAAGCCGATCTGATAGCCGTTACCAAGCACATTGGTCCCGCCAAGTGCTGCGACGTTGCTGTTCGACCGGTAGCCGTAGAGCAGAAGGCCCCAGGGCGTGCCGATCAGGGGCGCGTTGTAGGATGCCGAGATGACCGCACTCTGGTCCGGATCCTGGGGCGCGATCGAGCCTGTGACGGATAGCGTATGTCCTTGCCCCCAAAGATTGGAGTAGCGCGCAGTAGCGCTGGCACGCAAAGGCTCGGTATTGGGACTGTTGTCGTTGTTGAGTTCGACGCTGCCATGGAATGGGGCTTTGTCATCAACCTTCAGTTCGACATCAACAGTACCAGGTTGCGCGCCGGCCCGGAAACGCGGCGTAATCGTCCGATCGGGAAAGCGGTTCGCCTCAGAGACATCGCGCTGCAGGGCAGCGATATCGATCGGTTGCCCCGCGACCAGCGACGGGACATCCTCGCGGACACTCTTTTCCGAATGATGCTTTGCATCGACAACCCGCACTTCTCCGAGCGGAACCTCGTGAACAGCGAGTTGGACGATCCCTTGAGCGAAGCGCTCGCTGGGCTGAATCGGAATTTCGACCTCGACCGCTTCAAAGCCTTTCGCGGCGTAGGCTGCTTGAAGCGCCTTTTGTGCGGCCATGACATCTGCCTCGGAGCGGTTCGGCCCCAGGAACGGGTAGATGATCCGCTCGATGTCGGCGTTGGAAAGCTTCGTCGCCCCCACGACGTCGATCGCGGCGATCAAAAAGCTTCCCGAAGCCCTCACGGGCTCCGCATCCGCGGTGGCGGGCTGGGCGGCACTCTGATCGCTTTGCGCGAAGGCGCAGGCGGGCTGCAGCACTGCGGCCAAAGCAGAGGCCAAAACGAGGCACGGCGAGATATTCGCGCGCGGCCCCCCTTGCATCGGGGAAGAAACTATCATGCACCTCTCAAACATCGATCAAGCCGGCACCGATGGCGATCGCGACCGCGTTGATCCGGTTGGCCGCGCCGAGCTTTTGCGTCACGCGGGCCAAGTGAAGCTCAATTGTTCGTTTCGATATTCCGAGGCTGCTTGCGCCCTCGACAAGCGTCGCGCCGGTGGCAGCATGGCGCAGGCAGCTGATCTCGCGATCCGAAAGCAACCCTGACGGCCTCGTCCGTGACGTCATCAACTGCTTGGCACGAATGTGAAACTCAATCGCCAGCGTGACCATCTGGTGTCGCCGCTGTTCGATCACCGCGATCGCCCTGGAAATCGTTTGGCTGAAGAGACTGATATACGCTGGGCCAGATACATAGTCCTGGACGGGGATCACGACACCCGCATCCACGCCCCGCAGTCGCTCGATGCTGAGCCAGGCGCGCTGGACATCGGGCAGGGAGAGATCGTCCTTTGCGACCCAGGCGAAGGGAAGAGAAGCCTGGGCAACCTGCGACAGCGCGGGATCTCCGGCACGCCAAGGCTCCTGCCCCTTGTCCAGTGTGGAGAGAAAGCGAAGTGGTGGACGCTCGATGATCCCTCCGCCTTGCGGACGATGACCGATATGGAGGTAACGAGCGCCGCCAAATCCCATTTCGGACGCGAACTGCTGTAACCAGTCTTCGAGGTCCGCCGAAGATGCGCAATCCCCGACCGGGCCCATCGCCATGACCGAACCGCCCTCCATGACAAAGTGCTCAACCCACGACGCATCGAGGGCAGCGCACGCATTATCAAACTGGCGCTGAAGCGCACCGCCGGCTAACATCTCAACTACCCCCATGGAGCTCCTGAAAAATGGACACGTTGAGCACGTGAATCTGGCAAAGAATTCGACAAAGTTTTTTTCTTCACCTTCATGTCGGTTCGTCATAAAAATGAAACAATATCGTACTTACTCGGCAGTGAATCGCGTATTGAGCATAAGAGATTCACTGTTCTGTGCAGGTAATGCGACAGCCATTAGTGAAATTATCATTTCGCAAAGTCACAGCGATGACATGACCTTGGCGTCATCAATGATGTTTAATGAGTTCCACCATCGGAATCTCTCGCAGAGGACTAGGAAGCATATCGATTTCTAGTGGCCGAGCTTGAATGTCAGGCCAGAATCTGCACGGCGAGGAGGAAGGTTGGATGCAATCAGGCGGTGTCGTTCGATACAATCACACCGGACAATTGGCTCCCCAACAGGCCGGGCATGTCCTATTCTCCGTCCGAATGTCGCTACCTCATTTCTTTCAGAGCCTGACTGCCGCGCTCTCATTTTGCCTTGTCGTACTCATGACTTCGTTCGGGACGAATGCTCATGCTCAGTCCGAGGCCTCTGAAACGCCTGTTCCTTTCGACATACCCGCGCAGCCACTTGACGCCGCCCTGGCACAATATTTCAGCGTCACGGGCGTGCAGCTCCTATACGATAGCATGCTCACTTCAGGACAGCGCTCCACGCGCGTAAAAGGCAGATTCACACCACGTGAAGCACTTCGCCGACTCCTGAGTGGCACAGGGCTCGTCGTTCGCTACAGTGGGACGGACGCGGCCATCATCACGACGCAGAGCGGCGACAGCCAATCCTCCCTGGTTCCTCTCGGGCGCGTTGTCGTCAGGGAAGAGGTCGCTCCAGCAAGGCTGCAGTCGGTCGAGCGGCTCGCCTACTACGGGCTGCTTGAGGAAGAACTGTATGCCTGCCTCCAGGCCAGCGAACATACGGACCGTCTCAGGTTCAGCCTGATCGTCCACCTCAGCATTAGCGCGGACGGCAAATTGAGCGAAATCGTTGTTCACCGCAGCAGCGGAAGCAGCAAAACCGACATGCTCGTTGTGGAAACCCTTTTCCAGGCTGTCGTGTCCCCCCCACCCCATGGACTCCAGCAGCCCCTGGCGATCGTGCTGCGCGGAACCCGGAGTAGCCAGCGCTCTCGATAGTCATGAGAACCGTGTGCCGGCCTTTGGAACCAGGCACTTTTCGGTCGATGTGGACTGCGTTCGCTGGCTCGACCGTACTGGGCCTATCGGCGAGAAGGGTCAGCTACTGTATGTGTGGGCAAGGGAACTCGCTTCGCCGCCTTCCCGAAGCAGGTCCTTGATAGCCTTGCTGGGACGGAAGATCAGCTTCCGCTTTGCGCAGATCCAGATCCTGTCGCCGGTGCGTGGGTTACGCCCTTCCCTTGCGGGAGCCAACTTCACAGAGAAGGTTCCGAACCGATTGACCGAAGCGGTCTCGCCACGAATTGCTGAGTCTGCGATTATGGTGAAGACTGCTTCGACAGCGCGATGGGCTTCAGCACGGGTCAGATAGCTTCTCGCGGCAACCCGCTCGACCAACTCATCTCTGTTCATAGCCGGAAGTCACGCTTTGCCGGCATGGGTCGGAAGATGGAGACAAATGAAAAGCGGCGGGGAAAGACAGGGGCCACACGGAGTCGCTGAGCAGATCGTGTCGATTTGGCAGGCGACGACATCTCGTCAGCTAGCCGGTTCCACTTGCCCATAGCCCGAGGGATCGCAGCGAAGGAGTCCCTGGCTCACGGCGATTGCGACGGCATTGACCTTGTTGGTCCCACCCAGTTTGTTCACGACTCTGTGCAAGTAGACCTCAACGGTTCGCGTGGAAATATCGAGCATTTCCGCCATCATTGGTACGGTCATGCCTTCGGCCGCCATCCGGAGGCATTCCATCTCCCGGCGCGTCGGCGCCTCCGGGCGCGCGTCGCGCAGCAGGTCGAGTGCAGCTACATGAATATCGGTCGCGGCCCAGGATAATGAAGGGCCATGCTCTTTCACTACCTTGCGCGCCGCATAAATATCGACGCCGACAAGCGCGACGAGACCTGGACCATTGGAATAATCCTGTACCGGGACTGCGATCCCGACAGGATCCGATTCAAGATCGCTCGCGAACCGAAGGTCGCTGCTGGACCAGGCAAAAGGGCGGTGAGCCACCAAGGCCTTGATGACCAAACTGCTACCGGCAATGAGGTCTACATATTTGCGTTGCGCGATCGGTGTCGATGCGATGGCTCGAACCGCACTGCCCTTTGCATGTCCAAAATGCAGATAGAGGCCGCTGTACAACCCGTAGGCATCGGCCAGATTCAGGAGCGACGTGGCGATGCTGGCTTTAAGCTGGGATGGGCCGCCGGGCTGCTCGAATGGGAGAATTTTTGCCATGACGAAGCCTGCTCAGACAACGCAAAGGCGTGATTCGCTTAGCACGAATCGCTTTCCAAGGCACAGTTGCCCCTCAGACGAAACGAGTTTCCTCCGGCATAGAGACAGAATTTCTTGTTTCAGGCTGAAAGTATGTTCGCCAATTCCGACAAGATTATCGGTCGGATTTTTGACGAAATCTTTTCCAGATCGACCGATTTCTGCTGCCAGCATAGATGAGCTGCCTTTGCCCCGAGGACTATAGGCAGCCCTTTACCCCAGCCGCTCGGCACATTTGCTAGGGGAATCCCTAGCGGGATTCCGACACTCATGAGGCATGTCATATTGCAGACGGAAAAAGACGTCTATGAAGCCGCCAACCCGCCATTCAATTTATGCGAGTCCCCCATGTCCAGCCCCGCTCGAATCGATGTCCTGGGTATCCTGGTTTCATGCCTGGGACATGCTGCCGTGCTGGGCGGCCTCATCGCCGCCAATTCAAATTCGACTAAGCCCTCGAGACCGGCTGCGCAACGTGAAACGGCAATGATGGTCGATTTCATCGAGTTGAGCGGAGACGACGAATCTGATCGATCAACCAGTCACTCCGCATCGAGTCCATCCAAGTCACCGACGGGCCACGACGTGCGAACGCCAACGGCTGCTGCCGCGCTCGACGGATCCGCGTTAAGAGCCTCCGCCCGATCGGCGCCTTCAAGTGGCGATCAGATAGCGTCTCTGCCGGAGGATGGCGGCGGCACCGCTTTCGCAGCGGCGGAACTCGATGAATACCAGCGCCTTCTCTACGAGATCGTTGCGCGTCACAGCCGCTACCCTGGAGAGGCCAAGCAGCTTCGTCTGGCAGGAATCACCTATCTGGCGTTCCGGCTCGACAGGAATGGGAATGTCCTGGAGAGCTGGATACAACGCAGTTCAGGCTCCGCCATGCTCGACAACGCCGCGCTGGCTGCCCTGGAGCGATCGCGCCCCCTTCCTCCCATCCCCGCCTCGCTGCCTGCCCGCATGGATTTCGTGATCGAGATCGACTCGTCGCTGCAGCAGATCGCCTTGCGGACGACAAATTGAAGGGGGCAGCCATTTTCTTTCAACTCAAGGCCTTGCATCGAGGATGTATTCCGTGACCTCGTCCCCGCGCGAGGCTCTCTTGTCGTTGTTCGTTTCAGCATATCCGGAACTCAAGCGCCTACTGACGGGTCGGCTTGGTTCACCGGATAAGGCACAGGAAGCACTACACGACACCTATTTGCGATTGCATCGAGCCGAGATCGCGGATGAAGTGCGAAACCCGACTTCGTATCTACTGACTATGGCGCTGAACACGGCGAGGAATAGCCAGCGGGCAGAAATGAAGCACCTCTCGGCGGCAGATATTGATCGCCTCATTGATATTCAGGACGAAAGTCCCGACCAGGACCGCACGGCCCAGGGCCGGTCGGAACTTGCAGCCGTCGAGCGGGCATTGCAGGAACTGCCCCCCCGCCGCCAGGCCATTTTCAGGCGATTCTGGGTCGAATCCGCAACATACAAGGAACTGGCTTTGGAATACGGCTTGTCAGAACGCTCAATTCGGCACGAACTGCTTCTGGCGAGCAGGCATCTCCACAGGGTGACAGAAGATTTTTCGGTGGCAGCTTTGCAAGAACAGCTCGCCAGAGTGTCCTCTAAATAAGGGAGCGCGAGCATGCTTCGATGCAAAGCGCTCATAGGCGAGCAACTGGTTGGCTTTTCAGAATGAGTGGAAGGACGACATGGACTGATGAAGAGCTGGCGCGCCTCAGGCTTGAGGGGCTCGAGCATCTCAATCATCTGCTCTCCGGCGAAGCCACGGAGGCGGATGCAGCCAAGCTTATTGCATGGCGTGCCGAAAGCCCCGCTCACGAGTTGGCGTTTCGATCGGCCGTGAGGTTGCGTCAGCTGGTGCGCGTTGTCGAAGGTGTCGAACGTCCCGAAACGATCGGGATCGTCGGTAACGTCGCAAGCCTGGATGCCCAAAGGACAAAGAAGCACTCAAGGCGCGCCTTTCTCGGTGGCGCGATGGCGGCATCTGTTGCTGGCGGACTGCTGTTCGTCGGACGCTCGCTCGACATGGTGCCGTCGCTCGCCGCACTGAATGCCAAGTATCGGACCGGAACCGGCGAACGCCTTGTGGTGCGTCTCGGCGACGGCGGCACCGTCGAACTCAACACCCGCACCAGCATCAATCTGCGCGACGATCTCGCGATGCCGGCGGTCGAGCTCATCAGTGGCGAGGCGGTCGTCACCAGTGGTCGATCTGGAACTGCGGCGCTTGTCGCTGGCAATGGCACCAGCATCGGCAAGCATGGCCAATTCAGCGCGCGGCGCACGGAAGACGAGATTTGCATCACCTGCCTGTCCGGCGAGGTCGAGGTAGCCTGGAACGGCGAGCATCGCCAGTTGGCGCCCTCGCAGGAGGTACGATATGATGATCGCGGTATCGGTGCTGTAACCGCGCAGGCGAACACGGCCGTGCTCACCGCCTGGCGAAACGGCACGCTGATTTTCCAGGACATCCCCATGCGACAGGTGATCCTGGAAATTAACCGCTACCGCGAGGGCCGGATCATATTGGCGAACAACGCCTTAAGCGGACGCCGGCTCAGCGGGACCTACAACATTGATCGACTGGACGAGTTTATCGATCAGGCCGAATTGGCAGTCGGTGCCAAGGTGACGCGCCTGCCGGGCGACGTGGTCGTTCTGAGTTGAAGGAGGCACAATATTTCTATTTCATTACATTGAGTCATTGAAATGTAACATATTTTTCTTGCCAGATTTCTTTCCCGGCGTGTCCTCTAAATAGGAGCAGCTCCCCGGGGGTCTTTGATGTTCACCAACAAGCTGGCCAGCAATCGCGGCCACGATGCAAAGACCGTGGTCGAAGCGAGCACGCTGTTCCTGCGCCCTGGGAACGCTAACCACCCGAATATCCTTGCGACTTTGAAAGCCAGCAGATCTCTCTCGGGTTTGCGAGACTGGCTGCTGGATTATGCGCGCCTCCTCGGATTTTACGGCGCTCGCTATATTCATGCCGGAAATTTCTGGTCTAACGAACCTGATGCCAGCCCACACCATCCCCTGCGCTTCCTGTCGACCTCACCTCGGGACGCGGATGATGTGGACGACTGGCTTGTCCGCGATCCATGCGCGACACAGGCGCGCACGGCTTTCGTGCCTTTCGCTTATTCGACACGAACGAAGGGGGGACTTGATCCCATTCAACGTATCTGGTTGGAGAACGAACGAATGCGCGGCGTGTCCGCTGGCGTCATTGTTCCCATCCAGGACAGCATCCACGGGGCCGCCTATATCAGCCTCTTCGGAAATGATGAGACGGGATCGCGAGAGATGGCCGAACGCTGTGGTGCGGACCTGGCATTCGCCGCAGCGCATTTTCATGCGAAGGCGAAGCAGTTCGTGCCTCTCGCCGATTGGGTTCCTCGCCTCTCAACCCGTGAACTGCAGGTTCTGCGACTGGCTTCGATGGGGTACACCTATGCCCAAAGCGGCGAGGCGCTCGGCCTTTCGGAGAAGGCCGTGGATTATCATTTACGGAACGCGTCTGACAAATTGGGGGCTTCGTCCAAGCTGCGGGCTGTCGTCCTCGCCTTCGCCCATGGTCTTGCGACATTTTGAAAGTCGTCCCTCATTGGGTGAACAAACCATGGAAAGGCACTTGTGAGCGTCAGTGAATATGACGCTCCACCAAGCCAGCTTCCACCGACACAAGGTCGGTTGGACAATTGACCTCCCAGATGCCTCCTGGCGGCGCCCCGACCTCGATCATACGGATCGGCACTCCTGCGTCGAGGAAACGTAGCTGTTCCAAATCCTCGGTTTCCTCGAAGATGGATGGTTCGAGACCCGGATAGTGCATGAGAGCATCACGGCGATAGCCGAAAACGCCCAGGTGGAGATAGACCGGCGGACGGGCCACTCGCTCGGGAACGAACGGAATGATGCTCCGGGAAAAATAAAGCGCATCATAGTTTCTGTCGAAGACAACCGTGATCGCGCGCGAGCGCCCTGCTCTCTCATCCGCGCGAAGGCAATCCGCTGCAACCGGCGAGCAACGAACCATGGCGGTCGCCACTTCCACACCAGGCGCTTCGCGCATGCTTTGGATCAGAGCCTCGACGGCAAGCGGTGGAGTAAGCGGCGCATCGCCCTGGAAGTTTACAATGAGATCGGCTTTGATGCCGGCCGCTACGAGAGCCTCCGTACACCGCTCAGTCCCGTTGCGGCAATTGGAGGACGTCATAATGACACGCGCGCCAAACCGCTCGGCGACTTCCTGAATTCGAGCATCATCGGTCGCGATCCACACTTCATCGACGCCGTTCACGAGGTTCGCCGCCTCCCAGCTCCGAAGCAGCAAGCTCTTCGCCGCGCCCGAAACCCCTCGTAGTTCCACAAGGGATTTACCGGGAAACCGCGTGGATCCGAAACGTGCGGGTATGATGATGGCTACACCGTGATCCTCGCAGGAGAATTCCTTGCCCCCGACTACGCGAAGCATTCAGGCGACCCCGTGACGCAAGACATCGTGAATGTGAACAAGCCCGATTACCTGCCCGCCAATCATGTCGGCCAGCACGAACAAGGATGTGATCCGGGATTGCGACATGGTCCCGAGTGCATCGCGCGCCAGAGCCCCGGACACAAGTGTGCGCGGCCGCTTTGTCATGATTTCCTCGGGACGCAGCGATGCCAGCTTCGTCGCATTCCGGCGCACATCCCCATCGGTGATCACGCCAAGCAGACGCTTGGTGTCGTTGACGAGTCCTACGACGCCAAAGCCCTTTTCGTTCATCAGGTCCAGAACGGCTTCGAGCGACGCATCGGCGCGAGCCAGCGGCAGTGCATCACCGCGATGCATGAATTCGTCCACGGCGAGAAGGTCAAGCCCATGGCTTGCTCCTGGAATACGCCGATGAAGGTCGGTCGCCGTGATGTTCTTTAGCCGCAAGAGCGTGATCGCGATTGCATCGCCCAGCACGAGCATCATCGTAACAGACGTGGTCGGAGTTCGGCCAAACGGACAAATCTCAGGCTGTACAGGGAGAAGAAGATGAACATCCGCGCTTCTGGCAAGAAGCGAGTCCTGGTTTGCCGTGATCGCGATGATGGGGACGCCCAGCATCTGCGCCCACCTGACGATAGCTCCGCACCCCTGAGCCTCTCCGGTTCGCGATAGCATCAAAATGACATCGCCCGGCACCATGACGCCGATACC
The DNA here is from genome assembly GCF_059693745.1 of Sphingobium sp. WR1. Lineage (NCBI taxonomy): Bacteria > Pseudomonadati > Pseudomonadota > Alphaproteobacteria > Sphingomonadales > Sphingobiaceae > Sphingobium > Sphingobium sp. WR1. Next base: position 102,903 of record NZ_JCATID010000003.1, on the reverse strand, counting down.
CCCATGCAGAGCTTCGAGCGCATTCAGATAACATGATGGCGTACCCGTTGCCGAGAATGTTGTGGCCAGCTTGGGTCCGATATTGGCAGACTGTCCTGCGCCAAGCACGAGCAGTCGGCCCCTCGCATCATGGATCAGCTTGACCGCTTCTACGAAGGCATCGTCGACGTCACAAAGTGACCAGAGCGCTTCCGCCTCCGTCGCTATGGCCTGACGGCCAATGGCAAGGATGGAGGATGAATTTGCCTCCATCGCGCCGGTCACGGTCATGATCGCACGTTCCTTCTGCTCCACCAGGCACACGCAAGCTTGATAGCCACAAGGTACGCTAATCGAACATCGAACCCATCACGCTAGGAGAATCCACAGTCATTTATGGAATGTTCTCGCGGGTTCTGCGCCAGTGCCGGGAGATCGCGGAGGGCGATTTTCAAAGGCCTATTGCCGGCTTCTGCCGATGGACAAGTTCGAACCAGTCCATCATCGCTGAGGCCGCAGCGTCCGACAACGCCACATATACGCGACGCTTGTCGGCATCATCTGCTCGGCGGACAAGAATCCCCTTCTCCGTCAGGTTCTTGATCCAGCGAAGCGCGGTTGTGGCCGGAACAGACGCAGCCATGCACAGGCTTGATGTCAGAATCTCCGTCCCGCGCAGACGGGCTTCCATGAGATCGAGCATCATGTCCCAAGCCGGATCCGCGAACAGGTTTTCGTCAAAGAACTCGGCCCGCGCCCGCCGCATGCGCAATATGAACTGGATATCCCGCACGATCATCGCTTCAATTTCAGAAGCTGTGTGCATCCGATCGGGCTCCCTTGCGGAAACGGACCGTGTAACCAACAGCGGCATTTCGTCTGCTACCTCCGCAGGCTCCGAGAGCAAGCGGACGTGAAGGTCTCCATCGGTTCGCACAGACCCGGCACCGGAAGTCGAGGCGAGCGCCGGTATGGCGAGACTCCCCGAAACCAAAATCGGAATACTGTGCGAATCGCTACCCTGGAAACGCCCGGCATCGGGACAACCACAACCTGGCGCGACCTTAGAGAGCGAGTCGCCACCCTCGGCCGACGACAGGTGTATGGTCGGCACCAAATGTCGGCCTGCCTCCAAAGGCGCGGCCATCCCCGGCGCGGACACAACGAGGATGCCTGTCTCGCTTATGCACATACGCACACACCATTCCCAGTTGGCCGGCCCCACCCTCATCATGAGATGCAGCCGATGCATTGACCGAAGTCAATCACTTCTGAACAAAATCAACGAAGAGCGGGCATCGCGAACATTATTGTCACTTTCCTGTAATATAGAGTCCGCCATATGGGAGAGGAGCTAGCCGAACCTGACCCTCCCATTCATGCTTAATCCTTTACCAGACTTGCGACTGATCGCCGCACTTGGTCTTGTTGGCGTCCTCGTTGGGAGTTTCATCGCGACGGCTGTGGTACGATGGGGCACCGGACGTCCGATTGTTATCGGGCGCTCGCGATGCGACGACTGCGCACGGGTGTTGGCACCCGTCGAACTCATTCCCCTAATCAGCGCAATCATCTCACGCTTCCGATGCCGGACGTGCAAAGCGCCGATCGATGCCTTGCATTGGCAAATCGAGGCCACTGCTTGCCTCGTCGGTGTCTTCGCCGGGATGGCCACCCCCGGCATAACCGCAATCGCGGGCGCCATATTTGGATGGCAGCTTCTCGCACTCGGCGCATTGGACGCGCGCCATTTCATCCTGCCAAATCTCCTGACGACGGCACTTGCCATCACCGGCCTTGCGGCAAGCCTCAGCAGTGCCGGTATTGGCCCGAGCGACAGCATCGCCGGCGGCCTTGTCGGTTTCCTATCCCTTTGGCTGGTGAAGCATGGCTATCGTCGGCTGCGCGGTCGAGACGGACTGGGAGGCGGAGATCCTAAGTTATTCGGGGGAATCGGATGCTGGCTTGGTTGGCAGGCGTTGCCCCACATATTGCTTGGCGCAAGCCTGATCGGCCTGGTCATGGCCGTCGCTGTCCTCAGGGATGGGCAAGAGCCGCTCTCAAGCCGGCGATTGCCATTCGGCGCCTGTCTGGCGCTGGCAGGTTTCACCGTCTGGCTCGCCTACCAAATTGCCGGGGCCTGAGCCCAAAGCATGAAACTTAAAAATCTTTTTGCCCATCGCAGGCAATCCGAACCGTATTTCTTTGCCAAGATTGCTTCGGCGCGTGTCCTACTAAAAGAGGCCTGCGAGCACTTAGCTGGGGGCCTGACGTCTTTGGGCGCCACGCCCTTCAAGTGCAAGGACATACATGGGGGACAACGAGCACGATAAGCGGGCGTGGGCGGTTTATTGCGCTTGCCGGATTTCCGACACGCTCTACGCGATGAATCCCTTTCTCACGCAGCAAAATTTCTACGCGCAACAGCTACGCGCACTTGCTCTGGTGTCCGTTATCGCCAGGAAACGGCTCCTACCCGGTCGGCGAAACATCTGCATCGTGGGCGCCGGTGTTGCGGGTAGAATGCTCGCAGCCGGCTTTGCCAGTGTCGGAGCAAGTGTCAGGCTGATCGAAGCCCGGGCAACACCGTTTGAGCGATATCGGGATGCGACCCATCGGGAGCTTCACCCCAATATCATATTCTGGCCTAAGCAGCAGCCGATGCCGGCCACGGCCCTGCCCTTCCTTAACTGGGCGCAGTCCCAGGCGGACATGGTGATCGAGGATATTCTCGATGAATGGCAACGCGGCTTTGGCCCGAAGGTCGATCTCGTCCATGATCAGGTCGTTCGGCTACAGCACGATGCCAGCGGCGTTTTGCTTGAACTTCAGAGCGGCACCAGTATCGAGGCGGACATTGTCGTCCTCGCCACCGGCTTCAAGCCGGAGCGCGGTTTGGGCGCGCTCACATCACCGAGCTACTGGTCGCCCAACGCCATAGCTGATGAAGCCCAGGCGGTTCTCGTCAGCGGCACGGGCGATGGCGGCCTCATCGACGTGCTCTCACCCATTCTCGGCGCCAAGGTCACGCGTGCTGCCCATATGCTGGCTGTCGCGTTGACGGACAGCGAAGTTAAGCATGATGTCCTGGAGGTCGAGGCAGAGCGAGCGTTGCATAGGATTCCGGGAACTGGCGACAGCACTGATCCGTGCGACTTTTACCGTAGGGTGGTCTTCAGCCAGGAGACACAAGGAAAGCTGTCCTCGTTTGCGGGCGCGGACGATCGCCTCACCAATCGTAAGATCACGCTTCTGCACCGGTCGACCAGTCCTTATTCATTCACTGCCGCCCCTATCAACAAGCTGCTGCTCGCCTTCTTCAGCAACGGAACGAGGCGATATGTGACGGCCGTCAAAGGGGTGCTCGAAGTCGAGGAGGATCAGCACAGGATGATACCCGACAACGACGACGGCGCGCCGCTCGACCCTCCATCGGAGTTCGATCGCGTCATCATCCGGCATGGCGCTGAGCCGGCCGCGGCGGACCTGTTGAGCGCGACAGAACTCGTCGGCCTACGGGAAAAGGCCGTCGAACATTCCGCCGCAGCCGATGTGAGCGACTATGACAGGGAGGTGTTTCGCTGGACGAACGACGGCATGGGAAAATCGGGCGTTTCGCTCGAAACTCTACCGCGAACGGTGCGCAAGACGCTCCTCCATATCGGTCGAGCCTATGGGCTCGATTTTCAAACCACGATCATAGTGGATGACTGTTTCACCAACGGTCGACCGATCAAGGTTGTCCTCGATGCGGAGGATAGGCGCAAAGCCGAACAGCTGCGCCTGTTTCCTCTCCGTGTAGGCCCGGCGTCCGTTCAGGTCGCATCCGTCAACATTCATCGCAACAGGCCCCCAAATGACGAAGCGTAGCGGTCTTTCAGAACCCAGCCGGGTTGCCAACAACGCCCTCCGGCTCGGGACCATCATCAAGATCGGCATTGTCGGCGACGGCGACGCTCGCATGATGATTTCCGCCATCATCACACGTGAAGACTGCGAGGATGACAATCTCTATCTTCTGTTGACCGCGCATTCGCATCTGCTGCCGAGCGCCGAGGAGGTCTCCTGCACTTTGATCCGGGGGCCTGGAAAGCAACGCCTCGCATTGGGTACGCTGGTCCCTCCTGAGGAGGTCCTGGGTCCAGAGAGCTCCAATCTGGGCTTCCACGTCATTCGCCTCGGGGCGACCCCGTTGTTCGAAAGCCAGCGGGAGAACGCAAAACCCCTTGCGACGGTCCGAAACTTCCGGGAGGGAATCTGGAGTGATGGCCTGTTCCACGTTCGGCGCCTAAATGATCCCACATGGACGGATCCCGACTATGGTGATTTCCGTCGTAGCGGCTCAATTCGAACGAACCGCCAATTGTCGAGCCCGGTCATCAATCGCAAGGGACGGGTTGCTGGAGACCTGGACGAGGTGCGCATTCCCGACCTCGGTGCGACACTCTACTATTCCTACTGCGGCCTCGTGACCCGTGGCCGCAATCGCCCCCTTGCTGAGCCGCAGGCATTGGGTGCGCCCGTCATTTCGGAATCCGGCGCGCTGTCGGCGATCATTGTCGGCGCGGCAGATCAGGAGACGCTCGTCTTCCCGGTCGAGGAACTGCGTAAAGGCCGGGCGATCAAGTTCGTGACGCTTGGTGAGGATTGGCCGAAGGTCAAAATCGCCCAATCATCCCGCACTTTGAACAATTCCGGCTAGAAGCCTCATTTCAACCCCGTTTTCAGAGGACAGCGTGTGCTGTGGCAGATAGCCAGCGAAGGGTGCTTGATGCTGATCGTCTTGTCCGTGCAACATCGCTCCCCTAAACACCTGATGGTCAACCAGAAACAGGGGTGTTGTATGAGAGGAAACCACCTTGTCCTGTGTTGCCGCTGCCTTTCCTGACCCTCTTACCCCGGAAGCGATCATCGTCGATGCGGCGCGCTGCTGGCGAGAAACGGTAGACCGGCATCGCCCCATTCTGCCGACCTTGTTCGCGCGGCTCGAAGTACGCGACGCTGGCTTTCTGGCCCCCGCCATCGCAGCACTCCTGTCAATTCTCGAAGCTTGGTCCGGGCGCCGTTTTCGAGCGGGGGATGAAAGCGCCGCGGTTCTCACCAACGACGAGCAAGTGCTTCTAGGGTTGCTGGAGACTGCGGCCCCACCTGCTGCTATCCACGCCTCGCGACCGGGCCTGACAGGACCGCTCCGGGTCGCTCTGCGCTCTACGCGTATCATGCTCCATCATGTGCTCGGCCTTGATCTTGGGGAAAGGCGAACCGGTATTGGAGACAGGCCATTCCTTTGGGATCGTGCTACTGTCGAAAATGGGCTTTCACCGAAAACGCACAGGCTCGAACCAGGGCCAGATCCTGTCGACTGGGAGGCGGCAGTTGTGAATCAGGCTCGGAGCAAGAAGCCGGACGATGAATCTTGACCACGGGCCTGACCGGCAAACGACCTCGATGTCATTGGACGCGATGTGTTCGAGCTGCTGGTCCTCACGATAATGCAATCCAGAGGCACGGTTGCGGGAATACATTGGCATCGCCTCACTATTGGGTCGACCGGGCCAATCGAAGGATTCCGGCGGCGACGCGCTATGACTCTGGACCAACGCGACCATCGGTATGCGTGCGCTGGAAAGCGTCAGCGGAGCATCCGGTGGCCGATGTTGTTGCGGACGCCTCCGCATCCCTACCTCTTTACTGTTTCAAGCTGCCTCGCCGCCGGTGGCGCGAGACTGAGATAGCCATGGTCCGCCTGCCCATCATCATCTCCCGGCTGCGTGCCGCTGAACCGCCAGCACTATGATTCCGGCGATGGCAGCGACTGCCCCCACGATGGCCGTCGCGGTCAGGCCGAACGCGCTGATCACGCCGCCACCGAGCAGCGAACCTAGGGCGATGCCGGAGTTGAACCCGGCGATGTTGAGGCCGGCGGCAGCGGCGAGCGCCTTGGGGGCCTGCCGCTCGGCGATGCCGATGACGCGGGCCTGCATCGCGGGGACCGCCGCATAGGTCAGCGCGCCGAGCGCCGCGATCAGCACGGCCATGGCCGGGACGGAATGCACGGCAGGCCACATCGCCGCCAGCACGAGGGCCAGACCAACGAGAACGATTATCACCGCCCTGTCCGGGCCGAGCTTGTCGGTCATGCGCCCGCCGACGACATTGCCGATAGCCGCCGCCACGCCATAGACCAGCATCATCGTGCTGACCCAGGCAGCATTCATGCCCGTCACCTCGATCAGCAGCGGCGAGATGTAGGAGAACAGGCAGAAGGAGCCGGTATAGGCCAGCACGGTGATGAACGCCGCGCCGAGCAGGCGTCGGTCGATCAGCGCCAGCAGATTGTGCAGTGCGTCCTTCGCCGCGCCGCCGTCCTTCGCATCGGGCATCAGCAGCGCCAGACCGGCGACACCAATCGCGCCGCAGATCGCGACGCCCATGAAGATGGTCTGCCAGCTCCAGATCCCGCCGAGAAAGGTGCCGATCGGCACGCCGAAGGCTAGTGCCAGCGTCAGACCACCGAAGACGACGGCCACGGCGCTGCCCGCGCGTTCGGGCGCGACCAGTCGGGTGGCGGCGCTGGACGCGACGGCGAGGAAGACGCCATGGCCCAGTCCGGAACCGAAGCGAGCCGCAAGCAGGGAATGAAGATCGCCGGACAGGCCGACGAGGAAATTGCCGATCGTGAAGACGATCATCGCCGCCAGCAGCAGATGCTTGCGGCTCCAGCTCGCCGCGAGCGCGGTCAGGATCGGTGCGCCGATGGTGGCCCCGATGGCGTAGGCGGCGACCGCCGCGCCGACACGATCGACACCGACATTCAGGTCAGCGGCTATGTCCGACACCAGCCCGATGGTGACGAACTCGGTGAAGCCGAGGGCAAAGGCCGAAAGCGCGAAGACATAGATGACCAGCGGGATGCGACCGGCCTGCGACCTTGTTTCCATGGCCGGGGCGCTCATTGGGTCTTCTCGCTGTTCAGCGCCTCCAGAGTCAGTCTGGCGGTCAGGGCCGAGGATGCCGGGTTCTGACCCGTCACCAGCCGGCCATCGGCAATGGCGAAGGGCTGGAAGTCCGCCACGCTTTCGTAGCGGCCGCCCAGCTCGCGCAGCCGCGTTTCCAGCAGGAAGGGCACGGCTTCGTCCAGTCCGGCCGCGCGTTCCTCGCTGTCGGAGAATCCGGTGACGCGGCGGCCGCTTACCAGCGGAGCGCCGGTCTCGTCCTTGACGTTCACCAGCCCGGCCGGGCCGTGGCAGACAGCGGCGACGACCTTGCCGTCCGCCCAGGCTTTGCCGAGCAGCGCGGCCAGTTCGGCGCTTTCGGGCAAATCCCACATGGTGCCGTGGCCGCCCGGCAGAAACACCGCGTCATATTCGGAGATGTCGATGGCGGAGAGTGCGAGCGTCGCATTCAGCGCGCTGGAAGCTGCCTCATCGCCGAGGAAGCGATCCACGCTGTCCTCGTTCTCGCCTTTCGGTTTGACCGAGCGCGGGTCAATGGGGGCTGGTCCTCCCGTAATGGAGGCGAGCGTCACCGATGCGCCGGTGTCGAGGAAGGCATAATAAGGCGTCGCCAGTTCCTCGAACCAGAGGCCGGTCGGCTTGTCGCTGACGCCCATGGTGCTGGCAGAGGTGAGGATGAAGAGGATTTTGATCTGGGAAATAAGTTCGGTCATGGGGCGGCTCCGTGGTTGGGTCGCGCGAGCCTGCCCGATCCGAAGCCATGACAGAAATCGTTCCTTATGCTATCAGCTATAGATATTCTTATGGCTGATCTGACATGAACCACCTCATCTATCTGCGCACATTCCTTGACGCCTATCGCGCCGGCTCGCTGACGCGGGCGGCCCAGCGGCTCGGCATCACCCAGCCTGCCGCCTCGGCGCATATCGCCGCGCTGGAAACCATGTTGGGCAAGCCGCTGTTCGTGCGGCAGGCGCGCGGTGTCGCCCCGACGCCGGCGGCCGACGATCTCGCGCGTTCGGTCGCCGCCCATCTCGACGGGATCGAGGCGACGATGGGCGCGGCGCAGGCGCGCTCTTCGCATCTGAGCGGCACGGTGCATATCGTCGGCCCGGCCGAATATCTGTCGCTGCGGATTGCGCCGAGGCTGGCGCCGCTGACCGGCGAAGGCTTGCGGCTGCGCATCCAGACCGGGGATCGCGCGCGCATCTATGCCGCGCTCGACGAGGGCCATGCCGATCTGGCCGTCACCGCTTCGCCACCCGAAGGCAAGGCGCATGGGTTCGCGGAATTGGGGCGTGAACGCTTGCTGCCGGTGGCGGCCCCCAGCCTTGCCGATCGGGCGAAGGCCAGAAGCGTGACGGCCGACTTCCTGTGCGCCCTGCCGTGCATCGCCTATGGCGAGACCCTGCCGCTGGTGCGCGAGTTCTTTGAGCGGATATTCGACAAGACCCCCGACATGCAGGCCGTGGCGACCGCGCCGGACCTGCGCCTGCTGCTGGAGATGGCGAAGGCCGGTGCGGGCTGGACAGTGCTTCCCGACTATCTCTGCGCGGATGCGGTCACGGCCGGTCAGATCGCCGTGCTGCCGACGCCGGGCACTATACCGGAAAACACGCTCTATCTCGCCTGGAACAAGCCCGCGCTGCGCCATCCCCGCGTGGTCTATGTGCGGGATTTCCTGCTGGGACAACGCGAGGGCGGAACCCGACAGCAGGGCAAGAGCTCTCGCAATCCGCGCAGGTCGCGTTGACGCTGTTATCGCGTCGCTATTCGGATTCGTTCGTAGCTACGGCTCATTAACATGGGCCGGGCTGAAAGACGCAACCCAGCTTACGATGGAGCCCAATCGCCTCCAGCCAGTCAATTGAAGCCTTTTCTCAGCCCATGACAGCCACTTCGTCACCATGTCCGGAAGGCACAGGACGTGTTAGGGATTCTCCTAGTGCCGATGAAGCCCCGGCGATCTAGAATATACTGCACTCACCACACTGGGTGGTCTGTGAGGAACGCGACGCATACGGTATTCATCGCCATTCTGTGTAGCGCGGATCCGGCAGGAGACGAACGACACGCATGGCTGGAAAAAGCTACCATGAGGCGAATGTCTACGAAGCCGCAAAGGCACGGATGCGTCTCGTGTTCAGGCATTTCGAGCGCGTATGCGTGGCCTTTTCCGGTGGGAAAGACAGTTCGGTCACGCTTCATCTGGCTCTGGAAGTCGCTCACGAGCTCGGACGCGTTCCTGTCGACGTCCTCTTCGTAGACCTCGAGGGGCAGTATCAGTTCACAATCGATCATGTGATCGAGATGTTCGACCGGGACGATGTCCGGCCGTGGTGGATTTGCCTGCCGATCAACCTGCGCAACGCCTCCAGCCTGGAAGAGCCCTATTGGTGTTCCTGGGAACCGGAGCGCGAGGCTGACTGGATTCGTCCGCTGCCTGAGCATCGCTCTGTCATCTGTGATCAAGGCTATTTCCCCTTCTACGAATACCGCATGGAGTTCGAAGAGTTCATACCCGCATTCAACGAGTGGCTGGCGGACGGGACGCCGACGGCTTTCCTGGTAGGCATCCGCTCGGATGAGTCCCTGAACCGTTACCTGGCGGTCAAGCGGCGCGCGCGTGTCAAGAAAAGCGCGTGGCGCTCCCCTCGGACCGGCGTTCCTGTACAATGGAGCGCCCGCGATCTTGCTGGCGGTGACGCCGTCACCTTCTTTCCGATCTACGATTGGAAATTCGAAGATCTCTGGCGATATATCTCGGAACACGGTTGCGCCTACAATCGCCTCTACGATCAAATGTACAAGGCTGGCCTGCCCTTTTCCCAGATGCGGATATGCCAACCCTATGGTGACGATCAGCGCAAGGGCCTTGATCTTTTTCATCGACTGGAGCCGGAGACCTGGTTTCGCGTCGTCAAACGCGTTGCCGGTGCAAACTACGCTGCCCGCTACAGCCGCCAGCGTTTTCTGGGTTACCGCGGCGGCCTCGGACTGCCCCCGACATTCACGACGTGGCGGCAGTATAGTGAATTCCTGCTCAAGAGCATGCCGGGAGCCTTACGCACCGTATATGAACGCCGCATCCAGCGCTTCATCGACTGGTGGGCTGTTCACGGTTATCCGCTGTCATCCTGGCCGGATGCAGGCGATCCGAAACTGGAAAATCGCAAGCAGCAACCGTCCTGGCGTCGCGTTGCCCTATCGCTGCTCAAGCAGGACATGGCGCGCTCCCTCTCATTTGGATTTGCCCGGCGCGATATCGACACCCTGGCCCTGACACATCGCGGTAACGGATGAACATTCCCGACAGCTTCGAAATTACCCAGATGCGCTCTGCCGACGGTGAGGCCGCCTTCTTTTCTGTCATGGGCCGGTTCTTCGCCAGCGCAGCTGTCCGGAGGGACTGCGGCGGATATCCGCTTAACGACGGGGCCGGCTATCGCTGGTTCGTTGCGCGCTGCACGCCAAAAGCAGAGGTTCTTGGCTTCGTTGGTGTCGAACGGCAGGCGGATATATTCAGAATCCGCTACGGCTATGTGTGCCCCGAGATACGCGGCAATGGCCTGTTTCGTGCATTACGCATGGCGGTCCTGGCCTACATTGATGATCTTGGCGCCGAAAGCTGGGCGAGTGTGCCGGAAACATGCGTGCAACCACTCGCGCCATATGGTTTCATCACCCATTCCACCCGGGGATCCTGGGTAACGTTGAAAAGGAACGCTCATGCCGCAGGTCGCGCAGATCGTGCAGCAGGCTGAAGCCCTGTTTTGCGAATTGGACAAGCTTCCCCTCGCCCGACGGGTGGAAGCACTCAACCAGCTGCGGCGTCAGCTCCACTCGCATAGCCCGTTCGCCGACCAACCCGTCGATTGCGTGCAATGGGTTCCGGCCGAAAAGGTCGAAGGCAACGACTATAACCCGAATACGGTGGCGCCACCAGAAATGTCGCTGCTGGAGCGTTCGATCGACGCCGATGGCTTTACGCAGCCTATCGTTTCCCATGAAGAAGATGATCGCCACATCGTCGTGGACGGCTTTCACCGCCAGGCTGTCGGCAAGAAATCCAAACGCATCCGTGAACGTATCCATGGCTATTTGCCGATCGTTGCGATCCGGACAGCGCAAACGGGAAGAGCTGAGCGCATCGCCGCCACCATCCGACACAATCGCGCTCGCGGGGTCCATGCGGTTCCGCCCATGACGGATATTGTCGTGGCCTTGCTGCGTTCCGGGTGGAGCGACAAAGATGTCGAACGCAATCTTGGCATGGACACCGACGAAGTCGTCCGCTTCAAACAGATTTCAGGCTTACCCGAGCTATTCCGCGACCATGAATATTCTCGGTCTTGGGAGTGAATTTGCTGAAGCGAGAGATTGCTCGGCTCCCCCGCCACCGCACCTCCCTTTCACCTACCTCCCGCCCCCCGCGCTTTCCGTCCCAAAAACGTTCGGACCGAACCTTGCGCGCATATGCGTAGCTACCTTTTCAGCATAGGCCAGTTGGCGTGAGACCGTTGGACTGTGATAGACGCCGACCGCCTTCCAATAGTCGCCGGTCGTCCTCAGTCCGGACAGGAAGATCCAGCGGGCCGCTTCGGCGTTGAAGCAGGCATCATGCCGCAACCAGTGTCGGACCAGTGGTTCGGGCTTGCCGACCAGGCGGGCAATGCGCGGCACCCACCAGCTGTTGATTTGGAGCGGTCCTAGATCGTGGGTGCCGTTGGTGTTCGCAACTTCCGCACCCAGCCAGCCGGCTTCCTGCTCACGCAGCCCCCAAAGAGTTTTCTCAAGCCATCCATGGCCGCGCGCGGCAATACGGATACAACGGGCAATTTCCGATGCCTCGCCTGAAGCCCCCCGCTTTGCCAGTGCTGGATTCGATGTGCAGACCGCCGACAAGATCGCCAGTGTCGCGCACGCGATTCTGAAATGCCGAAAACAGGCGGTCTGGAAATTCCACTCGCTCACAGCGGCGCTCGATCGCGAAAGCCGGAACGGCCAGAGCCAACGCTGGCAAGAGGGGGAAAACCGCCGGGGTGGAATGGCGCGCCTGTCAGCAGGGCGAGCAATCGCTGCCCGGAGACGATTTCGATACCGTCCGCGCTGAGAACCACCGTGCGGCTCATCCCTCCAGTGCGGCCGGTATGGATGAACATGCCTCGGCGCTTTCGGGTCGCACAGAGCATGGCGAAGTCACGGACATGCTCGGGCCGGATCGCGTCGCGATAGCGCTTCGCCTGAATCAGCCAGCGCTCGCCATCAATGACGACCTCGCCGTCGACGCCGCCATCGCCTGTGTAGCGCCGATTGCGGATCACGCGATGCCCCCGCTGCTCGAAAGCTTCGAGCAGCAATTCTTCAAATGCCAGCGGGTCCATCGCCCGAAGCCGTGCGTAATGTAGTCCCGCAGGCTGGTCGCGATCCGGACCGCGCAATTGTTCACACATCGCTCGTGCCTGACGACGACGCCAACGGTGTTTGATTGGGATATGGTAGCGCCTGAGCAGGAACACCAATAGCATAGCGAAAAGCGTCGGCAGCAGCAGAATATCCATGTGGTTCTCCTATCGATCATGTCCGCCGCCATGGCCGCCATGGCCATGATCGGGTTGAGGCTGGGGTTGGGATTGGGATTGGGGGGCATGCTCGGTAGCGCCGCCGCGCTCATGCTCCATCGCCGTGCGAGCGCGATCGCGCTCGATCGTGCCGCGCAGGAAGCGATCGACGAGGGCGGCACTCTCCTGAGCGCGGCCCGCAAGGGTATCGCCTATGCCGCGATGGCCACGGTCTGCACCCTCGCGCCGCTGTTGTTCATCCGCACTCTCGGCCTTGCGAGCTTCACGAGTACGCGCGTTCTCCTCGCGGGAGCGATCATGCCGGTCCTTGTGGCGCGCGCCACGAACCTTGTGGCTGTCGAGCCTCAGCCGATTGAGCGCTTCGAGTGACGAGGTTTTTTCGCCTGAATGCGCGGCGAGCTTTTCGGCGAGACGGGCGACGTTCTCCGTCCAAAGCTTTACACCAAATTCGGCTCGCGTGATTGCAGTGTAATAGTTCTGGCCATTGACCAGGCCGGACTCGACGGGCGCTAGCACATAGACCCGAGCATAGGTCTTGGACTGCGCCGAATAGACTGTTTCGGCGTAGCCGTGATCCCAGGTGCGATGGACGGAAAGGTCGACGGTCTGGACCCGTGCACCGCGATCCCATTGGATCGTGGCCATGGTGCCCTCGAGCGCGAGGACGGTGCCTCGCTCAGCGTTCTTGACCTGGATGTCCTTGTTCACGAGACGCCACTGGATACGGTCGCCCTGTGCGAGCTGGCGTTCATCGTTCACGAATACGTTGACGTGCGCTGCCTTGCCGAGGCGCGGATTCCAGTCGATCTGCCGCCCATTCTCGTCGACTAGGCGTACGATCTGACGGCCTTGTCCGTTCCGGCCGATCGAAACAACGCGATATTCAGTATCGTGCGCAATCCCAAGTCCAGCGTTGTCCCGCGCGAACTTCAGAACCTGTCCGGCGGTATAGAAGCGGGCGACCTGCTTCTCCTGATCGGACATACCCGCAGGGGTCAGGACTTCAAGCCGGTGGTCCTGGGCGGCAACCGCTCCCTCGCGTTTCAGCGCTTCGCGTATGTGGCTATTGACGATCAGTCGGGTGGCGTTGTCGAGGACCAGAATGTTGGTGCTGGCGCGCGTGGCCGGTTTGAGCTGCGTCCATTCAGCGACCATGTCCTTGGCGAGCTTCTCAGCGCTCTCACCTGTTGTGACCCGGTCCAGCTTTGCGACTGAGCCGGCATAATCGCCTTTACGCGCGAGAGTGACGGCCTCCTTCATCTCATCCGTTTTCTGGCGGATGGACTCGGTCAGTTGACTGGTCGGAAGGCCAAGGCGCTGCATCAGCCAGAATGCCTTACCCTGTTCGATCGCCCCCGTTTGCTTATTGTCGCCGAGAAAAATCAGGCGGGCCCCGGTTTCCCTGCTGATCTCCAGCATGCGAAGGGCCTGTCGGTTGGAAAGCTGGCCCGCCTCGTCAAGCGCCAGGATATGTTTGTCGGTGATCCCGAAGCCGCCGCTTGCCAGAAGCGATGCGACGGTCCGGGATTCAATGCCGGCCTTTTCGCCGAGATCCGCTGCTGCGGAAGAGGTTGGGGCCAACGCCAGGGTGATATGATCGGTACGTGTTGCCTCGACCAGGCCGCGCACAAGGGTCGACTTGCCCGCGCCTCCCACGCCATGGACTGCGACAAGCCGATCCCGGCCGCTGCCGATGGCTTCGAGCGCCACGGCCTGCGCCTGGGTCAGGCCGATCGCAATCGCGGCTTCGCTCAAGCGCCTGCGATCAGCTGCAGGAGACACGTCGCCCATTGCCAATGAGAGGTGTTCGGACAGAGCCAATTCGAGTTTCGCTGTCCGTCGTGAAGTACGTCCCCGCGGGAGCGGCTGATCGCCGGTCTGCCGCACGGTCTTGAGGAGCTTGCGGCTCTCTTCCTGCGCGTCGAACAACGGACGTATGTCTGTAAACCGGACCTCGCCGACATGGGAAGCAAGTGCCGTGCGATAGAGGCGTCCGACATTGTTGACCGCCTCGCGCGTTTCGCTCTGACGAATGCCGAACAATGTCGCGCGGCGAGCGACGCTCGGGTTGGTTTCGATCGTTCTTTCGCCGCGCTCTTCGGCCGCCGCCAGGACCTTGTCGAGATGTTCACGATAAGGTTCGGCGCGTGTGCGCCATTGCGCATGCAGTTCGTCGATCCCGATCTTCTCTTTCGCTTTTCGGGTCTCGAAGAAAGAGATACGCCGTGCTGCTTGTCCGGTGTGGCCGTGTTCCTCCGCATGGGCATTGATCTGCTCGGCGCGCTGTGAAAAATCGCGAATAAGCTGGCCGGGGACGCCTTCGATTTCGAACAGTCCCTTTCGTGGATCGAAGCGGATCTCATGACCAATTTCGCGAAGGCTATGGGCCAGGTCGTTTCGATAGATTTGTCCGGCAACGATCTGTTCAGCGAACATCGAACGCGTCTCAAGGCTCGACATGCGCTCGCCGTTCGCATGGTTGGTCATATTGAGAGTGACGACGTGGGTGTGGAGATGCGGGTCGAGTTCGCGGCTTGCATGCTCGGTGAACCGAGCGAAGAGTAAGCGCCCGGTTGTCTCGTGGACCACCTCTCCTTCGACCCGTCGGCGGAGTTCGGCATGTTCCTCAAGATAGGAAAGCGCCGCGCTGACCGCCTTTTCATGAGCGGCGATAATCCGCTCATCACCCGTTACCAGCGCCAGGATAGAGACCGATTTGGGGGCGCTGACGTTGAAGTCCCAACCGGGATGATGCTGGATACCCTCCTTGCGACGACGGCCAAGTTGCTGGTCACCGACCTTACCGGCAAGGAGTTCCTCAAACTGCTTGGGATCGACCCGCCCCGAGAGACCAAGGTCAGCCGCGATCCGCCCGCCCCATTCGGATGGTTCATCCCCACCCTTCGTGTAATAATCGCCTACCGTATAGTATCGACTGATATTGGCGGCGGTGCCTTTGAGGCGGCGAGGATGGATCATGCCGGTTTCGCCTGCTCGCGGGCGCCGTCGGCACGGTCATGGCTGGCGAGCGCCACCCGAACGCTGCCGCGAGACGCCCCAAGCAGGATGACGGGCGTTGCGGTCCTGGGCTCGTTATCAGGGGCAACTCCCGCAGCGGCGAGGTCGTCATCCGTCTCGGGACTATCGGGTGCGGCAGGTACAAAGGCCTCATCATCTGCTGCTGCATCTTCGGGCGGCGGCGTTACGACAGGCTCGACGATGGGTGGGGTTTTCTCCTTCCCAAACAAATCACCTTGGGCCAGAGGGGGCGATGGCGGTGCAGCATGGGGCGCCGGTCCGTTGTCGCCTCCCCTCGCCTGCTCCGCCGCGGCTTCTGCCGCGCGGCGCACGGCGCGCGCGTGGGCGATGATGGTCTTGCCCTGGGGAAGGCGTTTGGGGGCTTCGGTGCGTTCGATGAAAGCTTCAGCTACCGTAGGCAGTGCATTGTAGCGGTCGGTGAAGCGCACGACCGGCAAGTTGCGGCCGAACCGGAGATAGCCGGAAAGGTTGGGAAGGTTGGTGACCTCCGTGTGCATTACCAGTGGGCGGGTCACTTGCATGCGCGAGAGGTTGACTCCATCGCGCATATCGTTGACGCCGTAGGACATACCCTCATTGGCCTCGACCTGTTCGACCTGGCCGAGATTTTCCGAGACGTGCTTGGCGGTGGTGGTGTCGTTTGCCCGGAGCGCCACCCAGGTCGAGCAATAGCCGGTGATGGCCGCAGCATCCTGAATCCCGTAGGTCGCTTCGAGTTGGGGATAGGACTGGAAACCGAGAACCCCGCAGCCGCCATACTTGCGCGCGCGGGCGAGAAAGTCGGACAAGCTGGGAAGTTTCTGGAGCGTCGGCAACTCGTCGATAACGCAATAGAGGCGACGGTTACGGTCGGGGGTGAGGCTCATGATCGCGCTGATCGCGATATCGAGCCAGACCGTGATGAGGGGCCGCAGCGAGGGAAGCTGGTCGGCCTTCACGGTGATGAAGAGCCAGCTGTCGTCCTCCTCATTTTCCACCCAGCGCCGGATCGAGAATCCATCTTCGGTATCGTCGAGATAGGAGAAGCTTCGCATGACCGAAGCGAGCTCGGCCTGGATGCCTGCCGACGTGCGTTCCCCTTCGGAGGAGATGAACGCTGCTGCATCCGTCCCTTTCACAAAGGCAGCGAGGTCGGCGAGCGGGGAACGCAATACCCGGTCGAGAAGGACCGAGATCAGGGTGTGCTGCTGCCGAGCCAGTTTCCGCAGCACGGCGACCAGCGTCCCACGGGCAGCCTTCGACCAGAAGGGGTCGCCATGCTTGTCGGGGATCGTGGATTCAGCGATCTGATCGTAATGATACTCCTTGGGCACATCGACCCAGGGACTCCAGATGGCGGTCCGCTCATCGAGCGGGTTCAACAATATGTCGCGCCCCGGCCGATAGAATTTCTCGACGAAGGAACCGGCGGTGTCATAGACGATCGCACGCTTGCCCTGTTTGCGGATCCCCGTGAGCATGGTGGTAATGGAGTTGGTCTTGCCCGTCCCCGGAGCACCGCAGATGAGGATATGTTCCGGCTCGAAGGCGTCCGGTACGGCCACCCCCCCGATAACGAGGCACCCTTTTTTCTGACGCCAGAGCGCCCGACGGACCTGCGCCACGGTTCCGAAACGGGCGCCCCGCAGATACTCGTTGGAGCCAAGGCCTTTCCCGGTTCTGGTGAAATAGAACCAGGCCCAGGCCAGCGCCGCGAGGGCGAACAGACCCGCCAGTAGCGCCCCGTGGATGAGATCGGTTTCGAGCTTGTGGAGCGCCTGCTTGACGACGCCGGACTCGACCAGTGCGTCGGCCGAGGTCCAGTATTGGCGCCCCTCCGGAGTGCGGAACAGGACCGGGTCATTGGTCCCCGGCGCGGCATCCACCTTGAAGGTCGCTTCGACCAGCTTGACCAGGACGAACCGCTGATACTCATTCGACTTCTCGAAGGCATACCAACAGGTGCCCATCACCCAGAGGACCAGCCCGGCGACAAAGGTCTGGAAGAAGACCTGGGTGGTCATCCGGACATTGTGGACGATCGCCTGACCGCCGCGGGTCCAGCTCCCCAGGGTGTCGTTGCGGAAGATGCTCATCGCGCGCGCCTCCCGCCGAGAGGCATGATCGTGGGCCATATGGTCCCCATGCTGGGGGCCAGGCGTAGCGCCAGCACCATGTCGGCGGGGGTTGGCCTACCCCGCTTCACGGCTGTTCTCCTGGGGCGAGCAACCCCTTTTCGTGGAGGAGGGCACGAGCATCCGCCATGCCCTGTTCGAGCGTCTCGGGCGAACGCTTCCGTACCGCCGCCGCGACGATGGACATCGTCTGCAGAACGCCGGCGAGGATCTCGTCCTGCGAGGTGAAGACATAGCCCGCGCGGCTGTCGGCAGCGTGCTCGAGTGCGGGTCTGACGAGTTCGGAGACGGTGACGCCGACGCGCCGCGCACGGCGGCTCAGACGGTCGAGCAGATCGTCATCGATACGGATGGTGATACGCGCCAAGGCGGTAGCTCCTGATGGAGCTTCGCCAAGGCGGTCTTGAAGCGACTGGCACTATAGCCGGCCTTCGAGGAAACCTCAAGAAATTCAGCATGTCCGACGCGTCAGACAGCGCAAAGCCGCAGTAATGCTGGGCTTTTTGGCGGTTCGATACTGAGTTGTCACTGGTGTCGGACACAGAATGTCGATTTTGTCCGACGTGTCAGACAGAATATGTTGTTGTTTTTAATGCTATTTCTGGCCTTAGCACCCGTGCGTACGGTGCATTACAAACCGCGAAGCGCGTGCGTCGCTTGCCCGCAGCGACGGCGTCGCTGCGTCTGCTCCACCGCTGCCGGGCGCACCCTTGGCGGCTGGGTCTATGTGGGGGGATGGGCCGCGCTGCGCGGCGGTGTCGCTTGTGGTGCGGTTGCGCCTATGCGACAAGGATCGCGTGACGAGCGGACCAGCCTTGAGAGAAGGAAACTGGTCATGCCGAAAATGTCGGAACGCGATAGGCTCGCCGATCTGGTCGAGCGGGAAAAGAAGATTGCTGGCGAGATTGTAGCGATGCGCCAGAAGCTACGGGATCGCTATGCTGCGATAGTTACGGCGCTGCCTGTCGAGCAAATGACGGAACGAGAGTTCCGCGACGTGCTGGGCCATGTGCTGCGGCTGGGCGGCGCTGCGGCGTTGGTCGCGCTCAAGGGGGCTTTAGCGGCATCCGATGCCCCCCGTTCGGGGAAGCCATCGCCGGCGACTCCCCCTCAAAAGGGGAATGACGGTGCGGCTTCGGGTGCCTCCGTAGGGGCATGAGTTTGTCGCCCTGCCCCCTTTTTTTTCTCTTTCGCCGCCGCGCCGTCAGGCGCGGCGGCGACCGGCGGCACGAAAAAAGGCCAGCGCGCTGGAAAGCGCGCCAGCCTTGGCGGGTTGGCGGGTCTATGATGATGATGGGTAGCGCGGCGCCAATGAAGCGCCGCGCTATATCAGGTCAGGCGTAGCGTCTGGCGCGGCTGAATGTGTCTCGCGGCTCTATCGGGCCGGTTGCCTGCTTCGGGGTCGGCTTGGGCTTATCCTTGGGCCAGTGGAAGGCATGAATAGGAACGCCCTGTTGCCGCATGGTTTGATAAAGATTGGCCTGTATGCCTGAACCTTCGCACAAGATGGCTTCGACCGGCTCAAGCTCGGCCAGCTTCTTGTTGCGGGTGAAAGCCGGTTTCTTGCCTCCCCCATAGAGGCCATAGGCGACGACGGGGACGCCTTCCCGCGCGGCCCATGCTGCTGCAATGGCGTCTGCTCCCTTGCGCTGGCCGGTGGTAACAAGCGTCATATGGGGGATGCGGGCTTTGATTTCGCCTAGCTTGGTCCAAAGGGGTTCCCATTGCTCCCAAATGGCGGGGCCGGAAAAGATGACAATAGGGCCTTGCGGCTGGTGCTTCTCGCGCTTGGCAAGGGCGCGTTCGCGTAGGAAGTCCAGTGCGTTGATATAGCTTGCGGTCGTGACGGATGACGCTTTGCTGCCCTTGGCCTGCACCCATGCCCGACGCCAGCAAGCCTTATAGAGGGCTGCTGCATAGTCTCGCATTGTTTCGACATTGGCGCGCTGCTCGGCAAGCGACTGGCATTGAAGCTGCAAGTCCTCCAGTTCCTTGTTGAACACCTCGCCCGGCTCCATGCGCCGCGTCATTTCGCGTATCTTGTCGGCAAGCCGGTCCTCTTGGCGTTCCAGCGTTCCAGCGACAAAATGGAAGCTGTTGACGATGCCCCACGCGATTTGAGGGGCCAGCGCGTCAAGGCGGGTATCCTTCAACAGGTTATGAAGTGACGTGATAAGCTCGCCGCAAACCTTCTGCGCCGCGAAGGGTTCGGGCATGGTGTGTTCGCCCGGTTCGTCCCCCGGTTCGATGATCGAAAGGGGGAGCGGGTCACCAAAGGATGCCTGAAAGTCCGGGGTGGCGGTTTCTTCGGCATAAAGTTCCGCAATGTCCGTGAAGGTGCTAACGGTCTTGTTAGCTGATTTCTTGCTCATGAGTCTGACTCCTGATGACTGGATGATCGGTCAGGGTCCGGGGAAGCGTGGCTGCGCTCCCCCGGCCCGTCTTGGCCTAGCCGTTAGAACGCGATTTCATCGTCAAGTTCGGCGGCGGTGTTGTCGGCCAATGCGCCGTTATCGTCGGCGGTGCTGCCTCCGAAACCATAGTCATCGCCGCTGCGGGAAGGCGTGTTTTCGCGGGACGTGCGAACAGCCGAGCCGAAATCGTCACGGCGTTCCGGCCTGCGCCACGCTACGCGATAGCCTTCCTCAACCGAGCCGAAAAGTGCGATGGGGAGCGGCTCGGCCATGCTCGGATCGTCGATGTTTCCTTGCAAGAATACCTCGCCGGTCTTTTTTGCGATGGCTTCCCAAAGCGCGCCGACCTGAACCCAGCGATTGCCCACGTTGAGTTCTACGATTTCGTAATTGGGGGCCTGATCGTGCTGGCTTTCGACTGGGCGCAAGCCAAGTTTGGGCATATCAATGTTGCGCGTGGCGATCCAACCAAGGAGACGGCCATTCTTCAAGTTAAACTCACCAATATTCATCACCTATACTCCTAGTAAAAGTGCAACCGAGACAATCCCCAGCCGCACAATTACTTTACCCCCTCCCCTTTATTTTAGATATATCATTGTTTTCTTGACAGAATTTCATCGTATCTGGTGAGCCTGAGCCAGTAAAACGGTCGCGGTAGCGGCCCAATCACAAAGTATGCGAAGCATTCCTTCCTGATCGACGGAGGGTGAGACGGTGCCTGTCGTTCATCGCATCCGGAGCCGCCTTCGCCGGGGCTCAAGGGCTGCGGGTGGTCCGGGGATGCAAGGGACGTCGCGCTGCGGTCTTTAGAAGTTCTTGGAGATAAGGGGCCTGCCGACCCCTTTGAAACAGGCACTTTTGTCGGCAGGCCCCTTATCTCCTAGAACTTCTTGACCGGAGGCAGCCCTTGTATCCCCGGACCACCCGCGGCACGCCGAGACACTGCGAGGGCGGCTCCGGATGCGATGAACGACCTCGCCCGACGGTGATTGCGGACCGAGGCGCCCCGCCGAGGGCCGCAGCAGCGCTGCCCAATGCGGGACGCTTGGGAGATGCGGCACCTTGAAGCTTGCTCGCGAAAGGGATCGTTACCGCGAAGCGGACAAGACCCCGCAGGGGGCTTGGTCGGAGCGAAGCGGAGATAGAGCCCGGTGCCCGCCCCTGGCGGGCATTCGCCCCGCTTGCTCGCTAGGCTGACCCTATCCAGAGCACATCGAGCAGACTGTTGCTGACCTTGCGTGCCTCGACAATGACATCGGAATATTCGAGCGGCGTCAAATCTTCAGCTCCGGATAGGCGCCAGACATGACCATCCTCTGTTTCGAGAAGGAACCCGCGGTCGCTGGTGTGCAAGACACCACGCAGGCGCAGAGGCACGACTGCCATGATTACACCGAAGCTCGACCGCTGCAGGCGGGCGCCCCTGCGGTGGAGGCACGAAAGAGGTTGAAGCGGGAGCCTATAGACATCGCCTTATCATGCACGAAACACTTGCAATTTGCAAATATGTTCCCTATATGTTTCGGCGTTGCGTAAAAGGATATTTCCATGATCGCCAGCTATCTTGCCGGTTTCGATTTCAACCTGCCTCTGGTTGACGCGGTCAATGATCCTGATTTGCCTGCTGTGCGCAGCCAGCTCGCGGCCCTGGCCATAAGCGAAAGCCTGGAAGGCGGTTACTATGAGGCGCAGGAGTTGGCGGAAGCCTTCCTCGAGGCGGCTCACGAAGCCAATGCCGAGATCAACGATCCCCATAGCCCGGCGCGCGATCGACTGGTGGACATCCTTGATCGCAACTCCCCCTACCAGCGCTGCCTGTTTGATGCGGTGGCTACCCTGTCGTTGGCGGACGCGGCGAGTCATCTTGTCTGGCTTACGGGCCTGATGCGAGACCGCACCGATATGTATCGGCCGGTGGCCGCCGCGCGCTTGTCCATTCGCTAAGGCGTTTCTGCGGGCCTCCGAATTCCAGCGAATTCAGGTGAAGTTAGTAACCGATTGGCAGTAGATGCCGATGGGGCTAGAGGAACCGCGTTCGCCGATGGCGAACCGGAGTGTCGAAACTCTGAACGATAGAGTCGGCTGCAAGGCTTTTGCGGCCGGATGGCCTGTGCGCATGTCCAGGCTGTTCGGCTAAAGGTGCAGGCGCGCGTCTATCGTCGCGTTTTTCGATCGTCCGGCTCAGGGGCCGGCATCCTCCTTCGGAGGGTGCCCGCCGACTGAGTTGGGTTTAGCGGAAAGAGGCGGACATGACTGAAGACAAGTCAGGACTGAAGAAGGCCATCGAGTTAATGGAGGAGGCACTCGCGATCCTCATCGACCCAAAAGACCAGGTCGTGGCGATGCGGTTGTCGCACGCACTGGATCTGGCGAGGAGCCGGTTGCTAGA
Organism: Sphingobium sp. WR1; assembly: GCF_059693745.1. Taxonomy (NCBI): domain Bacteria; kingdom Pseudomonadati; phylum Pseudomonadota; class Alphaproteobacteria; order Sphingomonadales; family Sphingobiaceae; genus Sphingobium; species Sphingobium sp. WR1. Next base: position 80,427 of record NZ_JCATID010000003.1, on the reverse strand, counting down.
AACATCCTGAGAGATGGCAGTCTCTCCGGAATCGGAGAGGCGACGGAGCCTGCCCATACCCGGCTGGCAGTCGACCTTGGTCCAAGCGCTCTGTGCGCTGACATCATGTTTCCGGCGGTGCTCGCGGCGCCTGCTCCGATGCGAGCGCTTAACGCCCAGACCTTACCACTAGGGGCTGGTATCAATCGTCCTACCATATTTCTGGATCCGTGGCATGGAGCTCCCAGGTCCTCGCCGGGCGTCCGCATTCATGAACCTGCTCCCCGTTTTAACTGCTGTGGGTGCGATCATCCTGCTCGGCAAACCAGTTAGGCTATTCCATATCTTCGGCGGCGGCATCGCCCTGGCGAGTGTCGTGGTCGCGCAGACTATCCGGCAGCCCCTCGGGAGGCGGACACTTGCAAATCGGAGTCTTAGTTGATGAGTGAGGGAGTCTGGGATTTGATCCTGCGTTGATTGTTCGCCTCGTGGAAGTACTTGAGCGCCTTGCGCCTGTCTGTGGAGCAGTTCACGATGGACAGCGTCGTAACGTGCTGAGAATCAGAACAGATGAGTGACGAGTCCGCCTTTGCATCTTGGAGAAGCTATTGGGATTTTGCGCGCGAGGTCTCCCATGAACACCGCTACCTCCTATCGCCGCCCAGCCGGGCGTTTCTCGACGAACTGATCCGGACGTCCGAAAAGCGGCAGAGCCGATTGCCCGCCGGCCACCGGCTCTGCCGGGCGCAGGTTGCTCACGGCGAGTATGACGACCCCGATGCCGGACCCCTTCCACGTCCCGCCCTGCCGGCGCGCATGGTTCCCTTGCCATATTCGGCCTCGGATGGCCGCGCCAATCCGCGCGGCATCCCGTGCCTCTACATGGCCGATGATCGGCACACGGCGATCGCCGAGGTGCGGCCGTGGATCGGGTCGCTGGTCTCGGTCGCGATCATGCGGACCCTGACAGACCAAAGGCTCGTCGACGTGCGCGACGATAGCGGTCGCACCCCGCTCTATCTCGAAGGAGAGCCCTCGCCGGATCAGCGCGAGGCAGCGGTTTGGAGCCATGTCGCCCGCGCGTTCCGCGAGCCTGTTCTGCGCGAGGACAATCGTGCCGGATATGCGCCGACACAGATCATTGCCGAGGCGTTTCGGAACCACGGCTATGACGGCATCGCCTATGGCAGCGCCTTTGGTGAAGGCCGAACCAACATCGTCTTGTTCGACATCGGCGCGGCGGAACTGGAAGCCTGCGAGCTTCACGGGATCAAGAATGTGCAGCTCGTCCACGACGAGGTTGAAAATCCTTACATCGTGCAGAAGGAGGAGGACGGCAGGACGTCCTTGGTGCGCAACGTCCTCACGGCGATTGGCCCGGTCGAAGGCCCGATGATTTCGCTGACCTCGGAGGCCGATCCGTCGTGAGCAGATGGACCGACCAGGATCTTCTGCGGCTCGACGCCGAGTTCGCGCAGGAAGGCGTCGCTATGCACGCACGGCCGATGCGCGCCGCGATGTCCATTCTCGGAAGCGGTTTCGTGATCGGCGTGCTCGGGAACCCGGAAGTCGACCGGATCACCGAAGCCTATCTGCGGCTGTTCCCGCAAACGCATCAGGCTTGGCCCGGCAAAGGCATCGGCCTCGCCGCGTCCGTGGACACGGTGCGCAAAGTGACCGTCGCCGTGATTTTTGGGACATGCGCGATTTCGGTCCACAAGGGCCTGGGCTTCGAGACCCATGAAGACTGGGTGCAGTGGTGCCGGGGAGACCCGGCCATCGCTGCTTGCAGCGCCCTTGCGTTCGCCGACACCTATGACCTCGCCTATGGGGTCAATCCGCCCGCCGGCGCGGCCTCCGCCGAATTGTGGAGGATGGCGCTGTCCAACCTGGAAGACGTGGCGAATATCCTTCCCACGGGTTTCAGCGTCGATTCCGTTCTGCAACCGATCTGCCTCACGGCCGAGTTGTCGATGAAAGCGGCGCTGGTCGATCTCGGCGACGATTCCAAGGCGCTGGCCAGACGCGACGTCGGGCACAATCACGAAGAACTCGCACGCCGGCTTGCAGCCAGGCATCCGCATCGTGACGATCCGATCGTCGCGGCGGTTGCGACAGCCCTCCCCGACTATGTCGACAGCCGCTACAAATCGGCGGGGCTGACCAGGCTCGCGGTTGTGAAGCTCGCGCTCGGCGCGCAGTTCCTCGCGGCGTCCGCCGCGAGGAGACTGGGCGATCAGGACTTCGCGGACGAAATGGAACAGGAGTCGTGGCCTGGGCCGCGCAAGGCGGCGTTCTATGCCTAGCGCCCCCGACGTCGCCAGGGCTGACCCGGCGGACCTTGCTGCCGTGCTCGACTGGCTCGAACGCGAATATCAGGAGGATGGCGAAGGCTTCTGGAGCAACCGCGGCACAATCACGGATGCGCTCGAATATGAAACTCTCTGGGTCATTCGGCGCGGCGGCGAAGCCGTCGCCTTCCAGGTCGGAAGCTATGCCCCCGCCATCGCCAATGTCCGCAAGGACTGGCGGCGCCAAGGACTGGGCGACATGCTGTTCGCCGCCTCGCTCGAACGAGCCGTTGCCGACAACGTCAACCTCCTCTCGATCGAATGTTCGCCGCGCAGCTCGTGGAGCTATTGGCAGCGCCACGGTTTCGAGCGTTACGGTGATATGCGCGAGTGGGGAAAGCTGACCGCCCGGCGCGTGCTGGCGCGCGCGTTCGACGTGCCCTCGGAGCTGCCGGAGGTGCACGTCGTCATCGGCTTCTATCCCGAAGCCGTCACCTATGGTCGCGACGTGCCGCCGATCGCCGTGCATCCGGTTCGGGGCGGACGCCTCAACGATGGCGCCATCATGCTGGAGCGCCGCGTCATCGCCCTGTCGGATGACGAACCGGAAGGAAAGAACCTTGCGGTCAAGATCGAGGTCGACGGCGAACTGCGCTATTTCTCGAAGGCAAAATATGAGGAAGCTGCGGAGGCCGGCGTGATCCATGACCGGCATGGAGGCACCTTCTATGTCGACTACGTCGAGCCGCGCGAACCATAGAGAAGACTGGCATGGATCAACAGACCATCGAAAATACAATGCTGGCCGCGATCGCGACGCTTCAACAGGAGGAAGCGACGATCCTGCAATTCGATGTCGGTGAACGGACAATCTGCGCGTGCCTGGCTGCCATCCTGAAGCGCACCTTCGATCATCACGCAGTCCATGTCGAATATAATCGCCACGGGATTTATCCGAAGGAGATCGAACTGCCCGATGGGGCCGGTGAACTCACCGAGAAGCGCATCTTTCCTGACATCATCGTTCACAAACCAGGCCATGACGACGCAAATCTTCTTGTCGTCGAAGTGAAGAAAACCACCAATCCCGTCGACGACGACCTGGACATCGCCAAGCTTCAGCAGATCAAGCAGCAGATCGGTTATGATTTCGCCGTCTTCTTGCGACTGCCAACGGGTCCGCATCCCGATCCCGCCGGCCTTCGCATTGTCTGGGTATAGCGTCCGCTGTCAGGCACGTTGAGCCCCGGCCCCCTAGAACGCGATCGGTCGCGCGAACCGCCAAAGTCAGGGCCTTCATCGTCGGCAGCCTCGCTTGCCGCCGATGTCAAAGCCGGGCGCCACCCTCCTTGCCATCCTCGGCCACCACCGCGAGAAGCGGTTTGATCGCCGCCTAACATCAATCTCCAGTCAATTTACGCAGCAACCTGCGCCAAATGTTCTGACGACGGACAGATTTGGGCGGAGCGAGCACATAGTAGCGTTCGCCTGATGACAGGATGGACCAGCCTTCAGACAGGCGAAGAGCCACGATCCCGTAAAGATATCTTTTGCCGAGAGCTTCCCAGCCTTCGGTAACGGCAACAAGTGTCAGCGTTAAGAAGGCTTTTTCATGGGCTTCGGAAACCTCCACGTTCACATGACGGCCTTCGTTCGACTGGTAAAAGCTATAGCGATGCGTCGCGCGCAGCAGCGGTTCGGGCAGAGCCTGCCCGTCGTCGGTATATCTGGACATGGATGCTTCCTTGTCAGCCAGACGCGCAAATCGGCTCGCGCGGCTAGCGGACCACGCAAGTGAGGTTAGCGTTCAAGGTTGGGAGATAGGCGTTGGCGGGTTGGTGATCGGTTGGTCAGGCGACCCGGACGAGTAGATGTTTATCGTTAACCGGTCGCGTCTCCGTGACGCGGAACGGCTGGCACGAATTCCCCGTTCGTACGACGAACTGGTTGCGGCCTGTAGCCTTCCGGCGTTGGATTGCGAGACTGTATGCATTCTCGAACGACGCAAGTCGTGCACGTAAGGGGGACAGAGTGGTCATGGGAAACTCCTTGGTGAAGAAGTGGAAGGCGAATGCGAGTGTGAAGCGCGATGATCAGTGCGACGTATCCGCGATTATGCGCCGTGCGAGGACCGCGATCTCGTCACGGTCGGCGGTCATGGTGCAGTCGCCCGGTAGCACCACAAAGCCGTCGGAACTGGCGCTGCCTTTTGTGATGTAGATGCGCCAGACGTTGCGCCGAAGCTCTCCCTGGTCGCGAGGCCGCGTGTCCGAATGGTATAGATCAGCCCATTGGCGTCGATCGGGATCGGGGGAGACGTCAGCCCAATCACCGAGCAGGCCCAATATGGTATAACCGTCGATTTGCGCGTGATGCTCGCGAGCCGCACGCCGTTCGGCCTCGCGCTTGGGTTCGTCACGCCTCGCCTTGGCTTCGGCTTGCTTCCAGCGGACTGATGTCAGGCCCGTTTCGAGGCCATGAACGAGATCGACGGCAATGTTCTCCTGTTTTCTGGTCAGGAGAAAGAGGCTGCGACCATCGTCGCGGAGCCGATCCGCGCCGTAGCGAGCAAGGATCAGCAACGTTTCCAGTTCGGTTTTCGACAATGTGAGCCGCAGGCCGGCGGCAAGTGCTTGCGCTTTCATGATCGATACCACCGCTTGAGGCCGGCGAGCGGAAGCTTGTGTTCTGCGGCGGCATGGTGGTTGCTGTCGGAGAAAAACCCCCAGTGGCTGGTGGACGAATATCGCCGGAAGAAGAGCTTTTCGCCTTCTTCGGTGCGTATCCATATGCCAGGAACGATCGGAAATTGGTCTTCAGTTTTGGGCATTAGCAGACCTCCCTTCGTTCAAGTTCCGCGAAGGGCGCCGACAGGCTGGCAGATGCTTCGATATCCTCATGGTCCACGGCATAGACGTCGAGGACAACGCCTTCGTCCTCATGCTTCACCCTGATGGTGGCCTCGCCGACCGTGATCCAGACATGCTCTCCTGGCTTGCTGTCGAACACTACGTCCGTGTCGGGGAGAATGGCGGTCGGCTTGGACTCACCCTTCAGTCCGTTCAACTCGCCGCGCATGAGCCAATTCGTGCCGCCGCCCATGATGTCGTCGGACGTCACCACATAATAGCCACCGCCGAACTCGCCGGGACGGAGCCGGTCACAAGTCTGTGCCCATTCGAAGGCTAACGGCAGGACGCTCGGAGCACATTTTTGGATCACGCTGGCGATGGCGTACGGATCGGCCTGGGAACCCGCGATCAGATAGTTGTCGGCCTCGTTCGTGAAACCGAAATGCTCGACGTCGAACGTAGGAAAATCACCGTCGCTGAACATGTCGCGAAAGGACGCGAACGGGTCGCCTTCCTCCTCGACCGCATGTTCGGGCCCAATTTCGCCGCGGCCGATATTATGAGGGGACACCGTCTCACGCGGCTTCTTTGGAAACGCTGCTTTGAAAGCATCCGACATGCTATCGTAACGCGCGCCCTGTTCTTTCTCATCCAGGTCGGCCAGCTCGGTGGACAAGTCGTAACACTCATCGAGCAGTTCGACCTCTTGCGGGGCCGGCGAGATCGTGAACGACAGTTTCAGATAGTTGTTCGCCATGGTCTTCTCCTGAGATCAGCGGAACGTGACGGTTGGGGTTGCAGCCGGGTCGGCTACTCGGCGGCGTCCTTCGAAGGCGCGTCGTCATTGTCCGCGAAGTTCGCCTCGACCAGATGGTTGACCAGGTGCGTCCTGATTGCCCGATCCTTGGGGATCAGCCAGGAGACATGCTCACGAATCGCCTCGCGGACTCGTTCGAGGACCGCGGCATCCTCGCCGAGCAGCAGCATGTTCGCTGCAAAGCGGGCTTGCATCTCGAAAGCTGCCTGTTGGGTGTAATGGCTGTCAGCGTCGCAATCCTCATTAGGCCAGAAGCAGGAGGCTTCGAGCAAAGAGGCGAGTTCGCCGGGCATGATCGCGCAGTCGGTGCGGAGAAGGATGGCAATGTCGTCGAGGTTACTGGAACAGTCAGTCGGGACGATCAGGACATCGGCAGGAAGCACGATGATCTCTGCCGGTCCATCGGAATCGTTTGTACCCCGCAATGCAAGCATAAGAGTGATCGTGTCGACCCGCCCGGAAACGAGTTTCTCCGGAAGCACTGCGTCTTCGTGATAGTAGAGGGTTTCGTCGCCGGTCTCGACCTGAAAGGAGACGCCGAGGACGTGAGTGAGCGCATTGTACCAGGCATATCCGGCAAACTCGGGCATGGCGCGAACGGGCGAGCCGCCGAGACCATCGCCGGGTTTCAGTACGCGGTCGATACATTGCTCGATGTGCGCGGGTTGTGTGGGCATGATGACCATCGGTTCTCCCGCGATCCGCTCACCCGGAAAGACGTCGTTTGTCTCGGCTATACGGGGTGCCCAGAGATGCAGGTAGGGCGCCGCTTCGGGCAGCGAGATCCCTAGCTCGCGCGCGCGCAGCCATTGCGCGTAGGAAAGTCGATGATGGCCCTCACGGGCGATGGTGCGGAAAATCGCCGCTTCGCAAGCTTCGCGCAGGGCGTCGAGCGCCGGATTCTGGACCATTTCCTTGCGCGCCGGAAGCACGAACTGAAGATTTTTCGCGTCGACGATATCGACCTTGGCATACCAACCGCACCCGCCATCGGCGTCATGGACATGCGGAAGGCGGCACGGGACGGTGAGGCCATGGAAGTTGATCCGGGCCTGTTCGCGATGGGGCGCGTACTTGTCGAGAAAAACGCCAATGCGGCACCCGTTCCAGTTTTCGACGCGCGCGGCCTCTTTTAGAAAACCTTCGCTGAGCTGGCGCTCCTCGCCATAAAAGACCGGAAGCGGATAGAATTTCGCGGCGCTTTTCACGGCCTGTTCAAGCTCGTCAGCCCACGTCTTGGACAATTCGATTTCGATTTCGGTCCCCTTGGCGATCGCCGCCGGGACAAGATCGAGCGGCTCCCCACTCTCCCACGCCTGCGGTGGGATCGTCACTTGCCATCCGTCCTCAGCGTCGGCGATGCGCGAACGGATGACGACGTGACGACCGGCAAGGCTGAAGATGCCCATGCCCGCTGGATCCTCGTTGCTGACAATGTCGCTTTCCCAACCAGAGTCGCCGAGCGCGAGAAGCTTCGTCGGATCGGTAATGCCTCGGCCATCGTCGCGGACGCGCAGGATCGTTCTGTGGTCCCGGTCGAGCCGGTGGATGTCGACGCGGGTGGCACCGCCTCTGCGTGCATTCTGGAGGAGTTCGTGGAGAGCGTCGGCGACGCAGCCAGCAAAAAGTCTCGTCGCCTTGTGGATGATCGACTGACTGACCCTGGCGTGGATCGTGGTGGGAAATGTCATGTGAGCCTCCTGAGTTGCCGCGACTTCATCGCCGCACCCCCAACCACTCTCCCTTCGCTCCACGGCCGGGGCCGCGCCGCCGAGCGGTGGCCGCTCGGCAGGGTCATGCGTTGGTCAGATGTTACGAGGGACGCGATCGGGGAGCGGCGCAGTCAGGCAGCAATCCGTTCGAAAACTGCCTCGCCGTTGGAGAACACACCCAGGCGGACGAGGGTCGCGAACCGCTTCCTGAAGCCGACTGCGATTTGATCGAGCCAGCGTTGCGCCAGCCCTTCCTGACCGGCATCGATGTCATCGCGCAGGACCACCCAGTAAGCGATGCAACCGCAATATTCCGAGATGCCGAAGCGGGCAAAGCGGTTCATGGCGACAATACGCTCTTCGCGACCGATCCAGCCGTTCGCGGTCCATGCCGAAGGATAGAGGGCGAGCACTTGCTCGCGGAAATCCTCGACGATGAAGTCCCAATCGTCCTGGGCCGCGAGTTGGTCGAAATGGCGGGTGTCGGGATCGTCGTCGTCTTCGATCCAGCCTGCCTCCCATTGCGAGAAGGCGACATACGCCTCGCTGGGATAGGATACCGAGCGCCCCATGGTCATCTCCCCTCTGCAGCAGGTAGGCGTATGTCCGGCGATGGCGTGGCAACGGGCCCGGCGTTCGCGGGCGGATCGGGATCCGGCAGCAAGGGTTCGGGCCTGATCGTGGGATGGGTCGGATCGGACCAGTCGATGTGGTCGATGATCCAGCCCGGCACGAAATCCCAGTCGAAACAAAGGTCGTAGCTGTCGGCGACGACGCTCCAGGCCGCCTCTACGGCGCCGGTCCATCCTATGACAGTCAAGCGCAGGTCCGCGGTGCCGACGGCATTGCACGTCTCACGGATGGCCAGGGCCAGGGCGATGGCGTCCTGGTTGGTGGCTGGATGGTCGCGCAATGTCAGCACCGCCTCCCAGAGGCAGGCGGCGGTCTCGAGCGCGGATTCGAGAGTTTCCGTCCGCACGGCGCTGCTGTGGTTTCGAGCAGCGGACGCGATCTCGACTTTCTCGAAATCATCGCGCGGCGGGACGGCAATGGGCAATGGCGGTGCGGGCTGTTGATAGATGCCGGTTTTCATGCTGCGACTTCCTCGGTTGCGGCCGTGCGCGCTTCCGTTTCAAGGACATCGAGGTCGATCGGCAGAGGCTTGCTCGGTTTGTCGGTGATGAAAACTATCGAGTCCGGCTGGTAGAAGTCGCGGCCGATCCCGGAGACGCGGATGCGGGCTATCGGTTCGCCGGATTGCACACGCTCATTTCCTTGCCATCCCATCCGCACGCGGCGGCCATCGGCGGCGATCTCTATCGTATTGAAAACGTCATAGCTGCCCTTCGAATTGGCCGAGTAGGTGGCCTGCGTCGTCGGGTAGATCTCGGCGGCCTTGGCTTTGGCCTGCTTATCCTTGCAGGCCGCGACCATGCGCAGGTTCCATATCGTCTGGAGCTGCTCGGCCTGTTCCCGCGACAGATTGATCAGCGGTACGGTGTCCGGCCTTCCCGAGGCCCGGCGCGCCTTCTTCTCCGGCACGGTGTAGCCGCACGCCTCCATCAGGTCGCGCCAACCGTCCTCGCCGAGTTCGAGGGAGGCATCGGAAGCGATATGCGCCGGGAGCGGAACCGGGCTTTCGAGCCGGAGACGGCCCGCATCCGTCACGGTGCATTTAGGACTTTCGGTGCCATGTTCGCGGGCGAAGGCCTGGATGATGACCGGGGTCAACTCGCCATCATAGCGTGGCACGTCACCCAGCATCGACCGCTCGAACGCGAGCCGGTGCAGGATGTGCTCGATCCAGCGGCGGCGGTTGGGGCCGCCCACGGCGAGAGTTGCGCCCTCGATGCACGATTGCCGGGCATCGGCCGGCGTGACTTCGCCGCGATCGACCTTGTAGTAGAGATCGTAGTTCGACCAGAGTATCCGGGAATCCATGTGACCGAGGGCATGAAGGATCTGTTGGTCGGTCGTGAGTTTCTCCCAGATCGCGAGCGCCGCATGGGCCCTGTTGATGCCGCGCTGGAGGTCGCGCAGTTCGGCCAGCAGCGTCTTGATACGGTTCGCCCGCGTGCGCGGGCTGTTCTTCATGCTGGCAAAATGCTCGACGCCGCTCGCGCGATCCAGCCAGTAAGTAGCGGCCTTTCCGGCGCTCACTGCGGCACTCGAGGCCGAATGCATCCGCTCCTGCGTCCTGCGGGCGCTGTGCTCGCTATGATGACCAACAAGGATGGGCTGGCCCATGTAGAAGGCCTGCGAGAGTTCGTTGGCCCGGCGCGCGAAGGCGTTGGCCTGGGCATGGCGCTTGTGGGAAAGGCCTTCGAGCCGCTCGGCCTTGAGGGCAGCGCGCTCGGCTAGCGTCATTTCTTCGGGCTCGATTTCGCCGGCGAGTTCCAACGCGAGATCCTCGCGCTGCGGCGTCCATTTCGGTGCCACGAACAGTTCCTGTTTCGGAGCCCATTTGAAGCCCGCCTCCTTGACCCGGGCATAGGTCTCGGCATCGAGGCGCGAGGACGCATAGAGGCGAATCTTGTTGTCCTCCGGGCTGTATGTCGCGGTGAAGCTGGTCATCGATGGTCCTTTCAGGCAACCGCCGGCATCCTGTGCCGGGGCGGATCGGTGCATTTGCATGTCCCCAGAATCACGAAGCCCGGCGCGATGGCCGGGCTTCGTGAGGGGGTAGAAGTGTCGGTGGTAGAGAGTTATTCGCGCAGGTCTCCGGCGGCTATGTCACCGACCCAGGACGCAGCTTCCTCGAAATCGGCATCTTCCTCGTCGACCAGCGCGGCGAGTGCAACCGCCCCCGTGCGACCGAGCTGACCGAGACGCTGAAGGGCCACATAGAGGATCGGGGCAAGCTGTTCCGCTGTTGCGGTATCGAGATCGTCGGCTTTCATGCAAGTGCTCCTGACTGTGGAGGGGTGGTGGTCGGGAACGGCCCGCGGCGCGGGCGATACGATCCGGTGCGCCCAACCATTTGCGCCGGAAATTTCGGGAAGATAGGCTTCACGCTGCTTATCGGCGTGCGATGTCCGTGACGCGTTCATCATGATCACCTGGCGGCGGGCAGGCGATCATTCGATTCGACGCAAAGGGGAGCCTGAGCCACGGTCAGGATCGGCGACGCGCTTTCTCATCCGGCGTTTCGATATGAACGTAGCGTCGGCCACCGCTGCGGCGTTTGCGGATCCGGTCGTCAACGAATGCATCGGCCCATCGCGTCGCCTCGGCCGCACGGGCGCCGCCGGAGCATTCATCTGCCTGCTCGAAGATCGTATATGCAAGAGCGTATTGCTCGCGTTCAGGGAGCGTGAGAAGCGCGCTGGCAATCGGCAAGGCGCTCTCGTTGAATTCCAGGACATGACGCCCCGCGCCATGATGCATGAGGATGGCGATCCGACCCTTGCTTCCAATTCCCGTCGGTCGGGCGATCTTAACGTCGTGCGACGCATAAGTGATCGAGACGCGCGAAGTTTCGGATTCGCCGCGATGGAACACTCGGTCGTCGCGGCACGGCAGCGGGTGAGCGAGAATCTCATAGCCATCGAAGCTCTCAACCCTGCGAATGTGATTGTGTCCGATAACGCTCATGGCCGTCATTCCACCGTCATCAGCGCCGCGGGCTGGTTTCCCAAGGCGATTGCTGCGTCGAGGCTGGTGATCCATTCCGGATCGATGCAGATGCTCTCCATCGCCCAACTGCTGACGGATGCCGGTATGGGTTCGCCTTGGTCTTGGGGGACCATGACGAGGTCATCGGGATCGGCGCCTTCGACGTCGTGGTCGACGACGCGCACCGTAATCGGCCGGTCGGCGGCGATACCCTGGATAAGACCGCCGTCGAGCGTGACCACGATATTGGCTTCGAGCGGAAGCGGCGTGTCGTCGTTGATCCGCATGCAAAGATCATCGATCTCATCTGCGGTCAGCGGTTTGTGGCGGTTGAGATTGCTGGCGACATCGGCAAGATCGGGCGGGCAGCTACGCCGCTGATAGTCGCGCAACGCCGCAAGGACGGTCGACAGTTCCCGGTCGCTGAACGCGAGGACCGACATGCCCCGGAGTTCAACCTTTTCGATCCGCACATCGAATCCGGCGGAATCGGCAAGCAGCTTGTGATCGACCTCGACGGTGTTGGAGCCGAACAATTTGAGTTGGAGCAACTGCGCCCCGACCAGTCCAAGCTGCCAGCTACTGCTATGGACCGGCGGCAAAGTCTGGGAATCGAGATTCGCGCGAAGCGAGTTCACGCGTTCGGTTGCGGCGATGATCGCTTCGCGCTCGCTGGCGTGATACGTGGTGATCGTGGACGCTTGTGAGAAGCGGGATGCGGTGACGAGAAAAATATCCAAGTTATGTTCTCCGCTTATGATGAAGGATCTGGGGCCGAGGAGATCAGGCGGCGCGGCGGTCATCGCCGTGGCGAAGTCCGAGATCGGCGACAGTAAGGAGGTCGGATTGGGGTCTGAGGCGGTCGAACGCGGCCGTCAGATCGTCAATGTCGGTCCAGCTGCAGGCATCGCCCGGGTCGGCGTTGAGCTGGAACACGATGGGCGTGGACGCTGCGGTCATCTCGGGAAAGCTGGTGCTGATGACCAGGGTCTCGATCCGGCGTGCAAGGGCGCCGATGCGCGGGGCCAGTTCATTTCGCTCGTGATGTGCCATCTCGAAATAGCGCTCGGGCGCGAGCAGCGGGCCGATGCGGACGCATGGGATACGACCGACGATCGCGGGACCGGCAACCGTGCCGGTTAGTTCCCGGCGCTCGGACGATACCTTGTCGGCGGGCACCAACGCGCGATAGACATAGTGCGGAAGCGTCCCCGCGATGCGGGAACGGGTGACGATGATTTCCATGATAAGTGTCCTCAGGCGACAAGCCGCGTGGGCGTGGTGTCGGGATCGGAAAGATGCAGCTCACGGCGGATGCGGGCCGCGAATGTGTCGGGCGACATCAGATCGTGGACCGATGCGAAATGGTTGCGATCGCCGACATAGTCCTTGCGACCAGCAACCTTGCGGAACATGACTTCCCGGCCCGCCCCCATGGCGCCGAGGCTGAGCTGGACATAGACCTCGACGCCGTGAAGGGTCACCTCGCCCGATACGGCCGGCCCCGCGACGTTGGAGCGCAGATCATATTGCCCTTTAGGTAGCCTCAAAGCGTCAGCGAGGCGTTTCAACGCCTTACGACCGAGGCTGTGGAACAGCTTCTTCGCGGGTTCGTCGTAGGAGACACCCTTATGGGCCAGCGCGATAAGTTCGGGCTTGCGCCTGAGGTCGGCGATGGCATCCATGCAGGCGCGTCGCAACTCGACATCAGGAGCCTCGATCTGCGAGGCAATGGCGCCGAGATGCCGCGCGAGCAGGATGACGGCGGGATCGCTTTCGTGGGACTGCCCGGCGTTGCGGCAATCCGTGATCGCGGCATTGAGCGCGTGTAAGGCCGCCGGCAGTGTAATCAGCGCCGATGGATCCAACGCTTGCTGGTATCGAAAAGCTATGTCGTAGGACACGGGGATTTCTCCTGAGGCTAGAGCGCATCTTCACGCCCACCTCATCCCCTCCCCCTTCTCTCCAGCCAGAATGTCACCACTCGAAACAAGCCAATCGATCGGAAGTACCGGCATCACAGTCCCGGATCAGATAACGGCAACACTTGTCCCGGGCGAATGTCAGTGCATCCAGGAGTTCTGTCGGAACCCCCGTCTCATCGCTGATGAAAGCAATCGCCATCGATCCGCTGGCGTGGGAGGATGCGAACCTGCGGATCAAGTGACGGCTGGATTGGTGCGTCGTCGTTGGATTTCGGAACAGCACGCCGAGCAAGAAAGAGCGCCAGACATGTTGAGCGGTCCAGTGTATCAGCTTCCGATATGGACGCCCGGGCGAGACGCTCCCAGGTCGTCACATCGAATTGGCCCCCCGTCACTTGATGAGTGATATCATGGGACAGGACAGGGCGTGCGAAGATGGCAAAGGGTAGCTCGGCCTCAGGATCGAACGCCAGGATCGCACTAGCATCGAACTCGTCTTCGGTGAGGGATATGATGGTGTCCGAAAGGCGAGTGAGGAGTTGGAAGCCGTGCCTGATGAGCGCATCCCGGCTATCTGGAGAAGCGTGCATAGTTTTATTCCTTGTTGTTTGAGAAATAGGAAGACGTCGTCGGTGCCACCAAGACGGCAGCTTCCGCTGATGGCCGGTCGGTCTGGAAGATGCCGATATGGTTAGATATTGCGGAAGCGGCTCTGCGCCCCCAGTTGAGCCGATGCGTGTGCCGCCACGCAATCGATGAGGGCTATCAGGCTGTGATGTGGCCTGCGGCTACGGCTTGCTGGGCGTAGATGCTCAACGGATAGTGTGCCACGAACCTGAGATCGCGTTCGACCACCATGCCGGTAGCGCCTCTGAATTCCTGTAATTCGGCGAACGAAACCATGGCCAGCTCGGGGCATCCGATGCCAAGATCGCGCAGCCCGAAGTAGAGGTCGGGCTCATCAACATCGGCCTCGGTCAGAAGCCAGGTGGCGCTGGTGTCGGGCGTGAACAACTTCACGACAGGCAGAGGGTCGATGTCTTCGCCCTGCGCAGCTCGACGGCCGTTGGCGAGCAGGGCGGTTCGGATTTCATCGGTAATGAGTTCCATGGGAGACCTCGTTTGCAGAAGGGAACGAGGCTGGCGGGTTCAGAACGACCGTTGCAACGCCTCACCGCTCCCCCTTCTCCCTCCCCTTCCACCGCACCTAATTGGGCGACGGGCGGGACCGATGGCTACAGAAAAGGTTTACAATTCTACGAGTTTGTAGCCCCGTGGCTTTAAGATCTTCCTGACCCAATCCTTCTCAATAGGCATTCCTTCCGTGGCAAGACGGATGGCGGAGTCCGCGCGATCGAACAGGGCGATGCATAGCTCATCGTTGTCAAAACGGGAGCGGTATTGGATGCCGTCGAGTTTCGTATCGGAGTGGACCATTGCCGAAATACGTTGGGTCGTATCATAGGCGCCGGGCTTGATGGCGGGATCGAAATCGGCCGCAACGCCTGCTGTAGTCGTGCGAAACCAGGCAAGGCCGGGCCCATGAAGCTTTGCAAGTCGCAACGTTCTCGTGGTCATGAAGGTGGCCGCGCGCTTTTGCCGCACTTGGCCCCAGAGGATGTCGGGATCACTCGGCATACGCAGCAAAGTCTCGGCGAACGGGCCAACCAACGTCTTGCCGAGATAAAGGACACCATATTTTCCGTGTGGGTCGTCCCAACGCCAAGTAGCATCTTTGCGCCCATACCAAAGCGCGGCGACGGCCGCGTCGTGCAGGCGATGAAGAGTCTGACCGGTGGCGACGGTCGCCACCGGCATCGCGCCGGGGACTGTCATGGCTAATCGTTCAGCCTTTGTGCGAAACGCACAACGCGCTCGATGCTTGCTTCATCTTCTTTGATGAGGTCAATCGGCCGGACGTCGCCCAAGCCCTCATCTCCACTCACGAGATATTGAAGCAGTGCCCAGCCGCTCACCGTCGGGGCGGCTGCGAGAACTCTCGGGATGGCCGGACGGACGGAATTGCCGTCGAATTGAAGCGCCGGAAAAAGCTTAGCACCATTGTCCTCAACCATCAGGAGCCTGTGATCGCGGGCCGCCTTGTAGACAGCCTGAACGGTTTTATGGCCGAGAAGCTTGCGGACCGCTTCAGCGTCGAACGCCCCGCCGGCCTGCTCGATCATCCGGCGCTTGAAGGCGATGGCGTTGGCGATTTCCTCGGCTTCCTCCGGATCGTCGGCTTCGATCGCCGGAATGCCTCGTGCGATGTTGAGAACCAGAGCAGGAACGTCGATGCTGCTGATCGCCACGGTCTTTGCGGCAAGCGGCATCATCTTGATGATACGGTCGGCACTCGCCAGAATCCGGTCGCGCAGAACGCGATCGACATCGATGGTGGCCGTGGTCGCAGGACGGGGCATATCCGCACTCCTAGTTGAATGAGTTTTATATAGCGGATTTACAAGACGAATTCAACTGACGCTATTCAGCCGATTGTAAGGAGCATCCTCGTCAGGTATGCAGCCGCGTCATGTAGCATCGGCCGTTAATACCCGGCTTGGCTCGCACGGGATTCGGTCGGTGGAGAGATATTCGTCGAGTTGGTTGTCGAAATAGACCGATACCGCTTCTTCATCTGTAAGCTGGTTCGGATCACGGGTGTCGTTGAGCGATGACCACCATTCCTTACAGAATGCGGCGACCTGAGCCATAAGGGCTTCGCGTGTCAAAGCGGCATAGACATTGGTGCCATGACAATGGTCGATCTCCGCGACATGGATGTCGACTGGCCAGGGTACGATATGACTCTTCACGGCGTCTTCAGCCGACGTCAGATCCTTGATCAGATACAGCAGCGCATCCGCGTCGAGATCGCCAGGGGTTTCGAGCGCCGCACGGGCACGGCTGAGCAACTGCGCGTGATTGCGCCTGATCATGGTCACGAGATTGGTCCTTTCAGGAAAAGATGGCAGGCGGCGCAAGCCGCTGCTGACGCCGAGCGCAATTACACATCCGTCGCTTGAGCGACGGCAGCGCGGCTGAGGGCTGGGATAGCGGGATGATAATAGGTGCTGCTGTCGGACATGGCGATCGCTGTTTGCTCGGTGCGATACCAATTCACCGCATCGATCGTGTAGAGTTCGCTCGCGTAGCACTCTGCGTCACTGAAGAATTCGACAGTCACGACATAGGTGCGAAGCTGCACATAGGCGTCTGCGCTCATGAGGCAGTTCCTTCTGATCTAGCGGATATGCGGCGTGATGGATCGCCGGGGCCAGTGAGACCCCGGCGGGTTGGTGTCAGTTCAGGCGTTCGAGCAGGGCCCGGGCTTTACCTTCAAGGTCCAGGCGGCTGTCCTGCTGCGATTTGGATCTGGCAACGGCCGTGATTCCGTTCACGAAATCGAAGATGCTCTCGGGCGGACGCCCTTCTTCGACCAGAACCGCCTCGATGACCCTGCTGGTCTCGGCCTTGGAGAAGCCGCGTTTGCGCAGAAAGCTATCGCGATCCTCATCCGTGCGGGCTACGATCCGTTCACGGGCGGTTCGGATGCCGTCAACGAACGTCCGCGGCGAAGCGTCGGCGAAATGGGCGAGGGCCGGCTCAGCCTGATGAGAGAATCGGCCTGCGGCGAATTTCGAGTGACGAATCTTGATCTCCTCGAAATGCTCGACACCCCATAAGATGCGGTTGGCACACACTGCTCGCAGGTAAAAGGTAGCGATGCCGAGGGTTTTCGCACCGACCTCGCTGTTCCACGCATAAAAGCCGCGGAAGAAGAGATCGGGTTCGCCGTTCGGCAGCTTGCCCGCCTCGATCGGATGCGTGTCGTCGACCAGAAACAAGAACACGTCGCGATCCGAGGCATAAAGCGTTGTCGTGTCGCGCGTGACATCGACATGGGGGTTATACTGCATCGTTCGCCAGTCGAGGACCCCAGGGACTTTCCAGCGCGTGTCGCCGGTGCCGTTGCCTGCAAAGCGCATAACAGCCTCGACGAGTTGATAATCCCAGATGCGGCCATAATCGGGGCCGGTCACGGCGCGCAGCTCAGTGCGACCGTCATCGGTCTGAAGCAGCTTCACCTGCTCGCCTCGGTGGTTGAGCAGGCCGTGCTGGAGATTGATGCCGGCGAGCGGTGCCGGCAGGTCGCGTAGATAGGAAGCGGGCGCACCGACCAGACTGCACATTTGCCCGAACGACCAATTGGTGGGCTCTACGGGCACATCGCTGTCGGGCAGGATCAGCGTGAGGCGCCCAGGCTCGTCGCGACGCGCCTCAACCTTAATCGACCGACTCTCGACTATGCGGGTGTGCGCCTTCTCGGCACGGGCACGAACGATCCTATGGAGATCGCGGAGCGACAGGAAACGCTCATCAGCTGGGCGCGAGAACCATTCGGAGGAGACGCGACTGTTGGACGAGCCACGCGTGATATTGACACCATAGGCGCCGGAAACAGCGCGCTCAGGGCTAAGGGCAAGCGATGCCATTGGAGTTTCTCCAAGAGTTGAAGGCGCAAAGCCAGTCGCGGTACTCATCAGCACCACCGGCGACTCCGTTCCTTCCCCCTTCCCTTCCCCTGCCGTTCACACGCGAATAAGGCTATCATTCACCAAGGGCTGATAGCGCCCGCAATATTGTGGCTGTGTTCTGTATTGCCTGCTATCCAGACGGCTTGTCTCGATGCCACTGAGAGGCACCGGTTATCATTGCCAAACATTGGCTCAGGAGAAACATCGCATGACTGAAAATGCCGATATGCACGAAACACTCATCACGCTGACCGCCGATATCGTGGCGGCGCATGTCGGCAACAACAGCGTGGCGGTCGGCGATCTCCCGATGCTGATTCAGAATATCCATGGAGCATTGAGCGGGCTTGGTCAGCAAAAGGCAGAACCCGAAGCAAAACCCGAGCCGGCGGTGTCGATCCGGGCATCGGTGAAGCCGGACTACATCGTCTGTCTGGAGGACGGCAAAAAGCTCAAGATGCTCAAGCGCCACCTGATGACCCACTACCAGATGACACCCGAGGATTATCGTGCCAAGTGGGGCCTTGCCGCCGACTATCCCATGGTCGCGCCCAACTATGCCGAACAGCGCCGGACACTGGCGAAGTCGATCGGGCTCGGTCGCAAGCCTAGGGCTGTGACGGCAATCCCCGAACCCGTAAAGCCCGCCAAGACCTCAACTGCCCGCCGCCCACGCAAGAAAATTGCCGAGACACCCCAACCGGCATGATGTGACGCCTTCGACAATCCCCCTTGGTCCAATACCGGGCCGACAAAGGATGAGGCTCAGAATGGACGTGGTCATAGTCAATATGCGTGCGTCAGACCTATGCGTCTGAATGTCTGAGGCTGATCAAGCTGCTTGCGGCAACGGCTTTTTGTCGATGGTGCCGCACTCAGCCATTATTGCTTCCTGGTCGTTCCCCGGTTCGAATTCACCCTTGCTGCTCGCCAACTCGGCCTCAAGTTCGGCGAGCTCTTGGAGCTTGTCTTCCAGGAGTGGAGCATCGGGAAATGCCTGACCGAGGCGCGCCTCGAACGCTGGAAGGCGCCGCTCGTTGGTTTCAAGGTTCGCCCTGGCATTAGCGAGATCGATGTCCAGATTGCGAATAGAGGACTCGACCCGGCCTACCACAGTGCCCGGCCGCGTCTTCTCGGTAACCTCGAATTCGTGTTGCTCTCCATTGTGCTGCACCGTGATCACAGTGCAGAGATAGGGCCGTCCCTCTGTATCTATGGCCTCGTAGCCTGTGAGTTCCAGGCCGATGCCGTTGAATACGCCCAGTATCCAGCGGGCTCCCGTGCGGTCCGCCCGCATCCGGTGCGCATAGCCGAGAATGCGTTCCCCGGCGGTTTTGCGATCGGTGACCATCGTGCCGTCACAATCGAATATGACCTCATCGACCTTCGCGGGAGCACGACGCGCGATGTCCGCCTCCAGTCTGGCGATCTGCTTTTGGCAGCTCTCGATCTCGCGCGTCGTTCGCGTGATGGTCCTGCGAATATTATACTGGTCATCGACATGGGCATCGCGCAGGCGCTGGAGCCGTGCGACCTCGGCGTCGAGCCCGGCCTTTTTCATCAGCCGATCGTCTCCGGACGCGAGAGCCTTGGCCAGCGCGAACTGGTTGACGTTGGAGCTGACGTCCTCGATCCGCCGGATCGAGCGGTCGCCTGACATTGCCATGTTGATGAAGCGGGCCTTGCGTTCGAGCATCTGCCAGTTGGTCGCGTCCATCGAGCCGCTGGTCGCGTAGCCGTAAAGCTGGATCTCGTCATTCTGGTTGCCCTGCCGCTCGATGCGCCCTTCCCGCTGCTCGATATCGGACGGTAGCCAGGGAACATCGAGGTGGTGCATCGCGATCAGGCGCTGCTGCGCATTGACGCCCGTGCCCATAGTCGCGGTCGAACCAAGAGCGAACCGCTTGCGTCCCTGGTTGAGGTCGTTGAACAGGCGCTGCTTCGCGCTGTTCTTCTTGTAGTGCTGCATGAAGGCGATCTGCTCGGGCGGAACACCCATCGCGACGAGCCGATCGCGGATCCAGACATAGGCGGAGAACCCCCGCGTCTCGAGCGCGGCTTCGGTGCCTAGATCGGAGAAGATCATCTGCACGGCGCCGGACAGCGGATACGGCTTCCCGGTCTCGGGGTCGATGTAGCGATTGTCGGCAGTCTCTTCCCAGATGCGGTAAGCGTTCTCGATCAGAAGATTGAGCTTGTTGCCCTCCTCGTTGCCGACGTCCGGGTCGACGAAGCGCAGGTCGATCGCCGAGTGACGGCCATCGGTGATAACCGACAGGAGGATGTCGTCGCCCTTTTGCGGTCGCCCGCCGCGGTTCTCGATAGCCTTGATGCGCTGGGCTAGCACGCGCTGATAGGCTTTGAAGGGCGCGCCGGACTTGGCGACGACGATATACCGTTTCCCGCCCTTGATGGTGGGCAGCTTGACGTATTGGCGCAGATCGTCCTTCAGCACGACGTCGGCGACCGAGCGGTACATTGCCATCAGGTCGGCGACGTTGACGAACTCGCAGAAGCGGGTGACGGGCTTGTAGCTGCCGCTCGGCTGCAATTCGAGTTCGGTACGCGTGTCGCCGAAAGCGGCGGCCCAGGCATCGAACTCGTGGAGACCTTTGGCGTGTAGCTCGTCGGGCTGCATGAAACGCTGTAGCGTATACATCTCGCCCAGGGTGTTGGTGATGGGCGTGCCCGAGGAGAGGATCAGTTCGCGTCCGGGATTGGTCCCGGCGAGATATCGGCTCTTCACGAAGAGGTCCCAGGCACGCTGCGAGCCGACCGGATCGACGCCCTTCAGATCGCCGAGATTGGTCGCGAAGGTGAGCTTGCGGAACTGCTGGGCCTCGTCAACGACAATCTGGTCGATGCCGATCTCGCCGATATGGACGAGGTCGTCCTTGCGGGACCGGAGGTTCTCCAGCCTTTGCTTGAGTCCCTCTTTCAGGCGTTCGACGCGCTTGCGCGACACGCGGTCCTGACTGTCGATGCCGGTGATCAGCACCTCGTAGCTGTCGAGTTGATGTTCGATCAGTTGCTTCTCGAACGATGACGGCGTGGGCACGAACTTGAACGCGTCATGGGTGATGATGATCGCGTCCCAGTTGCCGGTGGTCGCCCGCGCCAGGAACCGCTGCCGCTTTTCCTTCACGAAGTTCGTGTCGTCGGCGACGAGGATGCGCGCGGTGGGGTAGAGCATAAGGAACTCGCGTGCGATCTGCGCGAGGCAGTGATTGGGCACCGTGATCATCGGTTTGTTGGCGAGGCCGAGACGGCGCTGCTCCATCACGGCGGCGCAGAGGCTGAAGGTCTTGCCCGCCCCGACACTATGGGCGACATAAGTCGAACCCGAAGCGATGATCCGCCAGACGACGCGCTTCTGGTGCTCACGCATCCGGATCGTGGTCGACGCGCCGGGCAGCTTCAGATGCTTACCGTCGAAGGTCCGGGGTACGAGATTGTTGTAGGAATCGTTGTAGATGCGGACCAGCCGGTCGGCGCGTTCGCTATCCTGCCAGACCCAGGTCTCGAAGGTCGACTTGATCTTCGCAAGCTTCTCTTTGGCCGCCTCGGTGTCGGTGACATTGAGTTCGCGGCGCTCGGAGCCGTTTTCATCTCGGTATGTGTCGTAGATTTTGGGGATATGGGAATTGAGCGCATCTTCGAGCAGGTCCGCGGCGCTGCGGCGTGCGGTTCCCCATGTCGAGGTCGAACTGACGTGCCCCGCGAACGGGGCCTTGTCGACGGTCCAGCTCGCCAGTTCCACGGTATGCAGGATCCGGGTCTCGACCTCCATGATGTCGAGGATGAAGGTCTCGATGACGTCCACCGGAATCCAGGGCGCACCCAGCCGCGCTGTGATCTCACTGGGCTTGAGATCGACCGGCTGGACCGCTTCGAGCGCGGTGACGACGGCTAGGAAACGCGGATCGGTCTCGGCCTTTTCACGCGCGAGAGCGAGCTTGGTGCGGACCGGTCCCGACAGCACTGCATCGGCCGTGACCCAGTGGTCGAAATGCGGCGTGCTGCGGACGGGATCGAGATACACGTCGCCTGCGAGATCGGCGAGCGCCTCGGCCTCGGCAACTCCGAGCATACCGGCGATCAGGGGGATATCGACCTGCCCGCGCTCGTGGAGCGATACCGCCAGCGCGTCCTGAGCCGAGTGGATTTCATGGGCTACAGGCGGCTTGATGACGCGTTCGGTGAAGATCGGGCCCGGCGTGCCGATGTCGCTCGCCTCGTCATAGGCCTCGATCGAAGCGACCAGCCAGACGTCGGGATCGTCGAGGAAGGGCTGGAGATTGGGGCGGCGCTGATATTCCTTCTCGGCCCCTGTGTCCGGATCGGTGCGGACGCTGGTGATAGTCCGGTTGATCGGCCCGTACTTCTTCGCGAACTGGCGGTAATGCGCCAGCAGCGTCTCCTGAAGGACGGCATAGGGCCGGTCATTGAGCTGCGCGCGCAGGATCGCGCGGACCGTGTCGCGTATCGGGATCAGCGCCTTGATTATGGCAGCGTGCTTCGCGAACAGTCCGGCGCCGCCGCGTCCCGATTTCACGCCGACGACAGTCGAAATGCCATTGACGATCTGGTGGAGAACGCCGCCGGAGACGAGATAGCTCCCTTCCTTGAACTCGGCTTCGTCGGCAGCTGTGCCGATTTCTACATCCAGCGCGACATTGAGCGTGTCGCGTAGCGAGGTGATGCGCTCGATCGGCTTGCAGGTGCCTTTGTACTTCGATGCGATTTCTGACAAGGTGGACGCAAGGGCTGCCTTGAGATCAACGCCGGGCTCGGCCGCGCACGTGTAGTCCATGCCGAACTGGCTGCTTCGCCATTCGTGGCGACCCAAAACATGGTCAGGATGATCGAGGAAATAGCGGTTGATCCGCAGCGGCCCCTCACCTTCGTCGCTGTCGGGAACTTCGCCGAGATCGATCCAGTTCGACGGGCGATAGAGCGTGGCGGAACCGTGTTTCTGGAAGAGCAGAATGTCGACGACAACATCGGTGCCGGCCTCCTCCCGCATGGCCTTACCGGGAAGGCGCACGGCGCCAAGGAAGTCGGCGATGCCGTCGATATGGCGTCGGGCCTTGGCATCGCTCTTGTCTAGCGAATAACGCGAGGTCACGAACAAGGCGATGCCGCCGGGTCGAAGATGCTCGAGCGATTTGGCGATGAAATAATCGTGAAGCGACAGGCCAAGCTTGCCGAGTTCGGTCCGGTTTTGAACGGTGAGGTTGGAAAATGGAGGGTTCCCGATGGCGAGGTCGAAATCGGCGGGCAGCGGCGCCTTATCGAAGTCAACGCAGCGGATGACCTGGTTGGGATAGAGTGCGCTTGCGACCCGCGCAGTGATGGGATCGTTTTCGATACCGACGAACAGCGTGTCGTCGGACAGCGTCTCCGGCCGGAGCCCCATGAATAGGCCGCTGCCACATCCCGGCTCCAGAACCTGCCCGCCGGTGAAGCCGAGGATGCGGGCGGCGTCCCATATGGCGCGGACAATGTATTCGGGGGTGTAATGGGCATATTGCGTTGCGCGCTTGAGCGATTGGAGCTCGACATCGGTCGTTTCCGCGACCAGGGCTTGCCCCAACTCGCCCCAGCCCTCGCGGAACTCATCGCCGCGTCGCACGAACATGGTGTTGGCAAGTTCCGACGCGCCGAAGCCGATGAATCTGGAAATCGTGTCCTGCTCTGCCGGCGAGGCGGATCGCTGCTCGCGGTCGAGCAGGTTCAGCAGTCTGATCGCCTCAACATTGTCTCGTGCGCGGTCCTTCCATGAGCGCGCCAGGGTCCGGCCTGCGGCGAAAGAGAAATCGACAGGCGCCTCGCGCGGCGGTTGCGCGGCATCAACGATAGTCGTTGTAAAGAGTGTCGGCTGCGGGGCGACGGGTATGACTGGCTTGGCAGGCGCGATCAGCTGGTCGAAGTCGAGGCACAGCTGGAGAGCCAGCGCGGATGCACTGTTTCGCATGGAATGCTTCCTTTTCGGTGGTCTTGCGAGCGCGGCGGCGGCCCGGTGGGATGTCAGGAATCCGGGAGCCTCACGCCGAGCGTCAGTTCAGGTGGGCTGGTTTCGTGCGCGGGCGGCAAAGGCTTGGCCGGTCATTTCGCGCCAAGCCATGGATGGAATGAAGCGCAGCCCCTTCGATCAGAGGTCGAGGATCGCGCCATTGAGGACGGTGTAGAGGCCGACCTCAAATCGAAGATTCTGAAGTGTTCGGAACCTGGTGTCGCGCCGGGCATCGACGTGGAAAGCGCTACGCCCGGTGTCCGTTTCCTTGATGCCGGTCGAAAGACTGGGGTAGGTCTGTCCGGCGCGAGGACCTGTCATGATGCGGGCACTTGAGCGGCAGTCGAGGGTGCGGTCGAGGGCGTATCCCAGATCGCGCAACTGCTGCTTGATTTGGCTGAGAGTGACCGGATGCCAGCCTTCGGCGGCCCGAGCGGCAAGTTCATTGGTAAGGGCAGAATTCATTGGCAGAAGTCCTTCGTCAGAATTTCCACCAATCCTTTCCCCCTTCCCACCCAAGACGCGCCTGCTCGACAGGGCCCATCTGCGCGTTCCGCCGGGCCGGTAACCCAGGATCAGCCCAGGCGAAGCGAAGCGGCATATTTCCGCAGCAGGTCGGCCATCGCGGTTCGGGCATGCGCCTTGTTGCCGATCACGATCTCGGGATGGAGTTCCTCACCGAACGGCGTACGATAGCCATGGGCGAGATCGCCGCTTCTATCCTCAATGACGACGATGCGGTGGCCGCGCGGTTGTGCCGGACCGGCGTAGCGGGCGGTGAAATCGCCAAGGCGTCCGGACAGCCCGGCGGCCATTTTGCTCCACCGGATATGGCCGGCGGCGAACTGGTCACCGGGCGCGCGACCGCGAGCGAGCCAGAGCCGGAATTGCGCGCGCTGCTGGAGCACCGAATTGCGGGTTCGCTCCATCGTTCGCGCGAGCGGCAGGATATCGGCTTCGGCATCGAGCCGGCCGAGTTCCGCATCGCCCGCGACGATCAGGATATCGCTATAGTCGCCCTGGCGCAGCATCTGGCGGAGCGCGGTGGCATCGCCAGGCGGTGGGGCCGGCAAACCCGATAGCCGATGCAGCCCGGTGTCGGCGCTGACCATAAACTGGGCCGTAGCCTCATGGCCAGGCCGCTCGTGCAGCATCGCGAGGATGCCAATCGCGCCTGTCTCGCGTTCCGAGGTGCCGAGCAACAGCAAGCGCCGATGCCAGGACGCGGGTGCCGGGATGTCAGTCGGGCTTGGCCATTGGCTGGGAAGCGGCCGCGTGGCGCGCGGCCATTCAAGGTGCGCGATCTCGGCCCGAGAGGCCGTAAATGATCGCCGTGCGGCATCGAAGATGTCGTCGGGCTGACCGCCGCCATCCAGAAACCCCTGTTGGTAGGCGAGGCGGCGGACCTCCTGTTCCCCTGCGCGGTATGGTGACGGTGGACGCGATTCCCATCCAGCCTCGGCTGCATAGCGACCATCCGCATAGGCATACGCGGCGTCCCAGTCATAGCCATGGACGTCGCGAGCATGGAGGATGAAGGCCTTGCGGCCGTCGGTGCTCCCCTCGGCGATCTGGCGCTCGACGCAGGCGAAGTTCGCGGACTGGCGCTGCCGTTCGGTCTCCAGCCCTATCGCCTCGTTGAGCGGGCGAAGCGCCTGGACGCGCTCGCGGCCACGCGCCATGCGCTCGTCCAGCGGCGCGTCGTTCGGCAGATCGGGAAAGCGGCGCCAGGCGTCGGCGAGCGCATGCGCATGGTGGGCCGGACGGCCGTGCGCCATCCAGCATCCCGCATCGGCGGGATCGAAGTCGTTGGTCATGGGCACTTCCGATCCGGAGTGTCAGCGGCTGGCGAGCAGCACGTCGAGGGCGCGCGCGAACACATCGTCGCCGGCGTCGTTGACGATGACAGCATCGGGATTGGTGGCACGCACGGCACGAGCGATGATCGCGAGCGGACGCTTGCGCAGCGGATACTGCAGGATCTGATCGTGTTCGATCGCAATCAGATTGGTGCGGAGAAGGCGTTTGAGGCGTTTTCCCTCGACGGCGCGAGAAAGAAGATCGCTCACCTCGATCTCGAGATCATGGTCGCAGGCAAGGTCTTCGCCAAGGCTGCGCGGGAGTCTATTGGCCGTGAGCCAGGCATTGACCTCAGCCTCGGTCCAGCGGCCGACCTGACGATAGAAGTCCGCCCCGCCCGTTCCCTGGTTGCGAGCGTGAAAAGCAAGCTCGCCATCGATCCAGACCTCGGCGGTAAAGGCGCTCGTTTCCTGCGAGAGCGCGGCGTTGTAGGAGACGCGCCGTAGTTCTATGTTCATGGGGAAGCTCCAGACTGCTCCACCAAACGGAGCGCCTTTCCCTTCCTCCTCCCCTTCTTGCGATCAGGCGGGGCTATCCTCGTGCCGTCGGCATTCCGCGTCGTAGGAGCAGCTATTCTCAAACTCGGGATCGTCCGCTTCGTCGACCAGAAAGCCGGTGATCTCCTCGGCGGGCTCCGCTTCCAGCACCGCGGCGGTGTTGGGAAGGAGGTGAACAGGGAAGATCCCGCTCCCGACGATCGCTTCCGCCTGGCGCATGGCGCCTGCGTGATCCTCAGCGGTCACCGCGACTTTCACCCTGATCGTCGTATACACATGGACAAGGTGCGGTTTCATGCTGGCAGCTCCGACCAGCCACCGGCGGCACTGATCCAGACCATGCCCAGCGCGCCGGGCTGCGTCTCGAACTGCTTTCCGTCTTCGGCAATGGCATGACGGACGGTAATGCTGCCGCGGTCGTTGGCCCGTAGCGGAGCGCGGCCATCCAGCACGATCAGGTCGCCGCCCCCGCCCGGCATGTGAACCACGTCGCCGGGTTTGACCTTGGCGGCGAGAACGCGGCCAATCGTATAGTGAAGAGTCCACTGGTTCTGGGTGATCGAGGTCATGCGCATTGTCCTTCCAGGGGTTCGTTCGCGCTGCCCTGCGGCAACGGGATCGGAACGGACTGGCCGCTCGCGAGATTGATGAAGCCGCCCGCGTGGCCGATGGAGCCTCGACCGAGCAGCTCGAACAGCAGCGCAAGAGCGTGGCTCGCCATGACGCGGTTGACGAACAGCGACTGGCGTTCGAGCGCCTCCGCGACCGAGCAGGATGGCGTATCGTCGTCCGGCACGCTGTCGTCGGCGAGTTCGGGGAAATATTCGAGCACGGTCGGGAGGCGCCGGCGATCCCTGCTCGCGGCCCTGCCGGGACAGCCGATCAGATACTGACCGTCGCTCGCACGATTGCCGAGATCCATCCAGTAGGCGGGACTGTTCCGTTCCTCGGCCAGCGCCGCTCCGATCGCGCGGCGGGCAGACGCCGTGTCGACACAGGTGATGAGGATATCGGCGCCTTCGACACCGACCTTCCCGGGCGCGCGCCCGTGAACCGCCTTCCAGGCGAGGCCGTGCGCGAGGTTGATCCGCTCGGTCAGCGTGCGCGCCTTCGAATTGCCGATGTCGCAGCGAAAGAAGGGCTGGCGGCCGAGGTTGGCTTCGGTGACAATATCGTCGTCGACCACGGTGACATGAAGCGATCGCGAGGAGATCGCGCGCAATGCGGTGTCGAGCGAAGCTAGCCCCATCAGCATCTGCGCGCCGTTGCCGCCGCAGCCTACGAGCAGAACCTTGAGTGCGCGGTCGCCGAATTCGGCGGGAAGATAATGGCGGTCGCTGGTGTCAGGGGGCATGAGGATCTCCTGCGAATGGGCTGCGCGGCAGCGGAAGAAACATGCCGCCGGCGCAGAGACGCGACGCTCTCGTGGGGCCGTCAGGCTGATCCAACCGGCCGAACACAAGCGATATCTTGGTCGCGTGCGCGTCGTCGGCATCGTCGGTGGCGCTGAAAAAGGCCGCTCCGGTGCCATGGCTATGGATATCGCAGACGATGTGCCAATCGGGCGGCAGGACCGGCGTGCGATAGACGAGGCGCGAGGGCGTGGCTTCGTCGATGACGGGGAACTCGACGGCGAACCCTCGCGTAGCCTCGTTCCAGAGAACGAATGCCGCTGCCTCATTGGGCAGCGCGGCCCGCAGATGGTCGAGGATCGATCCGAGATGTGCGCCGGGGATGAATCCGCAGCGCAGGTCTGCCTTGGGCCCGCCGACGCTGCCATAAGGAAGGTGCGCGGCGATCGGCGGCGTGACGGGGATGTCGAGCGCGAGCCACGGACGGCGCAGGATCAGCAGGACGCCGTCCTTGCCCACGGCGAGGCCGCGTCCGACGCGAGCGGCGCGAAGCGCATCGAGGGCGGGCGATCCTCCGTGAAGCGGGACCGGATAGCAGGGCACATCGGCAAGCAGCGCGGCCGCCGTGGGCTCGTCGGCGAGTGAGACGGTCATCTCGAGCCTCCTGTCAGCATTCCGACTGTTATCGGCTCGGTCGATGCGCGCCGTCCCTGTCGCCTGTCGCCCGCGCCGAACGGCTTGAGACGCTTGACCGGAAAGCGCCTCGCCCGGCGGGCGGCAAGATCGTCCCAGAGCCGGACAAGGCCGCCCTTGCCGCTGACGGTGAACTCCTGGCCGGGATTGGGGTGCGTCGACCAGCTGTCGAACACCGCCCGTTCGAACTCGGGGATGGAGGAAGCGGCAAGCGCGCGCGGTATCGGGATATTGCCCCAGCAAAGCGCGCCATTGACGAAGACATTGAGGATCGGTGAGTGGAGCAGGCGCGTCTCGGCGACGGGGCGCTCATTTGCAGGGAGCGCATAGACGCCGAGACGTGACCGGGTGGCGATGAACAGATGTGCCGGATAGGGAACGGGCACCACGGTTCGTTGCGTCAGGACCCGAAGCCCCGCCAGGCGTGTCGACAGGTTGAAATAGGCCGGGCGCACCTGTTCCGGCACCCACCAGGCGAGCATGTCGGGGTGAGCGACCAGCACGTTTTCCGGGAGCAGCTCCGGCCGGACTGTTCGCCCGAGGGCTTCGGTCCATTGCCGCAGGTGTGCGCGTGACAACGGGACGCCCGCAGCGATCACCGACCGGCCCTCCTCGTCATGCTCGACGGCGTGCATGCTGGCGAATGCCGCCGTGTCCCCGCGATGGGGGCCATGGGAACTGAAATTGCGCGGACCTTCGCTGCGATAGAGCAGGATCGCGCCCCTCAGGACCAAACCGCCGCCAGCGGCTTCGAACTGGGTTGAATGGTCGGACATGAGTCACCTCAAAGCTGGGTTGGATCAAGCTGGATCAGCTCTTGCGCCGCGAGCAGGAATTCCGCGCCGAGCCGCAGCGACGCGAACCAGTCGTCTATGCGGCCTGCATCGGCATCGGGCAGCGGGCAAAGACCGGCGACCTCCATGAAGCCCATCTCCATGCCGATACGGCCAACGTCGTCGAGTTCGCGCGCGAAGTGGTCGAAGGGAACGAGCGTCAGTGGAGGGAGGGACGAGGATTCCTCGATGCCGGGGACATAGTCGTACGCTTCCTGCAAATCGAAGTTCCATGCGTTGCGTTCTGGCTGAAGAGCGCCGACGGCTTTGTGCGCGGCGTGAAATCTCTTCAGCGTCCGGCGCAGACCAGCCGGGAGCCGCGCCGATGGCGCCGCGTTTTCCTTGATCATCCAATCGGGCCGGCGCGCGTTCATCTCGGA
This sequence comes from Sphingobium sp. WR1, assembly GCF_059693745.1. Lineage (NCBI taxonomy): Bacteria > Pseudomonadati > Pseudomonadota > Alphaproteobacteria > Sphingomonadales > Sphingobiaceae > Sphingobium > Sphingobium sp. WR1. The sequence continues at coordinate 51,070 of NZ_JCATID010000003.1, read as the reverse complement.
CGGGAGCGTGAGTTCGTCGAGCTCTTCCGCGTCCGCGCCGTGATAGGCTATCAGGCTTTGACGCGCGGCTTGGTCGTCGATCTCACCGTCCCAATAATACATCGAGATCTCGTTGAAGAGATCCTCGTATCCGAAAATCGGAAGGACACGACCAAGGCATTGTTCAAGCGCCCTGTAAGCGGCGGCGCGCCAGGGAATCGGGGCATCCCCCGTTTCGATCCACCCGAGGTCGATCTGGCCCAGGCTCTGGCAGATCACGGCAATCGCCGGCGTGCCGTCCTCCTCCTTGAGAATGACGGCGACCCTGAAGTCGGCGAGTTCGATGGGATCGAGGACCTCCAGCACGGCGGCATTGAAAACGCCTTCGATATGCCGACGGGCAGCCGGGCGCGTGAACATCCTCGCCGACGTTTCCCGCGTGGCGACCCAGCGGCCGATCAGCTTGTGATGGGGCGGCAGGGGCGCATCGAATATAACGGGGATATCCGCCGAGATCGCGACGGCACGCCCCGCAAGGTCAGCCGAGCGGCGGGAGGCGCAAGGCGGAGGGAGATGCAAACGGTTCGGGGGGTTCGCGGTTCCCGTCATAGGGGTCCGCGAGGAACCGCGCATGGAGCGCCTGGGCCTGGCTGCTGCAGGCAGGCTGGGAGATATCGGTCGAGTTGCCATCGTTCTCGATCCATTCGATGAGGCTTTTGCGGGATGCGGCCGGGATGGCCACGCGCTTGCGGTGCGGCATGGGTCAGCCCTTGGTGCCGACGGCCCGGCGATATTCGGTGACATGTGCGCCGCCGGTGACGCCGGCGTCGATCATCTCGGCGTTGAGGATCGCCGGGTACAGCGTGGCGTGGTAGGCGCGCAGGGCATCCCGGTCGCCCGCAAGATGCGGCGGCACCGGAAGGTCGATGCCGTCATAGCGATACGCGCGCGCGAGTTGGCTGATCTGCATAGGAATCCTCCAGAAAAATGATGATGGGGAGTGAGCGGCGTCGCTCAGAAGAGGGTGGCGGGCTCATCCGCCTTGGCGTCGGTCGGCGGGCTGGTCGGCGTCTGGATTTTCGGCGGAGTGGTCGGCGCCGGGGGCTTGCTCGCCGTAGCCTTGGCTACCTTTACCTTCGCGGCTTCCGCGGCGGCGGCCTTGGCATCCTCGTCCGCCTGCCGCTGCTCGGCGATCTGATCGGCGAGCGTCCTGCGCGTGGCGATGAGCTGGCCGAGCGCACCGTCCGAGCCACGGGCCAATTCCGCATCGATCTCGGCGGCGCTCGCGGTGATCGAGATCGGCCGGGTCTCGCTGGATTCAAGCGCAGCAGACTTGGGGTCCGCCTTGCGCGGAATGATAGTCAGGGTGACGGTCTCGTCGGGGCCGGCGACCAGATCGAAGCCGAGCGAATAGCGGGCGAGCAGCGGGAGCAGGCTTGTAACAAGCATATCGGTAGTCCTTTATCTGGAAGTGTAGGGAAGCAGGTCAGGCAGCAAGTTCCGCGATCGGCGGTTCGGTCTGGCGGGCAGCGCGGTCCGGGGGCGGACCATAAGTGCCGTCGAGGGTCATGGCGCTCGGCAGGTGCCCGGCCCAATCGAAGCCGATGCGATTGAGCATGCCGGTGATGAGCTCGGGCTTCTTTGAGCCAAGCATCTTCGCGAACCGCTTCTCGCCGACATGCGCGATCAGGCCGCATTCCTGGGCGATGAATTTGAGCTCGCCCTTGGTGTATCGCTCGAGGAATGCCTGATCGACCTTCCAGCTATCGCGCAGGTCGACCTCGAACATCTTGGCGAGATCGGCGACATGGCCGAAACTGACCACATCCTTGGCGTAGGCGGCGCCGATGACGGACAGCACGTTCGCCGCCCTGGCGTCGGGCAGCGCGCGGATCGCTGCGATCTTGGCGCTATATTCGTGGTCCGGAAACGCGGGGCCGACCAGCAGGCCGGCGCGCGACGTCAGCGTATCGGACTTGATTTGTGAGAGCGTGCCCGACATCGCCGCGACAAGGATGGTCGTGCGAGCGTGCTCGGCATTGCCGGCGAGCGCCCGGGCAAGCGCGGTTCGCCACGTCGCCTCGCGAAGCTCGGCGGTGCGGGCCGCGAGGGATTTGCCGTTGACGGCTGGCTTGTCCACCGTACTGGCGCTGGTTGCTGGTTTTACGGGGGCGGCGGGCGTCGTGTCACGCGTTCCGCTGCCATCCAGGTTCGAGGTGGTGTATTCCGAGCGCGGCTGAGCGTCGGTCGATGCTACGGTTTCCTCGATCGCATCATCGTGGTCGTCGTCTTCGACCGCCTCGATCGGCGGAGATGCCGCCCTTGCCGCCTTCGCGGCGCGCTCCTCCTGCTCGAAGCGGATCACCTCAGCCGCTTCGGCCTTGAGTTCGAAGCACGCCGCGTTGGTGCAATAGCCGTCTTCGACATGGGTTTCGAAAAGCGTGCGCTGCGTGGCCGAGTTGAATGGGCAGGTCGTGCATTCACTCTTGTCGAAGCACGCGCTGCCGAGATGCTGCGTGACACGCATCAGCAGTTCACGCGTCTTGTTCACGTCGAGACCGGCTTTCAGGATCGTTTCGAGGGCCTTGTCCTGCTTGTCGCCGGGAACCGCGGCGAGCAGTTCGGCATGGCCGAGCTTGATCCGGCGTTCGTCGAGCGCGGTCTTGACCACCTCGGAGAGATTGGCGAGCGCCAGGCGTCGATCGAACTTGTCCCGCGACCATCCGAGCCGCCGTATTGCCTCGGCCCGGTCGCCCTGGCACGCCGCGAGGTAGCGGACGGCGGCATCCGCCTGCTCCGTCTCGGACGGGTCGTCACGGTCGTCGTTCTCGGCGATCGCGGCTTCGAGCGCTTCCCGGTCGGTCATCTCGCGGATGATGACCGGCACTTCGCCGCTGGCGCCGTAAACCTCCAGCCCCGCCCTGTAACGGCGCTCGCCGGCGACAATGGCAAAGACGTCACCCCGCGGACGAAGCAATATCGGCTGGATTATGCCGCGCAGCCGTACCGAAGCTACCATTTCCTCGTGCTTTTTTCGGTCGAAATATCGGCGAGGGTTGTCCCCTTTGACGATTCTGGAGAGCGGCAGCGTGGTGGGCCACCGTGTCTGTGGTGCATTCAAGGCTGATCTCCTGGTAGAATGTGCGGAGCGCAGCTGACCCTCAGGCCACTTGCGACACCCATCCCCTTCCCCCTCCCTCTCCTGACCGGTAACGGTCGTTCCAGTCGTTGAAGCCTCCATCCGGAAACAGCGTCTCGATCTTTCGTCCGGGCAGTGCATGGACCTCATTCGCTCGCCGCGCGCCATGACGGCCTGCCGCGTCATCATCCGGGAGCAGGATCAAATGCTCGACCCGTTCCGGTACTGTCACCAGCGGTAGCCGATCCGCGCCGAGTGAAGCCCAGACCGGAATGCCGAGCAGGATGTGTGCAGACCAGGCCGTCTCCCAGCCTTCTGCGAGACCCAGAATATTGGTCGTCGCCCCGAAACGAACCGAGCCGCCGAGCGGGCGACCAAGCAGAAGCTTCGGCGGATCGAGATCGTTGGCCGGCAATCCGGTATGGGGATCGACAAATAGCCGCTCCACTGCGATCACCCCAACGTCAGCTTCGAGCGCAGCGAGCAACGCGGGTCGGAAGCAGACGTCAGCGCCGCGGCCAAGTGGTACTCCGTCATGATAACGCAACGCCGAATGTGGCCCGGTGAAACCGCGCATTGCCGCATATCGGCTCGCCGGCGTGTCGGTAATTGGACGCGCCTCTTTCCAAAGTGAACGAATACGGCCAGCAAGTTGTCGCTCGCGGCCGTGGGCATACGCCAATTCGACTTCGGCATCAGCAGTCGGGATAGGCTGTCGACCGGCGCGAAGCGCACGGATGACGTCAATGGTCGAGCAACCGGCAAAACATCTGAAGAGAACGCTACGTTCGCCGACCCGAACCGACAGGCTTGGCTTGTGATCGTTGTGCGCCGGGCAACGGCACATCACGCCTGACGGCTTCCACTCGCTGCCGAGCGATTTGACGATCCGCGCAGCGGCGGCATGCAGGCGAGGGTCAGCGCTGGTTCGTGAAAGAGCCATGGGAAACACTCCGGTTTGAGCTTGCTTCCCAAACCAAAGCCCCCTTCTCTTCCGACGTTTTTTTCCCACCAGACCTCATCGATGGGATTGTAGGGTCTCGTCAGGCAAGGAAACGTTGCCGGTATGACCTCTTTGGTATCGCGCTGGCGGTTCAACGTTGTTCGACAAGCATCCCTGTCCCGGAAAACTGCGATTCTATGGAGTACTCGCCGGCCATGTCTCGCGCGCCGGACGTCTTTTCAGGCCCGTCTATTTGCGTGGTTTGATGTTTTTCTTTGACCTGAGGAGCGAGACCGGTGGCGGGCAGCCGCTGATGAGGCTGCGAACGAACTACCACTCCAGGGGCAATGATCCTGGGGCCGAGTGGTGTCTGTGCACGGAATAGTGCAATCTAGGAAGGCTTGAGCAAATCCGGTCAAGAGAGTTCGGAAACAGGCATCCATTTTCTCTCGGCCAGAGCTGGTTAACCGAACATAGGTGCGACGCTTGTCGAGAGGATCAGGCAAGCGTTCGACAATGGCTTGTGCCTCCATTTCAGCCAGACAGTGCCGGGCTGTCATTTCTGAGGCCTTTGAAGCACGCCATAAACTCGTCAGCGAGGTTTTCAGATCTTGGCTGTCACGCCAATAAAGATCAAGAAGCATCTCGCCACCTGGGTCCGAGCAGAGTGAGCCAAACAATCCCGCCAGTTGCGTCCTGCTTGTGATGATTGACTTACAAAGAGTCGAAAAAACGGCCAGTTGACCGCCCTCTTCCAACATGGATTCAATTCGGCGTTGATACTGCATGGGTGATATTCTCCGTCCCATTTCGCGGGTCGCCGCAGAAATTGACGCGGACCGCTCGGTTGTTTGCCCCCCGGCATCGTCGAAACGGAATTTAATCACCCGATCATGGCTCGAATTATTATTGGGTCAATCCGCCTTTTGGCGGGGAAACCCCGTTGCCGATTTAGCTATTCCCGCATCGGAACGCGGATAACGAACATGTCAGCGATAGCTGTTCAATATTGGAACCCATGTTCGTCGCGGGCCCGCAACAGTAATTGGGTATATAGCTGAAGAAAATGGAGAAAGCCCATGAAGCTCGCTGTCTATAACGTTGAAAACCTGTTTGATCGCGCCAAGGCGATGAATCTCGATAGCTGGGAAGAAGGCCGCCCAGTTCTGGAGAAGTTCGCTACACTCAACGGACTTCTAGGTCAGATCACCTATTCTCCTGCCGAAAAAACCCGGATGGTCGAGTTGATGCACGACCTCGGCCTTGAGAAATCCGACACCGGCCCGTTCGTCATCTTGCGACGTAACCGCGGCGGTTTGTTGCGACGGCCCAAGGATGGTGGCGTCGTGATCGAGGCAGACGGACGCGCCGATTGGGTGGGCTCGCTGGAGCTTCGCGACGAACCAGTCAATGAACATGCGATGCGCAACACCGCGCGGGTTATCATGGATCTTCAGGCCGACGTGCTCGGCGTCATCGAGGCGGAAAGTCGCCCGGTTCTGTCAGCGTTCAACACCGAGATTCTCCCAGCGCTCGGCGGCACGCCGTTTCGCCATGTCATGTTGATCGACGGCAATGATGATCGGGGCATCGATGTCGGACTGATGAGCCGCGAGGGCTTTCCGATTGGAACCATGTGCAGCCGCGTCGACGACCGGCTGCCGAACGGCAAGCCAGTCTTCTCGCGCGACTGCCCGCAGTTCGAGGTGACGACACCGACCGGCGAGACGCTGCTGGTGTTGGTCAACCACCTCAAGAGTAAGGGTTATGGCGGCAAGGCTGCGTCCGACGCCAAGCGCAAGGCGCAGGCCGAACGGATTGCGGAAATCTATAAAGGACTGTTCGACAACGGTGCGCGCCATGTCGCGATCATCGGCGATTTCAACGACACACCGTCGAGCACCCCACTCGCCCCGCTGCTCCATCACACCGAGCTTGCGGACATTTTCACGCATCCTGCGTTCGATGATGGTGGTTATCCTGGCACCTATGGACTGTGCAACGCGGCCAATAAGATCGACTATATGCTGCTGTCGCCTTCGCTGTTTGAGCGTGTGCGATCTGGGGGCGTGTTCCGCACCGGCATGTGGCCAGGCTCGCGGCCCAGGCGCTGGGAGGCCTATCCCGAAGTCGGCAGGTCGGCCGATGCAGGGTCGGATCATGCCGCTTTGTGGGCGGAAATCGACCTTTGACGGAGACTGCGATGCGCGTACTCATCCTCGACGGCCATCCCGACCCAGGCCGGTTTGTCAGCCATCTCCTCGATACCTATCAGGCCGCGCTTGGCCAAGAGGTCGAGATCGAGCGTATCGCGGTGCGCGATCTTGCTTTCGAACCGAACCTGCGGCGCGGCTATAAAGAGGTTCAGGGTTGGGAGCCCGATCTGGAACGGATCGGCGCCGCCATTGCGGCCTGCGATCATCTGGTGGTAGGCTTTCCGATGTGGTGGGGCAGCGAGCCAGCGCAGCTTAAGGGGTTGATCGACCGGGTTTTGCTGCCCGGCTTCGCTTTTCGATATCACAACGACGATCCCTTCTGGAACCGGCTGCTGGCGGGACGCTCGGCGGATGTCCTGATTACCACGGATACGCCTGCCTTCTTTCTTTGGCTCGCCTACGGAAACCCGGTCGTGCGCCGCTGGCGTGGCCAGATTCTGGGTTTCTGCGGCTTCAAGCCCGCACGGATCACCACATTCGGGCCAGTCCGTCAGGGCGGCGTCCAGAAGAACATCGCCGCATGGCGGAGAAAGGTCAAACGGCTCGCGACAACGACCTCCAGCCTGAAACGTGCCACAAAGCTGACAGCCGTTCTTCCGAGCTAGAGAAACGGCATTCTCTTGATCTTATATAAGATATTTGGAAGTGATATATTCCGATACACTCATCATTATCGGTCCATTCGCAGAATCGTTTTCGAAAGCACCGTGGCAGTACGGGAGAAGATAATGTCCAATGACACCCTAACCGATACTGAAAAGACCCGTTTTACTCTCGCGCTTGTCGAGAAATGTGTACGCAACACCTTTTTGGAAACGCTACACTCTGGCACAGTGCCCGACAGCGCCACCGGTGACTATGGCGACGTAAAAGTCGTAACGCCCTTTGGGGAGATTGCCTGGACTCAACTCTCTCGTATCTCCGACGCTGAGATGAAACAGTTGATGATCGAGATCACCAACAAAGTGTTTACGTTCCTGACTTATCCAGAGGACCTCGCGACGCTGGGGCCTGCAGCGCGCTGGAAAAAACCAGAAATCGATCCCGCACTTATGCGCCAAGCTGAACGGCAGCGCGCCTTAAGACTGGCGCAATAATAGCAAGCGCGGCGGCTCTCCTTATGGTTCGGATCGGACCGCACAACGCATTCTAATCGACGGATTTGACGACTGGCGTGACAGTGAGAGCAGTTGCATTCACGGAGCCGAATGCGAGAATGCTCGAATAACGTTCATCCAGTCCTCCGCGGGACCGCGCACCGCTCGACATGACCCAACTAAACGAAGAGCCGGCAGCGCGCTGATGCGGTAGGTGCCGGGACCAATATCCCATTTCTTTGGTGGCTTGGGCTCTTTGTTCCGCCTCTGGAGCGCCATCGCGTAACGCGGTCAGCATATCTCCCAGCAATGTATTCGTATAAGCAAAATAAGGGGCGCCCAATCTCCGCGCCATCGACAACGCGCGCAAAGCTTCCGCCGCCGCCGCCACCCGGTCGTCCGGCGCAGTTCCTATCAAAAGGCTGCGGGCCAGAAGAACATGGCTGTCGGGAATCCAACCGAATTGTCCGGCAAGCTTCGGCGCCCATTGCAGGGCCTCGCGCTCCTCGATGGCAGGGAAGCGAACTGCACACAGCATCGCCAGGATCGTCGTCCACGGATCTTCGGGAATGTCCCCCGAAATATAGTCGGTGACCGGCGTGCGGCGCGTAAAGTCGCTCCAAATCCCCTGTCCCTCGGATCCAACCGCCGAGGACAAGGCCCTGGATAGCGATTGTTTCTCCAGATCGACCGGCGCGACGTCGAGGAGCAACCCTCCTGACGGGTCCAACGCAAATTCGACGGTCACACCACCGGCGAACAGTGGCACCAGCGTCCGCTCGACCCTTAGCCCTTCGATAGAAACGGACAGCCTCAGCCGTGCGCCGTCTGCGGGCAAGGGCATTCCTCTCGCATCACCCTTGCTGGAGATGAGCGTGATGTGGTCGCGCTGGATGTGCAGCCGCGCACTCTTCACATTTTCAAGCACGGCGCCATGATCAAAAGCGTCAGCGCGATCGCGCGCTTTCGAGAAGGAGGTCGGCCAAGGACCCACATAGGGCCGCCAGCCACCATAACCCATGGGCCTGGTATCGACCGAGAGGCCAATCGAAAAACGGCGTGCATCAATAGGCGCACTTAACTCTTCACGCCCAGTAAACGAGCCGCTGTCGTCCACCAACGCCGACTTGTTCGCATGTCCGGGCGGGAGGCCCAAATCGACATGGTCGTCAATGTCGTCGAAGCCAGCCTCGCCGTCAGAATCGTCATCGCTTGCGGATGAGGCCGCACCCATCTCCCGTACTTGCGGTCCTGTCGTAGAAAAACCCTCCGTCGGCTTCGACCACACGCTGCCGGAAAACTGCTCCAGCCAGTCCTTGGAAACCGATGATCCGGACAATTCCGACAGCGCTGGCGCGTCTATTCTGTCGGTAAGGTCATCGACAACGAAGGAATAAAAGGTCGGCGCTTCACCCAGCGGCTCGATGACAGCGGCATAGGCGCCGGGAACCACGTCCTGGATCATCACCTCGCGATTCGAAGGCGTGGTCATACTCTCCGAGCCAACGCCTCGTCTTTCGAGTTGCATCTCACCTTGCGGTCCCAGAATCCGAATTCGGGCCGCGACAGCGTCGGGGGGGGCCAAGAAGGACACAGTTTTCAAGCGCTGCCTCCACTCATCGGACATTGACCAGATGATGATAGAGCGACCGATTGGGGCAGAACACCTGCTCGACATCGCGATAACCGCTACCGTTTGTGAACGACGCGCTGACGAAATGCGGATAGATGCTCGCTCGCATCGGCTGCGGCCAACTGTCGGCAGCAATCCCAGGACAGGTGTGCAGAATTGCGCCTTGCGGGTCGCGGATACTCACTGTCCCGATCGAAAGCGCCTGGGTCGGATCGAGCACGACATTTACAGTCACATCGGGTGGCTCAGGATAGGTCACAATCGCCGCAGTCGTGGTCGGCAGCATCGGTGACACAGGCTCGAACGGTTGCCGCTGCCAGCGCTGCTCCAGTGAATAGAGGCTCTTCAAATCCTCATGAATCGCAATAGGATATGCTCCCCATTGCGCGGTTCCTGACGGATTGCGGGCGGATTTTCCGCGAAGAGCGCGCAATAAGGTCTGCGTAAAGCGACCTCCAGTCGTCGGACTGTCTTCGTAGGTGAAATAGCTGCTCGCAGCCGCCGCCATCAATGTGACTTTTTCAGTTCCCCCCACAAATGGATCGGAACGAATAAACTTCGCCCCGACACCGGGGTTTTGGACATACAAATCCGTCACCATCTCACCGCAGGCATCGACGAAAAGATACGCGGCCGACACATTGGGTGCCTGCTTGAGGCCGACACCCAGGTCGTACATGTTGAGGAATGCCCCCCAAGGATTGACCGGATTCTGATTAAGATCGGCCAGCAGCACGAAGGGCTGCGAGGTCACGGCGACGCCGTGACCGCAAATGAATACAATCCCGACATTTCCAGCCACGGAATTAAGCCGCGAGAGCCATTGGGTGCCTGCTGAGGTTACGTTGGCCGTGTTCGGCACACCGACCGCAGGATTTCCGCGCGGGTCTGAGGGCGCGTTGCCGTTCAACTGGGCTGGCTGGACACGAGCGTGCCAAGTATATTGACCATGAGCTGGTGCAGGACCGTTGGACAGCATTGCGATGGAAGCAAGCGGCTGATCAAGCGCGGCCTCGCCGATAAGCCAATCGCAAAAAGCGGCCGCGCCTGCGGAGGCACTGGGAAGGTCGCGCACGTCTTTAAGCAATTCGGGTGTAGTGCCTGGCACGAACTTGTCCATCTTGGCGTCTGGATAGGCACCGACGCCGATGATCAAGGCATGAGTTGCCGCGCCGTTGACCTGTCGTTGATAGATAAGCGTCATGCTAGCGCCTGCAGCCGCGACCGCAGGCGCTCGAAGAAGCGGGGGCGCATGAAATAGCTGGTATGGGCGTCAATCACGCCCGCCATCGAACTGAACATGAAATCCTCGACGCCTTCGAATATCCCTTGGCAGCGGAAGCTCAGGACATCGACCGGGTCATAGACATTCCACCAATTCGCAACCGACGCCGGCTTTTCTGCCAGCGGATGATCAAGCGACGGAATCGACTCATCGCTTGCTGCAAACAGCTTGAGTTCCTCGAAGAAACCCGGTTGCGAGCCCACGGTCAGCAGAACGTCGATGCTGAAACCCGGCGGTAATCCAGCACCAACGGGATCGGTCAGGAGATCGTACAGGATGACCCCGCCAAGGCTATGGCCTACAACAACCAGCGGCTCAGCCTTCGCGGTTGCATCGGTGCGTGCTGCGAGCAACTCCGTTACCACCCGCTGACGAATATCAGTCCGTGCAGCGCCGGCGCGCAGATAAACGAACACGTCGCCGACGAACCTGGCAACCACCGGGTTAAGCTTGTCACGGGTAAGGCCGACAACGCCCGACGAAACCAGATTCCTGCCGCGATCCAGAACGGTGCCGGCGGCTGCCTTCAGGCGATCGAGCAGGCCGTAGGCGGCAGGAGTTTCGCGTTGGAGGCGCTCTCGCAAGGCGTCGATGAATGCCGCGTCGGTCATGTCGGGCTTGATCCAAGCCGGGGCGGGATTGACCTCGGCGTAGGCGGCGGCGGCCTGCATTTCAGAAAATTCCTCAGGATCAAGCTGCCGATTCTGCGTCGCTGCGGTCTCGATGAGCACCGTGTAGAGCGTGTCCACTGCAGCAGGGAAATCCACGGCCGCAATCTCTGAGATCGACACACCGCCAGTTGCGCCGACTGACGCACTGCCTCCGGCGAGGCTGAATGGCGTGGGCACGTCACCGCTGCGCGGCAGGCATTGCTCCCCAAAAGCGAAGGCAGCGCCGAGATCCCCCCAGAACGGATTGTGGATGCCCGCCTCTGCTCCGATCGCAAGTTTGCGGAACCGCTCATCTCGAAGCTGAATTTCGGCTGTATATGCTGGAGTCTGCCTTGTAGCGACGCCGTGCACAAACACCAATTGAGTCATTTTCTGGCTATCCCGCTTCTTGCTTAATCAGGCGAATAGTTCACCCTCGCCAAGCTCCGCTGGATCGACCGTCTTGAGTTCCGCAAGCGCGCCTTCAAAATCAGCGAACACGACACCTTGCCCCGCACCGACGCCGAAGCTGACCGTACCCGCTTTTACCGGGCGGAAAACGAGATCAAACTCTCCATCGTCACCCCGGTCGCCGGCGGAAAGCTCGATCGCCACGAAACCGAAGGCCAGATTCTTATCGCCTTCGTATGTGACGGTCGTGGTCGTCTCTGTGTCCTTGCCAACCGATAGCGAGCCACCGACCAACTCCTTGATCACGGGCACCTCAAGTTTGATGCTGCTATTATCGCGATTGTAAGCCGTGACACCCAGCTTCTTCGAAGCCACAATCTCTGTGAGTATGTAAAGGCGCCCCTTACCGAACAGATACTTCTTCAAGATCGGGTGATCCCACCGCACCTTGGACGCCTCTAGGTAGTCGCCGATCTCGATCGTATTGGCTCGGTGGCGCGTCACCCCGGTGTAGCTGAACTCGACTTTGCTGGCGCGCTCATAGGCCGCTTTCACGCCTAGATTACCGCCCATGGCGCCAATGATGTTGCCGAGTATATCGAGGCCAAGCTCGATAGGCAGCTTACTGCTCTTCTGGCCGTTAATGTTGGCGGCTTCGCCCGACGTAATCTGCGGAAGGTTGCCACCTTGTTCTTCGGCAAGCTGGCTCAGAGTCCCAATAATTCCGCGAGCACCCTTATATTCGCCGAGCAGGGCCAGAGGCGCCAAATCTTCGAGAGGATGCAGTATTACGTTTAGATTCAACGATTTGAGGTAGTTAACCGAACGGTCTGAACAAACTCCCATCGAAGCCCCCCTACAGTTTATGCCATCCGTCGATCAACTGATTTGGAAATGCCCCACAGAACCGATACGGAAGCAATCTGGACGTCTATTCTGCCCTATCATTGAAGACACTTCAGCAGGGAAATTTGGCAAAGAATTTTTTTACATCGGGTGGTTCGACGCCGCTGTTTCGCATTTGTTGTCTCTAGCTAGACGCGCGATGATCAGCAGATTCCGCAACGAATCATATTATCTCTTTGCTGACTGGAACGTAGCCTGATGAAAACGATGACGCCAACGCCAGACGCCAACGAACCCCTGCGCGCTTTCGTCGCGACGTTGCTCGACGAAACGCTCACGTCTGAGGACGCGCTCTATGCCGGCCTCGCAGGGGGCCTCCCCGGCCATGAAGCCTTTGGCAGCGACCTCATCGAAAAAGGACGTGCCGCGTTTCGCAATGCCCGAGGCGGTATTCAGAGAGCCATCTGCCCGCGCCTCCAAGAGCCCTGGGCGCAGGCTCTCATCACCTCGCAGCAAAGCGGAGATGCTATCGCGCTCGCTGCGGTAATCGCAAGCATCATCGGTTCGGCAGGAATTGGGCTCAATGCGGCGCTTGCCGCTGTCCTCGTCGTTCGTCTTGGTGCCCGCAATTTCTGCTCGAACCTACCCGCTTGATCGACAGAGCATCCATCGAGGCAGCATGGGCTACCATCGCCCATTTGCTCGACCCAGTGCATCAGGACGCCGAGGCTGATGCCTTGTTACGCAACCCCGAGGCCGAATCTCCGGGGATTGAGGCGGCCATCGTCCATATGGGGCTGGTAGACCGAACGATGGGCGGTGCGATCCAGGCGCTCGGGTACGACTTCGCGGCCGACCCCCTGCTCTGGACCCGTGCCAACGAAGCGACGCTTCAAGCCCGATGTCTGCAACAACTCAGCAGCTGGTGGAAGGTTAATCCGCAGGATGCAGCGTTGCTCCAAGACGTCGTAGTTCGCACAAGCTTCGGCACAAGCTACGGATTCGCTACACCTCAACACATCATCGTCGCACCGGTTCATTTCGTAATCGTGCCCTATGTCTACCAAGAGCTGCTGATGCTCTCCGCCCGTGCTTTCGATGAAGCGCTTGGACGCGGCGAGGACAAAGCATGGTCCGCGCTTGCAAACTCCGACACTGGCATCGCGCCATCAATGCCGCCAGCGATGCGTCGACTCTTCGCTCGCCTCCTGACCGATCATGCCTTCCATCCCGCAGAGCCTGGTGACAATCCTACTGATGCGCTCATGGCACGAAGCGAAATCCTGTGTCCCGACGGCAACCCTTACGAGCCCTACACATTGGAAAGCCATCTTTCCTACTCGGCGCTGGACTATGCACTATCCCACGAGCTCGCGCATCGGGTCCTTCACGCGATCAATCCCGATTTTGCCATCGACCAAGCCCTAGAGCAGGCGGCCGACCTTATCGGTTTCCGCTTATTCGCGTGCAGTTGGGGCTGGCGCGACGACATATTCGAAGGCGCCCCGCTCAGTGAGGGAGGTCGCATCCTGCTCGGCCCTCTGTGGTTCTTTTATTCCGCTTCGATGTTCTTCACCCTGCGCAGCCTCCTTGCCGCGCGCGTGGCCGAGTTTGCACCAGAATCCGCCCTCGCCCGCCGTCTTGCGTTCAAGGGCGAACCACTACTCGCCCTCACCGAGCGCTGGCACCGAGTCAAAGGACTTCTCGCACAATATGCCGAAGTCGCGGCCGTTTTCGGTGCGCCACTGTCAAAGCTCGACGGAGTAATCCTCGACCATCTGACCATAGCCCTGTCGGGCTTTACCGATGCACTGCAGGGCTGGGTGGAAGCAATTCCGGAGGCCGACATCCTGTTCGCCGCCGAACTCCCCGAAATTTGAGATACGCCATTTGCCAATCTCGCTGCACCACCAGGATTGCCATGGTTCGCGGAGATTGCCCCAACATTATTTGGAGCATTTCGTCCCAGCACTTGCCGTGTCGTTCCTTCTTGCCATCGGACGAGCAACGCCTTCCGTTTCGGTGGCCTTGAGCTCATGCTGCCTTCAGCCAGCCATGCTCATCGCGCCGGATTTCCTCCATTCGAACCCGGAAATCGCCACTTGGAGCCGCGCAAAAAGTTCTATAGGACAACGCGAAGGCCGACCAAGGAAAACCGCCGCCTTCTGCGTCGCAGGGGGCGGCGGTTTTCGTTTCGGGGATCCGCGCCATTTTTTCGCTGTCCTACAACGAACCATATGGGATAAATAGACCGCCTCTTTCGACAAGGAGGCGACATATGGATATTTCGGATCTGATCGACGACGTCATCGCCCGCGAGGGCGGCTATAGCGATCACCCCGCCGATCGCGGCGGCCCGACCAATATGGGCATCACTCAGGCCGTAGCCCGCGCCAATGGCTATGCCGGCGACATGAGGGCATTGCCGCGAAGCGTGGCGGAAAATATCTATCGCCGGCTTTACTGGGACCAGCCCGGCTACGCCTTCGTCGCGGAGATGAGTTGGCCGGTCGCGGCGGAACTGTTCGACACGGCCGTCAATATGGGCGTCGCCACCGCGACGGGCTTTCTCCAGCGTGCGCTCAACGCCCTCAACCGCAATCAGCAGGATTATCCCGATCTCAAGCTCGATCGCCTGCTCGGCGCGCGCACCCTATCGGCGCTCCGCGCCTTCCGGGCGCTGCGGGGGAGCGCCGGCGACCGGGTGCTGCTCAAGGCGGTCGAGGCGCTGCAAGGCGAGCGCTATATCGCGCTCGCGGAAAGCCGTCCGGCCAACGAGGCATTCCTCTATGGCTGGCTGGCAAACCGGATTGGCTAAGGAAGCGAAGCATGACCCAGCAGAATGAGGAGGAGGCGGACCTCTGGACGATGCGCGCGCGTCCCGCCTTTCTCTACGTCATCTATGCGCTGTTGCTCTGGTCGATTCCCATGGGCCTGATCGCGGGCGCGCGACCGGAAATGGCCGCGGCGATCATAGCGGGAATGCGCGCCTATCTGAACGCCCTGCCCGAACCGCTTTATGCGCTCTTCGGCACGGGCTATCTGGGCTATACCGCCGCCCGCGCCTGGGGCAAGGCGAAGGGGATCGAGCGATAGGCAGGGCGGACGGCGCAGCGGCAACGCGGCCGATCGATGCAATCGAGGCTATCGCGCCTTGCTTCCATCCGCCGGAAAATGCGCCTTCATGAAGTCGAGCACCAGTCGGGCACGCGGAGTCAGACGGCGATGCGAGGGGTGCGCGGCGAAAATGTCGAGCGGGGCGATGACGCTGTCGGGCAGGACCGCGGTCAGACGCCCCGCCGCCATGTCCGCCGCTACCCGGATTCCCGGCAACAGCGCGATGCCGAGGCCGCTCAGCACTGCGCGATGCACCGCCTCGCTATTGTCGGAGCGAAAGACCCCCGCCACCAGCCGTTCCCGCCCGTCGATCGCCCAGCGCGCGGGCCTGTCGCCATAGCCATAGGCAATGCACTGATGATCGGTCAGCTCATCCGCCGACATCGGCGCGCCCCGGCGCGCCAGATAGCCGGGATGCGCCACCAGTCGCCGCGCCAGCCGCCCCAGCGGATGGACCACCAGGCTGTCGTCGCCAACCGGCCCGACCCGCAGCGCCAGATCCAGCCGGTCCTCCACCACGTCGCGCTGCCAGTCGGTCATGGCGCAGTCGATCTGGAGGCCGGGATGGCGCGCCGTCAGTTCCCCCAGCCGCTCGACATAATGCAGCCCCAGCGCAGTCGTCAGCCCGACCCGCACCAGTCCGCGCGGCTGGTCCCTGGCCGGGCCGAAATCCGCTTCCGCCGCCTCCAGCGCGTCGAGCATGGCGCGGGCGTGAATTAGCAGCCGGTCCGCCTCCGCCGTGGGAACCAGCCGGCGCGTCGTGCGATGGAAGAGCGGCACGCCGAAATGCGCTTCCACCTGATCCAGTCGCCGGGCGATGGTCGTGTGGCTGGCGTGCATTTCCTGCGCCACGCGCGAGAAATTGGGCACTTCATGGAGACGGACGAATGTCCGCATCGCGATCAACAGATCGGACATCTGCACGATCCTTGCACAAAGATTGTGCGAGCAATCCCTATTGTCTCGCAACCCGAAAAGCCAGACGGAAAAGGGTGTAGCGGCCCGGTTGACCGCTGGCATGGAGAGGAACATGACCGATCGTATCGCCCACGCCGGCCTGGCGTCGAAGCGCCGTTCCGCAGAGGAAGCGGCTGCCCATATTCACGATGGAATGACCGTCGGCATGAGCGGCTTCACCGGCTCGGGCTATCCCAAGGCGGTGCCGCTGGCGCTGGCCGGGCGCATGACCGCCGCGCATGAGGCGGGCGATCCCTTTCGCGTGAAAATCTGGACCGGCGCGTCGACCGGGCCGGAACTGGACGGTGCATTGGCCAAGGCCGACGGGGTCGAATTCCGACTGCCCTACAACAGCGATCCCGTCGCCCGCGAACGCATCAATCGCGGCGAAATGAATTATTTCGACATGCATTTGAGCCAAGTCGCACCGATGGCGTGGCAGGGTTTCCTCGGCGATCTCGACGTCGCGGTGATCGAAGTCACCGGCATCACCGCCGACGGCGACCTCATCCCCTCCGCCTCGGTCGGCAACAACAAAAGTTGGATCGACCGCGCCCGGGGCGTTATCCTGGAGGTCAATCGCTGGCAGAACCCCGCGCTGGAGGGAATGCACGATATTTATTATGGTACCGCGCTGCCCCCGCATCGCGTGCCCATCCCGCTGGTCCGCGCCGACCAGCGCATCGGCCAGCCGACCTTCCGCTGCGATCCGGACAAGGTGATCGCGGTGGTGGAGACCGACGCGCCGGACCGCAACGCCCCCTTTTCTCCGCCGGACGCGACCGCCCATGCGATCGCGGGCCATCTGCTCGACTTCCTGAGCCATGAAGTGCGCAAGGGCCGCCTGCCCGCCTCGCTGCTGCCCCTGCAATCGGGCGTCGGCAATATCGCCAATGCGGTGCTGACCGGCCTGATCGACGCGCCGTTCGAGGATATGGTCGCCTATACCGAAGTGATCCAGGACGGAATGCTGGACCTGCTGGAATCGGGCAAGTTGCGCATGGCGAGCGCCACCGCCTTTTCCCTGTCACCCGAAGCCGCCGCGCGTCTCAATGCCGATATGGACCGCTTTCGCGACAGGATGATCCTGCGCCCGCAGGAAATCAGCAACCATCCCGAACTGATCCGGCGGCTGGGCTGCATCGCCATGAACGGCCTGATCGAGGCGGACATTTACGGCAACGTCAACAGCACCCATTTGATGGGATCGCGCATCCAGAACGGCATTGGCGGTTCGGGCGATTTCGCCCGCAATGCCTATCTGTCGGTCTTCATGACGCCGTCCACCGCGAAGGGCGGCGCGATCTCGGCGATCATGCCCCATTGCAGCCATGTCGACCATATCAACCAGGATGTGCAGGTGATCGTGACCGAACAGGGCCTTGCGGACCTGCGCGGCCTGGCCCCGCGCCAGCGTGCCGAGATCATCATCGCCAACTGCGCCCATCCCGATTTCCGGCCGATGCTGGCGGACTATTATGCGCGGGCGCTGAAGGGCAGCTTCGGCCTGCAATCGCCGATGCTGCCGGGCGAAGCGCTTGCCTGGCACCAGCGCTATATCGAGACAGGCACGATGCGGGGGTAGGAGATGGGCACCGGCGCTCCCCTCGCCCGGTCCCATACCGCATCATGCCCGGCGGGTCTGCGCCGCGCACACGCAGGCCCGCCATTTTTCAGTTGGAATGATCCCCGTAACGCCGCCGCCCGGCTTCGCGCAGTGCATCCTGTTCCTGCGCATTGCCGGTGCCGAGATAGGGCCGCGCGAGAGGCGCGTCGGCGGCACAACGCGAAGTCTTGCCATCTTCAGGGAAACGGGGTGCGTTGTAGCCGCCCGCGCCGTTCCTCCGTAGGAACCAGACGCCGTATTTCGATTGCAGATAGGTGTGCTGCACGGTGAGCACATCAACCCGGTCCCCGGCCAGTTGACCATCCAGCACCCGCCTGACTTTCAGTTGCAAGAACCATGGCCATGACATGATGATGCAATCATCGCCGCAGTCGGGAATTTCGGAGGGAATTTGCTGGACGACACGCGCCAGCACCTTCACGTCGTAACAGTCGTCCGCCGGCCTAGCGGTGGTAGGAATGGCCGGAGACGACGCCAACGCCATCCACAGCACAGCCGTTCCGAACATCCTCGCCTCCTGAACTCGACATGAGAGGGGCCGCCGGGACCAGCCCGACGGCCCATCATTGACATGGTCAGCGGCCAGAAGCACCGCCCAAGGGAAATGTGTGTCGCGCTATCGCCCGTCAGCAGACTGGGTCTGAGATAGGAGCCTGTATATCGGCGCTCAGAGTCTGTGATGGAGGATCGACGCTATGGCGTCGCTCAGCGGCGCATTCCCCGAATGGACTTGACCGACCCCATTGCTGAACCATGAGACATCGGATCACCTCCTTTCGCTATGTTGAGCCCGTATGGCCGGGGCTGGACAAACCTTGATCCGGCCATGAACCGAAATGTGAATCAGACGGACTCCATCTTCAAGCCTTGTATTTTTCTTTTTTGGAATCATAATTGTCCGTCCGTGCGTCGCGCCTGACGCCCCGTTACTCCTCCGTCAGGTCCGGCAATCCTCGATCACCCGCGCGACTTCCGCCCAGGCGGGCAGGAGGATCGGGGCCAGTCCCGGCACCTCGACGCCGATCTTGCCGCGACTATAGGCCATCTGGTCAAGCACGGTGTCCGTGGCCGTCCGCGCGGCGACGGTTTGCGGCGGCGTAGCGGCGTCGGGCGTCGCAGGCCAACTGACCGCACCATAGCTGGTGCGGATCACCATCGCCCCCTGTCCCGCGCCGGCGCGCAGGGCGACGATGCGGCGCGCGGTGCGATCGCAGCGCAGCGTGAACAGGGGCTGGACCGAAGCGCCGAACAGGGCGGCGCTGCCATTGGCGTCCTGTCGATAGCTCCAGTTCCCCGGCGTCAGCACGCGATCCTCCCAATTGGCTGCGGGTGGCGCAGGCGTGGCAGGGGACGGCGGCGCAGGTGCGGGTGTCGTCGGACGCGGGGCGGGCGCGGGGCGAGCGGGCAATGGGCGGGCGGGCGCCGGCGATCGGCTCGGCGGACCGACGCACGAGGCCAGAAGAAGCATCAGGGACGAAGCAGCCGCAAGGGCGGATGGAAAACGCATGAACGCTGTCATGCCGGACCATGCCGGGCCGCTCAACCCGAAAAGGGCAAGGCGATGCTCAGCGCCGCCAGCGCGCCCAGATGGCGGTGGGCAAGGCGATGCCGCGCGCTTCCTCCCGCACCGCCAGTTCGCCCGCCTCGACTGTGCCCGGCAGGTCGGCGAAGGCCTGGCGCAGCAATTCGCCGATCGCCAGCGCGGACATGCGCACGGCATAGACGGTCAGGAACAGGAAGCGGCTGTCGGCGTCGAGCAGCGCGCGGCAATTGGCGATCAGACCGGGGAGATCCTCCTCCAGCCGCCACACCTCGCCATCGGGACCCCGACCATATTTGGGCGGGTCGAGCAGGATGCCGTCATAGCGGCGGCCGCGCCGCACTTCGCGGGCGACGAATTTGGCGGCATCCTCGACGATCCAGCGGACCGGGCGCTCCTCCATAGCCGACAGGGCGGCATTGGCGCGGGCCTGTGCCACCGATTTCTTCGATGCGTCGACATGCACCATGCGCGCGCCACCGGCCGACAGGGCCAGCGTGCCGACACCGGTATAGCCGAACAGGTTCATGACCTCGGCATCGGGCTTGTCGGCGATCGCGGAACGGAGACTATCCCAGATCGGCGCCATGTCGGGGAAGAAGCCGAGATGACGAAAGGGCGTGCAGCTCGACTGGAAGGTCACTTCCTTCCAGTGCAGCGGCCATCCTTCGGCCGGCACGGGCTTTTCATAATACCAGCGGCCACCGCCATCCTCGTCCGAACCGGGAATGAATTCGCCGTCCGCGCGCCAGTCCACCGTCGCCGGCTTCCACATCGCCTGCGGCTCGGGCCGGATGAAGCGGAAGCGGCCATAGCGCTCCAGCTTGCGGCCATCGCCCGAATCGAGCAGGCCGTAATCCGACCAGGGTTCGCCGATGAGGGTCTTGAGTTCCATAACAATCCCGTTCGGTTCGAGCTTGTCGAGAACCGTCACGCGCCCGGTTCTCGACAAGCTCGAACCGAACGGATCCTTTACTTAGCCGCGCGGCGTCGCGCGTTCGGCGACATAGGCGGTGATCGCCTCGAACGTGCCGGGTAGCTTGGCATAGCTTTCCTCGCGCGCGAAGAGATCGCCCACCCGAGGCGGCAGCGGCGGGCGGGTGCCGGTGGCGCGCTCGACCGCGTCGGGGAACTTCGCCGCATGGGCGGTCGCCAGCGTCACCACGGGGATGGACGCATCGACACCCGCTTCGCGCGCGGCGGCGAGGCCGATCGCGCTGTGCGGATCGATCACCTGCCCGGCGGCGTCATAGGCCCAGCGCATCGCCATGGTCATGCCGTCGGCATCGATCCGCGCCGACGTGAAGAGGCGCGAGGCGCCTTCCCTTTGGGCATTGGTGAGGCGCATCGCCTTGCTCGTTTCGAAGCCGCGCATCTGTTCCGCGAGCGCCAGGCCGTCGCGGCCGCCGGCGTCGAACAGCAGCCGCTCGAAGTTGGAGCTGACCTGGATGTCCATGCTGGGGGTCGCAGTCGGCACCACCTGACCCTGGCTGTAATCGCCCTCGGCCAGCGCGCGGTGGAGGATGTCATTGACATTGGTGGCGACGATCAGCCTGGCGACCGGCAGGCCCATCCGCGCCGCGACATAACCGGCGAAGACATCGCCGAAATTGCCGGTGGGAACCGAGAAGGCGACGTCCCGCTCCGGCGCACCCAGGCGCACGGCGGCGTAGAAATAATAGACGACCTGCGCCATCAGCCGCGCCCAGTTGATGCTGTTCACGGCCGACAGGTTGAAGCGGCTCTTGAAGTCGGCGTCGTTGAACATCGCCTTCACCAAGGCCTGCGCATCGTCGAAGCTGCCGTCGATGGCGATATTGTGGACGTTGGGCGCACGCACCGTAGTCATCTGCCGACGCTGCACGTCGGAGACGCGGCCATCGGGATGGAGCATGAAGATGTCGATCTTCGACCGGCCCGCCACCGCGTCGATCGCCGCAGAGCCGGTGTCGCCCGACGTGGCGCCGACGATGGTCAGATGATCGTCGCGACGCGACAGGAACCGCTCGAACAGCTGGCCCAGCAACTGGAGCGCGACATCCTTGAAGGCGAGCGTCGGACCGTGGAACAGTTCCAATACCCAATGCTGATGATCGAGCTGGGCCAGCGGGGTCACGGCCTGATGGCTGAAGCGGCCATAGGCGGCGGTGCAGAGTTCGCGCAGTTCCTCTTCCGTAAGCGAACCGGCGACGAAGGGCGCCATCACCCGGACGGCGGTTTCGACATAGGAAAGGCCGGCAAGGGCGCGAATCTGGTCCGCGGTGAAGGCCGGCCAGCTGCTCGGCAGATACAGGCCGCCATCGGACGCCAGCCCGGCCAGCGTCACATCCTCAAACCCGAGCGCGGGCGCGCTCCCCCTGGTGCTCTGATATTGCATAATGGGAAAGCGCGGTAGCGGCAGCAGCGCCGGGGAGCAAGCGTTTAGGCGGTTTTGCCCCCGCCCCCACCCATGTTCCGACGGCGCAGGGCGAGAATATAGATGATGACCGCCACGCCCGCGAAGAAGAACCATTGCACGGCATAGGCCAGATGATTGTTGGGCAGGTCGCTCGCGCTGGGCGGCGCGACCGGCTTGAGGCCGGCGGGCGCCTGCCGGGCGATCAGCATCGGGCGCAGCGGCGCGACCTTGCCGCCCAGACGGCTCAGCAATGGGCGATGGTCCGGTTCCTCGCTGATCCAGCCTTCGACCTGGCCCCCGGTCCAAACCGGCTTTTCGTCGGGCTTCTGGCCGACGCCGACCGCCACCAGCACGCCCGGCCCCTCGGCCCCGGTCGAACAATGGGCGATATGGCGATAGCCGGTCGATCCATCGGCGGCGCGGCCAGCTTCCACCTGCCAGCTTTCCACGGCGAGGCAATGGACCGACGAGGGGCGGAAGAGAATAGCGGATTCGACCGGTGGCAGCTTCGGGAAGGACACGGCGGGACGGCCGGGATTGGCGGCGGCGAGCGCCAGCGCCTCGGCCTTTTCCGCGCGCCGCTGGAGCTGCCAGACCCCCAGGCCGATCATGACCAGCACCGCCAGCGCGACGAGGATGGTCGGGATCAGGGGGATGCGGGCTTTGGCGGGCTGATCGGTCATGGCCGGTCCTTGATAGCCGTCGGCTGGAGTGATTTCGAGTGAAATGGAACATTTCACGGCTCGGAAATCACGGATAACAAAAGACTCAATGCAAAGGAAAACGGCCGGGGCGTGCACGCCCCGGCCGATATCATGTCAGTTCGGCGCGCGCGTCTCAGCCGCCATGGACCGGCGCGCCCCAGCCGCCCCAGACATAGATGGCGACGAAGAGGAACAGCCACACCACGTCGACGAAGTGCCAGTACCAGGCGGCGGCTTCGAAACCGAAATGCTGGCGCGGGGTGAAATGGCCCTGATAGGCGCGGACCAGATTCACGATCAGGAAGATGGTGCCGACCAGAACGTGGAAGCCGTGGAAGCCGGTCGCCATGTAGAAGGCCGAGCTATAGGGATTGCCGCCGAAGGCGAACGGCGCATGGGCATATTCATAGGCCTGGATGCTGCTGAACAGCGCGCCCAGGATGATCGTGCACCACAGCCCCTTGATCAGGCCCTCACGATCGCCATGGATCAGCGCATGATGCGCCCAGGTGACGGTGGTGCCCGAGCAGAGCAGGATCAGCGTGTTGAGCAGCGGCAGCTCGAACGCATTCATCACCTCCACGCCCTTGGACGGGAACAGCCCCTCGATCGGCGCGAGCTGGCTGGGAAAGAGCGAGAAATCGAAAAAGGCCCAGAACCAGCCGACGAAGAACATCACTTCCGACGCGATGAACAGGATCATGCCGTAGCGAAGGTGCAGTTGCACCACCGGCGTATGGTCGCCGGCATGGGCTTCGCCGATGACGTTGCCCCACCAGCTGAACATGGTGAAAAGCACGCCCGCCACGCCGATCAGGAAAATCCAGCCGCCGCCGGCGGGCATCGCATCCGGGTGCATCCACATGATCGCGCCCATCGCCATGACGAGGGCGGACATCGACCCGAACAACGGCCAGATGCTGGGTGGAAGGATATGATAATCGTGATTCTTCGCGCCTGCCATGACCTTCTCTTCCCTGCTCCTGTTCTTGGCCGTTCTCTTAGCTTGCCTTCTTCCCCTGCTCAACAGGGTAGAAAGTGTAGCTGAGCGTTATCTGTTGCGTATCCTTGTTATCCGGATCGTCCAGAATCTTCGGATCGACATAATAGAGAACGGGCATCCGCACCTCCTCACCCGGTTGCAGCGTCTGCTCGGTGAAGCAGAAACACTGGATCTTGGTGAAATAGGCGCCAGCCTGCGTCGGGGTGACGTTGAAGCTGGCGGTGCCGGTGACGGGCCTGTCCGACATGTTTTTCGCGATGAAGATCGCCATGTCCTTCGCGCCGACGGTCACGGTGTCGGTCGGATGCTCTGGATGGAATGTCCACGGCATACCCGGCTGGACATTCGAATCGAACCGGATCGACATGGTGTGGCCGGTCGCGACCCGCACATGGGTCGAGGCTTCCGCTCGCTGCGTCGTGCCGCCGAAGCCGGTGCGCTCGCAGAAGATGCGGTAGAGCGGTACCGACGCAAAGCCCAGGCCCAGCATCGCCAGGCCCACGCCTGCCATCGTCACCATGGTCCGGCGATTGCGCCGGTCCCGGTCGAAGGGCGAAGGGGGCAGCGAGGCCATCAGATATTATGGCTCGCGCCGATCTTCGCCAGGGTGATGGCGAAGAAGAGGATGGCAAGGAAGCCCAGGATCAGCCCGGTGACAAGCGCGCGCGACTTTTGCCGGGCGCGAATCTGATCCTGCTCGTCCGGCGTCACGGCAGCAGCCAGCGGTCGACGACCACCGCCCCGAACAGCAGGAAGAGATAGAAGATCGAATATTTGAACAGCCGCCGCTCCGGCTTCATGCGCGTGGGGTCTGTTTCCCGGCTGCGATAGACCTGGAAGGCGAAGAATGCGAACAGCGCCGTGCCGAGCAGCGCCGTGGCGCCATAGATCACCCCGGTCAGGCGCATCAGCACCGGCGCCAGGGCGGCGGCGGCCATGATCGCGGTGTAGAGCCAGATCTGGCGACGGGTCGCCCGCTCGCCCGCGACCACCGGCAGCATCGGGATGCCCGCCGCGGCATAATCGGGGCGCACGAACAGGGCCAGCGACCAGAAATGGGGCGGCGTCCAGAAGAAGGTCAGCATGAACAGCGCAACCGGCAGCGCGCCGATGTCGCCTGTCACCGCCGCCCAGCCGATGACCGGCGGGAAGGCGCCGGCCGCGCCGCCGATGACGATATTCTGCGCCGTCCGGGGCTTGAGCCAGATGGTATAGATGAAGACGTAGAAGAGGATCGAAACGGCCAGCACCGCCGCGGCGAGCCAGTTGGTCGCCATACCCATCAGCAGGACCGAGAAGACCGAGAGGCCGACACCGAAATGCAGCGCGGACTGCCGATCCATCCGGCCGGCGGGCAGCGGCCGGTTGGCCGTGCGCTTCATCTTCGCGTCGATATCCGCTTCCCACCACTGGTTGAGCGTGGCTGCCGCCCCCGCACCCAAGGCGATGCAGAGGATGGCGGTGAAAGCCAGCACCGGATGGATATGCCCCGGCGCGGCGAGCAGCCCGCACAGCCCCGTGAACACGACCAGGGTCATGACGCGCGGCTTGGTCAGCGCCACGAAATCCCGCCAATGGGCGGGCATCGTGGACGCACTGGTCCCGGACATGATCGGCGAACTTGCCATAAACTCCTCATTCAATCAGCCGCGCGCCATAGAGGCGCGGGCCGATTCCCGCAATGGACAGACGGTCCTACCCCCGGAGCCTGTCCGATGCGCCGTGCGCCCGGCCGAAACCGGACACACTCGCCCCCGGCCCGTCAGTCGACGACCGGCAGCGTTTCGAACTGGTGGAAGGGCGGCGGGCTGGACAGGGTCCATTCCAGCGTCGTGGCGCCTTCGCCCCAGGGATTGCCCTCCGCGCGCTTGCCCGCGACGAGCGACCATATCAGGTTGACGAAGAAGATGACCATGCCGACAGCCATGATCTCATAGCCGTGGCTGGCGATCTTGTTCCAATAGGCGAAGGCTTCCGGATAGTCAGGATAGCGGCGCGGCATACCGCTGAGGCCCAGGAAATGCATCGGGAAGAACAGCACGTTCACGCCGATGAAGAACACCCAGAAATGCAGGTGGCCGAGGAACTCGTTATACATCCGCCCCGACATTTTCGGGAACCAGTAGTAGAAACCGGCGAACAGGCCGAAAACCGCGCCCAGCGAAAGGACGTAGTGGAAGTGCGCGACGACATAATAGGTGTCGTGCAGCACGTCGTCCACGCCGCCATTGGCCAGCACGACGCCGGTGACGCCGCCCACGGTGAAGAGGAAGATGAAGCCCAGCGCCCACATCATGGGCGTCTTGAAGCTGATCGATCCACCCCAGATGGTCGCGATCCAGGAGAAGATCTTGATGCCCGTGGGCACCGCGATGACCATCGTCGCGGCGGTGAAATACATTTTCACATTCACCGACATGCCGGTGGTGAACATATGGTGCGCCCAGACGACGAAGCCGACGACGCCGATCGCGACCATGGCGTAGGCCATGCCGAGATAGCCGAAGACCGGCTTGCGGCTGAAGGTCGAGACGATCTGGCTGACGATGCCGAAGCCCGGCAGGATCATGATATAGACTTCGGGGTGGCCGAAGAACCAGAAGAGATGCTGGTAAAGTTCGGGATCGCCGCCGCCGGCCGCATCATAGAAGGTCGTGCCGAAATTGCGGTCGGTCAGCAACATGGTGATCGCCGCGGCCAGCACCGGCAGCGCGAGCAGCAGCAGGAAGGCGGTGACGAGCACCGACCAGACGAACAGCGGCATCTTGTGCAGGGTCATGCCCGGCGCGCGCATGTTCAAAATGGTCGTGATGAAATTGATCGCGCCCAGGATCGAGCTGGCGCCCGCAATGTGGAGCGACAGGATCGCCATGTCGACGGCAGGCCCGGCTGACCCGCTGGTCGAAAGCGGGGCGTAGACGGTCCAGCCGGTGCCCGCGCCATTGCCAGTGCCGCCGGGGACGAAAGTGCTCCCGAGCAGCAGGGCGAAGGCGGGGATGAGCAGCCAGAAGCTGATATTGTTCATCCGCGGGAAGGCCATGTCCGGCGCGCCGATCATGATCGGCACGAACCAGTTGCCGAAACCGCCGATCATCGCGGGCATCACCATGAAGAAGACCATGATGAGGCCGTGGGCGGTGATCAGAACGTTCCACAGGTGATAGGCCTGGTCCAGCGTGGCCGTCGGACCATCGCTCCACTGCGCCCAATAATGCAGATACTGGATGCCCGGATGCGCCAGTTCCGCGCGCATCAGGCCCGAAATGCCGCCGCCGATGATGCCGGCGACGATCGCGAAGATCAGATAGAGGGTGCCGATGTCCTTGTGGTTGGTGGACATGAACCAGCGCTGGAAGAAGGCCGGCTTGTGATCGGCATCATGATGCTCGTGAGCCCCATGGTCAGAGGCGCCGCTATGATGATCGGCTGTGATGGTGGTCATGGCGTTCTACCCCTGCATCAAATCTTTTCTGCGCCACTGGCCGGAGCGGCCTGGGCGGTCGTTGCCGCCCCTTCCTTTTTCAGCGAACCGCCCTGCGAGAGCACCCACTGGTCGAACTGTTCGGGCGGCAGCGCCTCGATCGCGATCGGCATGAAGCCGTGGCGCGCGCCGCACAGTTCGGAGCATTGGCCGTAATAGACGCCCGGCTTATCGATGGTGAAGCTCTTCTCGTTCAGGCGGCCGGGCACGGCGTCCATCTTCACCCAGAGCGAGGGCACGGCGAAGCTGTGGATGACGTCGGCGGCGGTGATGATGAGCTTGACCGGGCGACCGGCGGGCAGGATCAGACGATTGTCGGGCGCGAGCAGATAGGGCTCGCCATTGGCCTTCGCCTTGTCTTCGGGCAGCAGGTTGGAGACGAATTCGGGGATGCCGGCGTCGGGATATTCATAACCCCAATACCATTGATAGCCGGTGACTTTGACGGTCAGCGCATCCTTGGGCGCGGGCTTATACTGGTCGGCAAGCAGGCCGATCGAGGGCACCGCGATCGCCAGCAGGATCAGCACCGGAACGACGGTCCACAACACCTCGATCAGCGTGTTGTGCGAGGTCTTGGACGGCACCGGATTGGCGGCGCGGCGATAGCGCCACATGACCCAGAGCATCAGCGCCAGCACGAAGATGGAGATGATGGTGATGATCGGCAGCAGCATCACGTCATGCAGCCAGCGCGCAGTCCTGCCGGTGTCGGTGAACTGTTGCTGGAGGGTGATTTCCCCGGGGCGGGGCATACCGATGCCTTCGGTCGGCTTCATCCGGGGCGGGGCCGCGACCTTGGCGGCGGGTGCGGCCTCCGCGGCCGGCGCGCTGGCGTTGGCCCCCGATTCGGCGGGAGCGGCGGCATTGTCCGCGGCCGGTGCGGCGACGGCGGCATTCGCTTGCGCAAGAGCAGGACCGTTCATCGCCATGGCGGGCGCAAAGGCCAATAACCCGGCGAGAACGAGTGACTTCACCTTTTTCATAGCCTCTTCATACCCCTAACCCCTTGGCGCCGCTGCAACGAAGCCGCACTTTTCATGCGTGGACTTCGCCCGTCCGTTTCTGCCGCGGCTTATAGGCAGGCTTTCCGCCAGCCTCAAGCACAGATGGAGCAGATTTTCTTCGCTGTTGCAACGCACTCCCCACCCGCCTATCTCGCAGGTCCGCGCACAGGGGCGCGGAAGGGACGCTTTGATGCGCCCCTTTTGATATAAGGCGGCGGGCCGGAACGCGAACAGACGCCGGGGCCGCGCGACAGGATTAGTGAACGGCATGACTGACGAGGAAGTATTGGCGGAATTCCGGGCGGCGGGGGCGCTGCTCGAAGGGCATTTCATCCTGTCGTCGGGCCGCCGCAGCGCCAATTATCTCCAGTGCGCGCGCGTATTGATGAACGCCGAGCGGGCCGGCAGGCTGGCGCGCGCCACGGTGCAGCAACTGCCCCGCGAACTGCGGCAGGAGATCGACCTCGTCGTGTCGCCGGCCATGGGTGGGCTCATCATCGGCCATGAGGTCGGCCGCGCGCTGGACAAGGACGCCGTGTTCCTTGAGCGTCCCGAAGGCAGGTTCGAGCTGCGCCGCGGCTTCGCGATCACGCCGGGCCAGAAGGTGCTGATGGTCGAAGATGTCGTCACCACGGGCCTCTCCTCGCGCCAGGCGATCGAGGCGGTCGAGGCCGAAGGCGGCATCGTCGTCGCCGAAGTCGCGCTGGTCGACCGTTCGGCCGGCGAAGTGGACCTGGGCGTCCCCTTCTACCCGCTCGTTTCCATCAACTTCCCGGTCTATGAAGCCGACGCGATCCCGCCCGAACTGGCGGCGATCCCGGCGATCAAGCCCGGCAGCCGGAACCAGTAAGGCGATGAGCGCCCCCCTTCGCCTTGGCGTCAATATCGACCATGTGGCGACCATCCGCAACGCGCGCGGGGGCGCGCATCCCGATCCGGTCAAGGCAGCGCTGCTGGCGGTGAAGGCGG
Organism: Sphingobium sp. WR1; assembly: GCF_059693745.1. NCBI lineage: Bacteria > Pseudomonadati > Pseudomonadota > Alphaproteobacteria > Sphingomonadales > Sphingobiaceae > Sphingobium > Sphingobium sp. WR1. The sequence goes on along the minus strand of NZ_JCATID010000003.1, from coordinate 22,068 downwards.
GTGCGGACGGCATCACCGCGCATCTGCGCGAGGATCGCCGCCATATCCGCGACGAGGATATCGCCATGCTGATGGCGGCGCTGGACGTGCCGCTGAACCTGGAGATGGCTGCGACCCAGGAGATGCTGGACATCGCGCTGCGCCACAAGCCGCACGCCGCCTGCATCGTCCCCGAAAAGCGCGAGGAGCGCACGACCGAGGGCGGACTCGACGCCGCCGGACAGATCGGGGCGCTGACGCCCGTTGTTTCCGCGCTGAACGATGCGGGCATCCGCGTCAGCCTGTTCATCGAGGCGGACGCGGCGCAGATCGAGGCGGCGATCACGCTCGGCGCGCCCGTCGTGGAATTTCATACCGGCGCCTATGCGCATCTGACCGGGGAAGCGCGCGCGGTCGAGCTGCGGCGGATCGCCGACGCGGCGGCGCTCGCGGCCAAGAACGGCATCGAACCCCATGCCGGTCACGGCCTGACCTTCGACAATGTCGCGCCGATCGCCGCCATCCCGCAGGTCGCCGAACTCAATATCGGCCATTTCCTGATTGGCGAGGCGATCTTCGGCGGGCTGGAAAGCAGCATCCGCGAAATGCGGCGGCAGATGGATCTGGCGCGGTGAAGGTGATGCAGCCGTGATCATCGGCCTTGGCTCCGACCTCTGCAATATCGAGCGGATTCAGACTTCGCTCGACCGCTTCGGCGCACGGTTCGAGCGCCGCGTCTTCACCGATGTCGAGCAGGCCAAGGCCAATCGCCGCCCCTTCACCAAAGCGGGAACGCTGGCCAAGCGCTTCGCCGCCAAGGAGGCCTTTTCCAAGGCGGTCGGCACCGGCTTCAAGGCCGGGGTGTTCATGAAGGATATCGGCGTGGTCAACGCGCCATCGGGGGCGCCAACGCTCAAGCTGACCGGCGGCGCGCTGGCCCGGCTGGAATCGATGGTTCCCGCCGGTCACAAGCCGGTCATTCATCTGACGCTCACCGACGATCATCCATGGGCGCAGGCCTTCGTCATCATCGAGGCCCTGCCCCTGTGACGCCCCATTCCGACGACCCCGACGCCACCGATACCAACGAAAGCCAGCCCGTGACGGCCATCGACCTTCCCGAGAATCCCGCCCCCGAAACGCAGGAAAGCGAGGAGAAGGCCTCGTCGGTCAACTGGTGGCATGAAGTGAAGAGCATCGCGCTCCTCATCCTGGCCGTGCTGGCCTTCCACAGCTTCGTGGCCAAGCCCTTCTACATCCCGTCCGAATCGATGATGCCGGTGCTGCTGACCGGCGACCGGCTGGTGGTCAGCAAATTCCCCTACGGCTGGTCCTATGTCTCGCCCAGCTTCCATCCTCTGCCCTTCCTGAAGGGACGCATCCTGGGCCGCCTGCCCGAGCGCGGCGACATCGTCATCGTGTCGCCCCAGAACCGGCGCGAGGATTATATCAAGCGCGTCATCGGCCTGCCCGGCGACATTATCGAGGTGCGCGGCGGCCAGGTGATTTTGAACGGCGTCGCGGTGCCGCAGAAGGTGCTGAAGCCGATCCGCCTGCCGGTCGACGGCAATGCGCCTTGCTCGCCGCTGCAATTCCCCGGCGCGCGCGTCACCGGCAAGGATGGTCGCGACTATTGCGAGTTGCCGGTGCGGCAGGAAATCCTGCCCAACGGCAAGACCTACGTCACCATCGACATGGGACCGAGCGCGCTCGACTGGTACGGGCCGGTGCGGGTGCCCAGGGACCATGTCTTCCTGATGGGCGACAATCGCGACAACAGCGCCGACAGTCGTGCGCCGCTGGAGGAAAACGGCCTGGGCGGGCCGGTGCCGTGGGAGGCGATCGGCGGCCGGGCGGAATTCATCACCTTCAGCCTCGACGGCGATTCGAGCTGGAACCCGATGACCTGGGTCCATGCCTTCCGCAGCGGGCGCGCGGGGAACAGCCTGCGTCCCGAAAGCGTTGCACCGCCGAAATAGAATTTGGCTCACAAGGGGGTTCGGGTTTGAACGACAAGCATGTCCATGTCGAGGAACCCGGCCCCAGCGAAGTCCGCAGCCCCCTTGTCCAGCAGGAATTGAAACGCGCGGGCGTGTGGTTCGCGCTCGCCATCGCCGTCGCGCTGGTCGTGCTGCTGGCGCAGCCGCTGATGCTGGTGATGGGCGCACTGGTGCTGGCGACGATGATGGACGGCGGCACGCGGCTGCTGGGGCGCGTGCTGCCCATCGGGCGCGGCTGGCGGCTGGCGATCGTGCTGCTGGGGGCGGTCGCCTTCCTCGCCTATACTTTCTACCTCACCGGATCGAGCCTCGCCGCGCAGGCGCAGGCGATGCGCGGCATCGTCGAGGCCCAGGTGGCGCGGATCGGCGGCTGGATGGAGCAGCTGGGCATCACCACGACGCCCGACGACCTGAAAAGCCTGGCGCAACAGGCGATGAGCAGCATGGGCCGCGTGACGGCGGCGGTCGGCACGGCGGTCGGCGCGATCACCAGCGGGGTGATGATGCTGGTGCTCGCCATCTTCATCGCGGTCGAACCCAAGCTCTACGAACGCGGCGTCGCCTGGATGCTGCCGATGGAGAAGCGCGCCCATTTCTACACCATCGCCGACAAGATGGGCTGGACGCTGCGGCGGCTGATGTTCGGGCGGATCATCGGCATGACGGTGGAGGGCGTGGGCACCTGGCTGTTGCTCTGGGCGGGCGGCGTGCCGATGGCGGGATTGCTGGGCATCCTCACCGGCCTCTTCGCCTTCCTGCCCAATATCGGGTCGATCATATCCGGCGTTCTCATCATCCTGGTCGGCTTTTCGGGCGGGATGAACACGGGTCTCTATGCCTTCGGCGTCTATCTGGCGGTGCAGATCGTCGACGGCTATCTGATCGTGCCGATGGTGGCCAAGCGCGCCACCGACCTGGCCCCGGCGCTGGTGCTGGCGGCGCAGATATTGTTCGGCGCGCTGTTCGGGATCATGGGGCTGTTCCTGGCCGATCCGATCGTGGCGATGATCAAGGTCTATCTGGAGGAACGGTCCAAGGCCATGGCGGCGAAGCGCGAAGCGCGACAATAGCACAGGTGCGATAAGGGAACGTCCTGCCTGTTCCGTGCTTTTTCTCCATGATAGTCTGAATGATCATAGGAGAGGATACACGCGATGACCGTCGGCCTGGACAAGCAGAAAAAGCTGCATTTCGATCTCACCAATGTCGGTATGCGCGCGCAGGCGACCGCCGTGGGCCTGTTGCAACTCTGCCTGGAGTTGAAGAACGCCGGCATATTGGACGAGGCAGCGATCGACCGGATCAAGGGCGCCATCGCCTGCGATATCGAGGTGTCGGCGCCCCGTTCCGTCGCGACGGCCGCCTATCGGCAGGATATCAAGGGGCGGCTGGACCAGCTCTTTTCGGGCGAGATGAGGATAGGCAGTGCGGACGCGCTCGCCTTCGGCAAGACCGCGGACAGCGCCTGCAGCGATCAGCCCTGAGTCGTCAAAAGATCTGAGTCGTCAAAAGATCTGAGCCGCCAAAAGAAAAGGGGCCGACTGGCGGCCCCTTCCTCGACTCATCCGGCTGTTCGGGTCAATGACCCGACGGCGGCGTCGCGCCTGGCTGCGGCATACCGCCCTGCTGCATCATCTGCTGCTGCAACTGCATCAGTTCCGCCTTCGACTTGAAGTCGTGCAGCGACACGTCGAACACCAGCACCGAACCGCCGGGGATCGGGCCGTTGTCGGCGTCGCCATAGCCAAGCTGCGGCGGGATCCACAGGCGATATTTGCCGCCCTTCTTCATCTTCTGCAGGCCTTCGGAAAAGCCGGGCACGACGCCGTCGATCGGCATCGGCGCCTGCGGATTTTCGTCGAAGACCGTGCCGTCGAGCAAAGTGCCCTTGTAGCCGACCAGCGCGACGTCCGCGACGGTCGGGCTGGCGCCCGCGCCTTCTTCCAGCACCTTATACTGGAGGCCCGATTCGGTCGTCACCACGCCGGCTTCATGCGCATTCTGCGACAGGAAGGCCGCCGGCGATGCCGCAACACCCTGCTGCCCCGCCCAGGCAAGGCCGCCCGCGGCGAGCGCGACCGCGGCAATGCCGATCCAGAGCCGCGTCAGCGACCCCTTGGCGATAGGACGAAGGGGAACGGCCGTCGTGGACATGGGCGTGGGCTCGCTAATTCAGGGCAGGAAAGTCGTCGGCAAACGGGGCGGCCGGATGCCGCCGCCGTCAGAACAGCGTCTTAACGGACGCCGTCGCGCTCGGCGCGCTTGCGCTCCATCTTGCGCGCGCGGCGGACCGCAGCGGCCTTTTCACGGGCGCGCTTTTCCGACGGCTTCTCATAGTGACGACGCAGCTTCATTTCGCGATACACGCCTTCACGCTGCAGCTTCTTCTTGAGCGCGCGGAGGGCCTGGTCGACATTATTGTCGCGAACGATGATCTGCATAAGTCCGTCAATCTCCAATCAAAAACGGGCGGTTCGCCGGGACATGAAATCCTTCCCGACGGCCCGACCGAATAGCAAAGCCAGTGAGTCGTCGCAGGTCACCCTGCGCCATGTGGGCGGCGCCCTACCAGTCGAGCCACGCAAATTCAACCCTAAAGGCCCCAATCTCGACATTTGCGACGAGCGGGCGGATAGTGGCGCGACAAAAGACACAGGAGGATCGCCATGGCAACAGCCGCGCACAAGCCCAGCATGTCACCGGAAGAATGGGAGGCGCGCCAGCAGCTCGCCGCCTGCTATCGCATCTTCGATCATCTGGGATGGTCGGAACTCATCTACAACCACATCACGCTGCGGGTGCCGGGGGAGGACAACGCCTTCCTCATCAACCCCTTCGGCCTTGGCTATCAGGAAGTGACAGCGTCCAACCTGGTCAAGATCGATATTGACGGTCAGGTGCTGGACGGCAGTGCCTATCCGGTCAACCGCGCCGGTTTCACCCAGCATAGCGTGTTCCACCGGCATCTGCCCGACGCCCATTGCATCATTCATACCCATACGACAGCGGGCATGGCGGTGAGCGCGACCAGGGAAGGGCTACGGCCGATCAGCTTCTACGCCGCCGCCTTCATCGGACAGATCGCCTATCATGATTTCGAGGGCGTCACGATTCGGCCCGAGGAGGGCGAGCGGCTGATCGCGCATCTGGGCGACAAGCGGGTCATGATGCTGCGCAACCATGGCACGCTGGTGATGGCGCCGGCTTTGCCTGAAGCCTTCCAGAAACATTGGGCGTTGCAACGCGCCTGCGAAATCCAGGTGGCGGCGGGCGCAGCGGGAACACCGATCGACATCCCGCCCGAGGTGATTGCGTTGCACCAGCGCGACCTGGCGGGGATGCAATTGCCGGTCGGGCCGGGCGTGCCCGATTTCCAGGCGATGGTGCGGGCGATCGACCGGATCGATCCGAGCTGGCAGCGGTAGGAGCGACATCCGTTCGTTTCGAGCGAAGTCGAGAAACGGGAGGGATGCGCTAGCCGCTTCTCGGCCATGCTCGAAGCGAACGGATCATGGTTTTCCGAACCCGCCCCCACCCGGCGTTTCGATGACGAAGGCGTCGCCCGCCCGCAAATCCGCCGCGGCGGTGCTGCCCAGCGGTTCGACCGTGCCGTCGGCGCGCTCCACCCAGTTGCGGCCCGGCGCGCCCGGTGCGCCGCCGTGGAGGCCGAAGGGCGGGACGATGCGACGATTGGCGAGGATACCGGCGGTCATATCTTCCAGGAAGCGGATGCGGCGTAGCCCGCCATGGCCGCCGCAATGCCGCCCCGCACCCCCCGAATCGGGCTGGATCGAAAATTCCTCCAGCAGCACGGGGAATCGGGTTTCGAGGATTTCGGGGTCGGTGAGGCGGCTGTTGGTCATGTGGGTCTGGACCACGTCCGCCCCGTCGAAATCGGGACCGGCGCCCGATCCGCCGGCGATCGTCTCATAATATTGATGGCGGTCGTTGCCGAAGGTGAAATTGTTCATCGTTCCCTGCGCGCCCGCCATGACGCCGAGCGCGCCGAACAGCGCATCGGTCACGACCTGGCTGGTTTCGACATTGCCCGCGACCACGGCGGCGGGGTGGCGCGGGCGCAGCATCGATCCTTCGGGCACGAGGATGGTGATGGGCTTCAAACAGCCGTCGTTCATCGGCACCGCTTCGTCGATCAGGGTGCGCACGACATAGAGGACGGCGGCGCGGACGACCGAGAGGGGGGCGTTGAAATTGCCGGGCAACTGGGCGGAGGAGCCGGTAAAGTCGATCGTGGCGGAGCGCGTCACCGCATCGATCGCGACTACGACCTGGACAATCGCACCATTGTCCATCGGATAGGAGAAACAGCCATCGGACAGGCGGCCGATCAGGCGGCGGACGGCGGCTTCGGCCTGGTCCTGGACATGGGCCATATAGGCGGAGACGGTGTCGACGCCATAATCATTGCTTATCCGTAATAATTCGGCGGCGCCCCGGGCGCAGGCCGCGATCTGGGCAGAGAGGTCGGCGATATTCTGGTCGATGTTGCGCGCGGGATAAGGGCCGGAGGCGAGCAATGCGCGAATCGCGCCCTCGCGGAAATCGCCGCGGTCGACCGCCAGCAGATTGTCGAGGATGACGCCTTCCTCCTCCACCGACCGACTGCCCGGCGGCATGGAGCCGGGGGTGATGCCGCCGATATCGGCATGATGGCCGCGCGCGGCGACATAGAAGGACGGCATCTCGCGCCCGTCGACGAAGACCGGCATGACCACCGTGACGTCGGGCAGATGGGTGCCGCCGTCATAGGGGGCATTGAGCGCATAGACGTCACCCGGCTGCATACCGCGCCCGTCTACAGCCAAGCCGTCCGGCCCCGCGCCCCGTCGGCGCATGATGGCGCGGATGCTTTCGCCCATGCTGCCCAGATGCACCGGCATATGCGGCGCGTTGGCGACCAGATTGCCCTCCCAATCGAACAGGGCGCAGGAGAAATCGAGCCGTTCCCGGATGTTGACCGAGGAGGCGCTGTGCTGGAGCGCGGCGCCCATTTCCTCGGCGATCGCCATGAACAGGCCGCCCATCACCTCCAGCCGCACCGGATCGACCACGCCGGCCTCGCCGGTTGCGGGCGCGGGACGCGGCAGGTGGCGGGTGAGGATCAGATTGCCGATCGCGTCGATCCGCGCGCGCCAGCCCGGCTCGACGGCGGTGGTGGAGACGGGATCGATGATCAGCGCGGGACCGTCTATTTCGCTGTCGGCGGACAGGCCCGCGCGATCGTGCACGGGCGCGGGCGCGCCGGCATAATCGACCTGCGCCATGGGGGGCGCGGCCTGCGCGGCGATCGCGACGATGCCGTCCATCGCCTCCTGCGTCGCGGCGATCGCCTCGACCCGCGCCATGTCGATCAGGATACGACCCTGCCCCTCGAAACCGAATCGCGCGCGATGCTGGGTGAGGAAGTCGGCGCGCATCGCTTGCTGGTCGGCGAGCGCCACGTCGAACAGGCTGTCGGTGCGGTCATAGCGCAGGCGCAGCAGCGTATCGGTCCGGTTGGCCTGCGGCAGGTCGGCGCGGGCGTCGGCGGTTAGCGCGTCGACGGCGGCGTGAAGCTCGGCCATTGCCTCCGGGCCGAGCGGCAGGGAAAGCGTACGCTCCCGCACCGAGCGGCGATCGGCGAGGCCCATGCCATAGGCGGAGAGGACGCCGCCCAGCGGGTGGATCATCACCCGGTCCATGCCCAGCGCATCGGCGACCAGGCAGGCATGTTGCCCCCCTGCCCCGCCGAAGCTGGCCAGCGTGTAGCGGCCGACATCATGGCCGCGCGCGACCGAAATGCGCTTGATCGCATTGGCCATGTTGGCGACGGCGACGGCAATGAAGCCCTGCGCGGCCTCCCGCGGCGTCATGCTGCGGCCGGTTTCCGCCTGCACCTGCGCGCAGAGGGCGGCGAAGCGCTGCGCGACGGCGTCGCGGTCGAGCGGCTGGTCGCCGTTGGGGCCGAACAGGCTGGGGAAGAAATCCGGCTGGATCTTGCCCAGCATGACATTGCAGTCGGTGATGGTGAGCGGGCCGCCGCGCCGGTAGCAGGCCGGTCCCGGCACCGCGCCCGCCGATTCGGGACCGACGCGGAAGCGGCCGTCGACGAAGGCGCAGATGGAGCCACCGCCCGCCGCGATGGTGTGGATGCGCATCATCGGCGCGCGCAGGCGGACGCCCGCCACCCGCGCTTCATTGTCGCGCTCATAGGCGCCGGCATAATGCGACACGTCGGTCGAGGTGCCCCCCATGTCGAAGCCGATGACTTCCCGGAAACCCGCCTGCTGCGCGGTGCGGGCGAGGCCGACGATGCCGCCGGCCGGGCCGGACAGGACGGCGTCCTTGCCCCGGAACAGGTCGCCCGGCGTCAGGCCGCCGTTGGACTGCATGAACAGCATGTCGCTGTCTTCGCCCAACGCGGCGCGCAGGCCGTCGACATAGGCGCGCAGCACGGGGGAGAGATAGGCGTCGGCCAGCGTCGTGTCGCCGCGCCCGACCAGCTTGATGAGCGGGGCGACGTCATGGCTGGCGCTGATCTGGGTGAAGCCGATCTCGGCCGCGATCCCGACCAGACGCCGCTCATGCGCAGGATAGCGATAGCCGTGCATCAGCAGGATCGCGACCGCGCGCAAGCCCTTGTCATAGGCGGTTTGCAGCGCGGCGCGGGCGGCGGCTTCGTCCATTGGGGTGCGGACGCTGCCATCGGCCATCAGCCGCTCGTCGATTTCGACCACATCGGCATGAAGCGGGTCGGGCAGGATGATCTGCCGGGCGAACAGGTCGGGCCGCTCCTGCGTGCCGATGCGCAGCGCGTCGCGGAAACCGCGCGTAACCGCGAGCAGCACCGGCTCGCCCTTGCGTTCCAGCAGCGCGTTGGTGGCGATGGTGGTGCCGATGCGCAGCGAGCAGGCCGGGATCGGGCCATCGCCCACGCCGGTCAGGCGACGGACCGCCTCGACGGCGGCGTCGGCATAGCGTTCCGGGTCGCTGGAAAGGAGTTTGGCGGTGTGCAGCCGGCCATCGGGGTCGCGCGCCACCACGTCCGTGAAGGTGCCGCCGCGATCGATCCAGAAATGCCAGGTCATGTGGGACCTGATGGCGGGGCGACGGTGGATTGGCAACCCGCTCCGGCCAGCGAGCGGCGGCGGGAATGCGGAACGGCAGCAGTCCAAATACCGTTCCGCACCCCAACTCCCGCCACGGGAGATGACCGTTCAGGATGGAGCGGGTCTTATGAACCCGCACCGGCCCTTAACTTTTAGAATTTCGCGACGACGCCCGCCATCGGGCGGATCGAGCGGAAATTGCCCAACGTGTCCGCCTGGACGCGCAGGCGGATATTGCTGCGCTCGGCCGATCCCCCCATGTCCGCCGGCGACAATTCGACGCCCGCGCCATAGGTGGTGCCGTGGAAATCGGGGCTGTCGGGACCGAGCGCGTCGAAATTGACCCATTTATAGCCGACCTTGCCAAAGATCAGACTATCCTTGCCCGCCTTGATCCCGGCGCGGCCCGCCACGCCATATTCCCAATCGATGTCGCCCGACACGCCCTTGGACGCGGTGCCTTCGACACCCAGCACGATCGGACCGGCGACATTATAGTTCACGCCGGCGACGCCCTCCACCATGCGGCCCTTATAGCCTGCGGGCGGGATGCCTTCCTTGCCGGTTTCGCTGTCGAAATTATGCACGCCGCCCATGACGCCCACATAGGGTTCGATGCGACGGGTGGAGCCGGCCTCGTCCTGCGCCATGGCGGCGGCGGGAATCAGCGACGCGGCAGCGGCTGCCGTGAAAAGCAGTGTCTTCATGGGTGTGACCCTTTTTGTCTGTGGAAATTTTGCGGCGGTGTGGACCCGCCGGGTCGCATGGTCGGCGCTGCAAGCGTCCGGGCGACAGGGAAGAAATGACCGAGCGCCCCCGAAGGTTTCCTGAACGGATCGGAAAAATCGCGCGAAAGCCGTTTATGTGACGGAAAGAACACGGTTTCTGTCAGCCCGATGAACGGGAACCGACTTTTCTGAATGGGGAATAAATGCTTGCGCGCCGCCCCTTTAACCATTCACAACCAATTCAAACTGAGGACGTTATCCCGTCATCAGAAGGACTGTTGAAGGAGACAGGCGATGACTGGAACCGTGCGAAGGTTTCTTGCCGCCATGGGCCTTGCCGGTGCGCTGGCCCTGGCGGGCTGCGCCTATGACGACGGCTATGGCTATGGCGGGGTGAGCGTGGGCAGCGGCTATTATGGCGGCGGCTATTATGACCCCTATTACAGCTCGGGCTATTATCCCGGCGGCTATGGCTGGTATGACGGCTTTTATTATCCGGGCAACGGCTATTATGTCTATGACCGGGGCGGCAGGCGTCATCGGTGGAACGATGGCCAGCGGCGCTATTGGGAGGGCCGTCGCGCCGAGCGGCGGGACGATCGCTGGCGCGGGACTCGTCCAGATGACGGCCGCTGGCGCGGGACCCGTCCAGATGACGGCCGCTGGCGCGGCCAGGGTCGGGACGGCAACTGGCGGGATCGCGATCGCAACCGGCCGGGCACGGGCAACTGGGCCCCGCCGCGCCGGGACGAGAATGGCAACTGGACCCGGCCGACCGCGCCGCGCGGAGGCGATCGTGGCCCCGGACGCTGGCGCGGCAATGACGGCGCGCGCCCGACGCCGTCAGCCGGATCGCAACCCAATTTCCGCCCACCGCAGGAAGGACGTCCACAGATGAGCCAGCCGCGCCCGCAGCGCGAATGGGGCGCCCGCCCCTCCCCCGGCATCCGCGCCGATCGCCCCATGCGGTCGGGCGGCGGTCGCGGCCCGGCGGCACGGGTGCGCCCGGACTGATGCGGGGAGCGATCAAAGCCTCCGCCCTGCTCCCACTCCTGCTCGTCGCCGCCTGCGACGGGCGGGAGGAGAGCGCGATCGATAATCTGGCCAATGGCGCCAATGCGACGCAGGTCGAAAATAATGTCCGCGCCGAAGCGATGGCGCTGATGGAGCCGCTGAACCCGCCCGCCCCCGGCACGCCCGGCGGCTTGCCGGTCGATCCCGCGCCGGTCGCAGAAGGATCGATCGAGCCGGACAGCGCTCAGGGCGCCGCCCAGGTGGTGCAGGGCTATTATGGACTGCTGGAGGAAAAGCGGTTCGAGGACGCCCAGGACCTGTGGAATCCGCAAGGCGCGATCGGCGCGCAGGACGATGCGCATTTCGAGGCGCGCTTCCGCGGCTTCAGCGAGATCCACGCCAATATCGGCACGCCGACCGAACCGGAAGGCGCAGCGGGTTCGGTCTATGTGACGGTGCCGGTGCAGGTCTATGGCCGGATCGCGGCCAACGGCAAGCCCTTCTACACGCTGCGGCAGGTCATCTTGCGTCGGGTCAATGACGTCCCCGGATCGACCGAGGAAGCGCGCCGCTGGCATATCGAATCGATCGGCGCCTATGTGCCGCCACCCGAAACGGACAATGCGGACAATGGCGTGGAACCGGCCAGGACCATTTCCATGACCGACGGCATGGCGCGCAGGCCCTGACGCAAACCGCCCGGCCTTTTCAGGGGCCGGGCGTCTTATTTTTGCCGTCAGATCAGGCGACGGCCGCTTTGACGATCTTGCCGGGCGTGCGCGGCGGCTCGCCCTTGGGCAGCGCGTCGACATGCTCCATGCCCGACGTCACTTCGCCCCACACCGTATATTGGCCGTCAAGGAAGGTCGCGTCGTCGAAGCAGATGAAGAACTGGCTGTTCGCACTGTTCGGGTTCGTCGCGCGCGCCATCGAGCAGACGCCGCGGACATGCGGCTCGCGGCTGAATTCCGCCTTGATGTCGGGCAGCTTCGATCCGCCCATGCCGGTGCCGGTCGGATCGCCGCCCTGCGCCATGAATCCGGGGATGACGCGGTGGAAGACCACGCCGTCATAGAAGCCTTCCTTGGCCAGCGTCGTGATGCGTTCGACATGACCGGGCGCAAGGTCCGGGCGCAGCTTGATGACGACATCGCCGCCGCTGTCGAGGGTGAGGGTAAGGGTTTCGTCGGCCATGGTCGATCCTCTCTTGCCGGGGAAGGAATAAGAGCTGCCCATATAAAGGCTATTGAAGACGATGGAAGCGCTCTCTCCCCATTGCATTTAGCGTGAGCATCGGCGAAAGCGGCGGAATGTTACAGGAACCGGACAGTAGGGGGCGCCATGAGCAAGCGCGGCGATTCCGCCGAACCCCCCTTCGAATCCTATTCGCACGAGGACGAATTTGAAGACGTCCTGACCGAGGCGGCCGAGGCCAGCCACGACGAGGATGACCGGCTGAAACCCGAATATCTGACCGCCGTGCTCGACGCGGTGGAGGATGGCGACGACGAAAAGGCGCGCGACCTCGTTTCGCCGCTGCACCCCGCCGACATCGCCGACCTGCTGGAACTGACCCCGTCGGACCAGCGCGCGGACGTCGCCGCCGCGCTGGGCGACCTGGTCGGCGCGGAAGTGCTGTCCGAGCTGAACGATTATGTCCGCGACGACCTGATCGGCGCGCTCGCGCCCGAGCAGGTGGCCGAGTTCGCGTCGGAACTGGACACCGACGACGCGGTCGCGATCATCGAGGATATGGAGGAGGCCGACCAGCAGGCCGTCCTCGAGGCGATGGAGCCGGAAGATCGCGCCGCGATCGAATCCGCCCTCTCCTACCCCGAAGAATCCGCCGGCCGCCTGATGCAGCGCGACCTGGTCGCGGTGCCCGAACATATGACGGTCGGGCAGGTGATCGACTATCTGCGCGACAATCAGGATCTGACCCGCGACTTCTGGGAAATCTTCGTCGTCGATGCCGGGCACAGGCCGATCGGCACCTGCCAGCTGAGCTGGGTGCTGACCTGCCCGCGCGGCATCGCCATGGCCGACCTGATGAAGCGTGAGCAGACGCTGATTCCGGTCGACATGGACCAGGAGGAAGTCGCGCTGCGCTTCCAGAAATATGCGCTGATCTCCGCCGCGGTCATCGATGCATCGGGCCGGCTGGTCGGCATGATCACGGTCGACGACATCGTCCACATCATTTCCGAGGAAGCGGGCGAGGATATATTGCGCCTGTCGGGCGCGGGCGAAGGCGACATCAACGAACCGGTGATGGACAGCTATCGCGCGCGCGTGCGCTGGCTGCTCACCAATTTGCTGACGGCGCTGGTCGCCTCCACCATCATCGGCATTTTCGAAGGCACGATCGAGAAGATGGTCGCGCTCGCCACCTTGATGCCGATCGTCGCGGGCGTGGGCGGCAATGCCGGCAGCCAGACCATGGCGGTCACGGTGCGCGCGCTCGCCACCAACCAGATCACCGGGTCGAACGCCCGCCGCACCATCATCCGCGAGCTTCGCGTGGCGCTGCTCAACGGATCGACGGTGGCGGTGGTGCTGGGGATCGGCGTGGGGCTGGTATTCCAGAATATGGCGCTGGGCGGGGTGATTGCCGCCGCGATGATCACCAATATCGTGACGGCGGGCCTCGCGGGGGCGGCCGTGCCGCTGGCGTTCGACCGGATGAACCTGGACCCGGCGGTCGCTTCCTCCATCTTCGTCACCATGATCACCGATTCGATGGGTTTCTTCGCTTTCCTCGGCCTTGCGACGGCGGCGGGATTGACCGGCTGACGCGAACGCCCATCTAGGGCCTTCCATGCCGCTGAACCTCACTAAGATCGCCTTCCAGAGCGAAGGCCCCGCTTCCCTGCGCGCCTGGCTCGAAAGCCATGACGGCGAAGCGCGCCTCACCACCCGTTACCTGCCCAAGCGGGTGGAGGAGATGAGCGGCGGGTCGCTCTACTGGATCCACGCCCATGCGCTGGTCGGACGCAGCCCGCTGCTCGGTTTTCAGGAGACGGGACAGGGACGCTACTGGATCAGGCTGGCGCCGATGCTGATCCCCGTGCGCGCCATGCCCAAGCGCGCGCATCAGGGCTGGCGCTATCTGGAGGAGAAGGATGCACCGCCGGACCTGAACGGCGGCGATGCCGGTGATCTGGACGCGATGCCGCCCAAACTGCTGGGCGAACTCACGCGGCTGGGGCTGGTGTAGGTTTAACGGATTAACGCCACATCCGTTCGTTTCGAGCGTGTCGAGAAACGAGACAGAGCCAAGTTCCGCAAAGCTGAACGCACGCATTGCGCTATTGGCTTCTCGACTTCGCTCGAAGCGAACGGATTGCGGGTGTGTTTCGGTTATACCGAACACGTATCACCATCCCGAAGGAATGGTTCAAACCCGCAAATATCGAAAAAGGGGAGAAATGGTGCTGCCGGCGAGGATTGAACTCGCGACCTCAGCCTTACCAAAAACTCGCAGGCACTTTTCGATCATTCGCCAGCCTTGTAGATTGTACCATAAGTGACGGAACTAAAGAGATTTTCTTGTCTTTTTAGCGCGAGCCTACTACTCTCCTTTTAGCCACTTTTTCGGTTCGCGTGCTTCCGTAGCGCTTCCGCGAAAGCAGCGTAAAAGCGTGGAGTAGCAACATGGTACGGCTCACCAAGCGCGTCGTCGAGGCCGCGTCCGCTTCCGTGAAGGACGTTTTCCTGTGGGACGACGAGATTTCAGGCTTCGGCGTTCGCGTTTTCACGTCAGGGAAGCGTAGCTACCTGATCCAATACCGAGTCGGCGAACGGACCCGCCGCAAGACGATCGGATCGCACGGCGTCTGGACCGTCGAAACCGCACGGACGGAAGCGAAGATCCTGCTCGGCAAGGTTGCCAATGGGGAAGACCCTGTCGATGACGAATTGCGCGCGTCGCTGACGGTTGCCGGAATCTGCGATCGGTATCTGACCGAAGGTCTCGCGACCGCGAAGGAAGGCTCGGTCAAGCAGGCCAAAGCTAACATCGAGAATCATATAAAGCCGCTGCTCGGGAAGACGTTGGTTACGCGACTGACGCGTTCCGAGATCCAAGCCATGATGCGCGATATCGCCGCAGGCAAGACGGCGAAGGTCGAGAAGCTCGGCCCGCGTTCGGTATCGCGAGTGCGCGGAGGCAAAGGCACTGCCAATCGCGCCGTCAACACGCTGTCCGCCGCGCTGACGCTTGCAGTCGATGATGGCCTGCGCCCCGACAATCCGGCGATGAAGGTGAAGAAATATCCGGGCAAGAAGCTGGAACGCTTCTTGTCTCCGGAGGAACTGGTCCGACTCGGAGGGGTGCTGACGGCCGCTGAGGCGATCGGCGTCGAGAATCCCTATGCGATTGCCGCCGTGCGTCTGCTGATCCTGACGGGATGCCGCAAGAACGAGATCCTCAAGCTCAAGCGGGAGTGGATCGATACCTATCACCGATGCCTGCGCCTCCCCGACAGCAAGACTGGCGCCAAGGTCGTGCATCTCGGCGAACCCGCCCTCAGGCTCATCGCATCTCTCGCACCGGTCGAGGGAAACCCTCACCTGTTGCCTGGACGTGGCGAGGGCACGCATGTCACCAATCTCGACAAAGTCTGGCGCCGGCTCAGCAGGAGTGCGGAGCTGGCGAATGTTCGCATTCACGATCTGCGTCACAGCTTCGCGTCGATGGGTGCCAACAACGGCGACAGCTTGCCGGTGATCGGGGCTTTGCTTGGGCATCGCTCCACCAAGACGACCCAGCGCTACGCGCACCTCGCCGACCACCCCGTCCGCTCCGCCGCCGATCGCATCGCGACCCGGATCGCCGATTATCTCGACGTCTCGCCGGATGCGGATACGGCCGAGGCGGCAGGGGTGGCCGTCCTCAGCGTCGCTCCGGTTGCCGATGAGCCGGAAGCTCGACCCGATCCCGTTCTCGGCAAGGCGATCCGCACCAAATGGCTCGACACGCGCGCGGCCGCCGCGTTCCTAGGAAAAACCGTCGGAACGCTGCAAACCTACCGGTGGATGGGGACCGGGCCGGAGTTTACCAAAATAGGTCGACGCGTGGTCTATTCTCAGGACTCACTCGCAGCGTGGAGGGATGTCGACATCGATCCCGCTGCTCGCTCGGAGTTGAAGCTGGTAGCTTAGTCAGATCGCGACAGGCACCTGTGGCTTGAGGGCGACGCGGTTGAGCACTTGATTATAAATCTCGACCTCACCTGGCATTTCGAGAGTTACGACGATCGCGAAACTGGCGGGGGCGTCGCCGTCATCGGCTTCACGCTGAACGTCAAGATCGAAGAAGCCGTCGGCGGCCATTGCTGCAGCCTTGTCGCCGTCCCAGCGTCGATGCACGACCGTGCCCTTGTGGGCTTGGTTGGGATCGGGCTGGACGCCACTTGCTTTAATCCCTGCGGTGCCGAGTTGGCTCGGCTCGACGATCTTCATGCGTACCGCCCGATAGGCGACTGCCCCAGGGCGCGGCGGCGAGAACCATGCGAGCGTTGCCGCCAAACCGTGCGGCTGCGCCTTGGCGGTCATCGCCGCCGGCCAAGGGATTCGGAAGCGCTTGCCTTGATCGGCCGCGAGCGTCCCCACCGCCCATAACGTCGCGCGATCGTCGGCGCAGTTGATGATTAGCTCCGGATCGAAGGCACCATAGCCGATATAGCGGCGGACATTGTCCTTCTGGCGGACATGAAATTTGCCCTCAGGTGGCCCCAGCACCTCGACGAGCAGATCGCGGGCATCTCCCCAACGCGCGCCATGGACGAGAAGGGCTTTCAAAAGACATGCCCGCTGTGCGCTAGGCAGCGTCCCGAAGTCTGGATATGCCGCTTCGAGCGCTTCATGCGCGCGCGCCGCTACCCCCGTCGCCAGCGCTGCGGCGACGCTGGTGCCGATCGAGCGCGCGACGATGTCGAGGCCAAGCGAGGTTGGCGACGGGGGTGCGGCGACTGCGATCCCGCCAAAGGTTGCGGCGTTGGTGGTCAGCGGGACCAGGTGATGATGGTCGCCTTGCGGCGACAAGCGGACATGATGGCGACCGCCGGGAGCCAGGATCTCAGGCTTGGTCGCGCCATTGTGACCCGGTCCGAGGCCGCTCGATACCGAGCAGAGCCCGGTATTGGCCCAAACATCGAAATTGTAGGCAGGCAAAGGGTTCGGAAAGACAAATTGGTCCGCATGCAGCGCGCCGACGGTGATCGCGTTCATCGCCTCGGCGGGCGCAAGTACCCGGCGGGACGCCATTTGCTTGGCGCTAGCGCGCAGCGCGACGCGAACCTGCTCAGCTGGATCGAGCGCCTCGAATGCGCCTGCGGTCATGTCCTGCGTTTCGAGCGGCGCGTGATGGTTGCCGGCGCTGATCACGAACAGGATGCCGTATGTAGCGGCAAGATGGTCGACGACGCGCGCCCAGCCTGAAAGCCGGCCCGCGAAGGGCTTGTTGGGATCGCCCAGGGAAGCATTGATGATCAGAACATGCTGTGCAGTTGGCGCGTCGCCGGTACGCATTGCGAGGATAGCGCGTTCGAACATGTCGGCTGGCAGTAGGTCTGGGAAGCGCTCAGGCTGGTCGGCTTCCGCTGGCGCGTAGAGCATGTTGACGAAGTGGACGCGGCGCTCAAGCGGCCGGTCCCAGGTCGCATTGATGTCACCATGGACGACCGCGCTCGCCATCGCCGTGCCATGCTTACGCATGCCGACCGCCTGGCCTTCCAAATCGAACGGGTCGTCAATGCTGAGCGTGCCGGCGAGACGCGGGTGCTGGGAGAGCGGGACCGCATCAAAGATCGCAGCGATCGGATCGCCATCGAGTGGCGGGGCCGCGCCAGCTGGCAGACCATTGATCTCTTCGGACGGCACGAGCTGAAAGATGCTTTGGGGTCGAATTTGGAGCACGGCCTCGACACCCGCGAGGCCAGCCGGGTTGCGGGCCACCACGTCGGCGAGCGCCGGCCCTGGCAGGTCGGCGAGCAAGGCGTGATAACCGGCGCCGGCGATCCGCGACTGCGATACGACAGCACCGCCAACGGCGAGGATCGCGGCGCGCGCTTCGGCCTCGGTGGCATCGCCGTTGCGGCGAAACACCAGCTCAACTTCGACCCGGTTGAGGGCTGCGTTGCGTTCATATTCCTCGGCGAGGATCGCGCGATCGGCGGCGGTGACGCGGTCCTGCGGCCCCCAAGGGCGAATATCACGCAGCTGGGCGAGCAGCGCCTTCCATGCGCTGAAATTGGGAGGCACCGTCCCGTTTTGCTGCCATCCACGCCACAGGGTAACGATGTTGCGAAGCGCCGCTTCACTTGGGACCATGAGGTAGACGACCGGGTCTTTGTCGACCTCATCCCCTTCGAGGTCTTCGGCGCCAAGAAATTCGAGGCCGGGCACGAGGCGAACCGCCGCGGAGAACTGCATCACCCCGCCGGTCAGCTCGAAAACAAGCAAGCGCTCCGGCGCTAACGCTTCCGGATCCGCCCGAAGCTGAAGCGCTGGGGTATTGGCGTCGAGGAGGCCAGCGAGGCCGGCAAGCTTCTGGCCGGCGGGTGTTCCGGCCTGCTCAGCCGGAGTGAGCTTACGCGGATTCGGCAGTCCCCGTCTTGTTCGCCTTGGGACGGCTGCGGGGGCGCCTAGGCGCAGCAGCGGCTGATTCGGTGGGATGGCCATCGCTCTCCGGCTTTATGCGCGTTTTCCAGAGGCGTAGTTCCTGCGCGAGGATACCTTTCAGCGTCTCTCCCCCCTGGGACAAGATGTGCCGCCGCCGGATATTTTGGCAAAATTCGAAGATGTCGGCAAAGCTCGATGGCCCCATCTGCGTCGCAACCTGCGTCGCAGACAGCCCAGCCGGCTCGGGCCATGCATCGAAAAAGCGGTCAATAAGGACCGCCGCCGCGTCGCGCGAGGGGAGCGGCATGTCGACACGGAGCTGGAAGCGGCGCCAAACCGCGCGATCAAGCAATTCGGCATGATTAGTGGCGGCAACGACGACGACATAGCTCGGGAGCTGGTCGAGCTGCATCAACAGGAACGATACGACCCGCTTGATCTCGCCGGTCTCGTGAATGTCGCCGCGCTCTTTGCCGACCGCATCAAACTCGTCGAAGAACAGCACGCAGGGCGTCGCCCGGACATAGTCAAACAGCCGAGCGAGCCGCGCATTGGTTTCGCCAAGATAGGCACCGACCAAAGCGTCATAGCGAACGGTGAGGAGCGGCACCGCGATCGATTCGGCAATCGCCTCGGCGAGCGAGGTCTTACCATTGCCCGGCGGCCCAGAAAGCAGGACGCGATGGCGCGGCTGCATCCCCTGCGCGCGCAGCAGATCGGCGCGGTGATGCTCTTCGACGAGTTGGCGAGTCAGGTGCTCGGCAGGCAGCGTCAGGATCAAGCTGCTGAGTCCGACGCGCGGTTCAGATTCAATGACGAAATCACGGCCCGGCAGGCCGGTACGGCGCAACTCGCTTGACGCGGTGACGGGCACCGAAGCGAGCGCCCGATGGAGCTTGTCGGCAAGGACATGGTGACTTTTGGCGCGTTCTTCGGCGACCAGCGCCTCGACGGTCGTGGTCAATGTCGAACGATCGCCAGACGCCCCTGCCTTCACCAACGAAACAAGGAGATCACTTCTGGCCATCTAATCCTACGCACACCCCTTCGCCCTTAGGCGAATCGTAACACGCCCCTCGCCCGGTGTGAATCCCGATACCCCCAAAAAAGCCATCGGGTCGAACATTCGTTGCTGCCCCGCCCTTCAACACACCCGCTTGCCCTCGATACCGACCATGATACGAATCCGTATGCAGCCGTCAGCCTGGACCCTCTTGAGCATCACGACCTTGTGCATCTCGCTGGTTGCCCTGACGGCATCGCTGATCAGCCTTTGGTTCACTTGGCGTAACCATCTGCGGGCGGAGGCCCAGGAAAACCGCCGCAAGCCCGCACTTAGCGTCGACCTCCTGAACTCCCAGATTATGAAGTCGCCACGCGGCAAGCTTTACTGCTTCCAGGTACGCGTTCGGAACCCCACGGACACCGACAATGCGATCTCGCTGATCGAGTTTCGTGTCGTCTTCAGCATGGCCGATGGCATGGAGCTGGTCGCGAAGATCGACCAGGTTGCACCGGGAGCCTTTCCGACCGAACTCGGAGAGCCGCTCGCCGTTCCGGTCAAGGTCGGCGCGCACAACATCGTGACCGGCTGGTGCGCTTTTGAACTCCTCACCGACCTGGTCGGCGAAAAGGCGGTCGAGCGCTACGAGGTCGAGTTCCACGACACTCACGCCTTGGTCTCGAGCATCGCACCCCGTATCATCCAGCGACCGGCCAGCGAGCCCAGCTAATGTTGATCTCCAGACAAAAGACGGTGCGGGTCAGCCCCCTACGAATCGTCGGCGATGGCGCCATCGGCATGCATGGGGTCGGGGAAGGCAGGATGATCCCGGTGGTCATCCTCGACACCAGCAACCGACCCGACATCGTCGAATATATGCGGATCCATCAATATTCGGGTCCGGGCGACGTGCTGGTGACGTGGGGAAAGCTGCTCACCCGCAACGATACCGTCACCCTGATGCTGAAGTTTCAACGCCCAATCGAATTCGGCTTCACCATCGCATTCGAGCTGCATAAGGCGCATTCGATTCTCGTCGAAGGCGTCCTCCGCTCAGGCGGACTTTACCTCCAGGCCGGAGCTGACGGCGACCGCATCCGCAACACGCTCGACCAGCCCAGGGTCATCATGGAAGTTCCTGACACCGGCTTCGGGCCACGTTGGGAAAAGATCTGTCTCGCCTATTTCGCCAAGAAGCTTCGGGCCGAGGGGGCCGACAAGCGGTTTGCGAAGCGTGTGGCTGCGGAGCAATATGCGATGCTCAAGGAAATGGCTGCGGCGAGACCATTCCCCAGTTGACGATCTTAATCGTCGAGCGTGACTAGGACGAGGTCGATCAGGCCATGGCCACGATCGCTCACCGGATGGGCGAGGTGGATGCTGTAGCCGTCGCCATCGTTCGCATGGAGTGAGCGCACGACCGATTGGAATGCATCGAGATCAGCGTCGGAACCGCCGGCGGGGCGAAACGAGGCCGAACCATCCTTTCGCTCGACGCGGAAGTTGGTGCCGTCGGCGATCAGATTGTCGATATAGCTCAAGCTCACTCTCCAGGGATACGGACGTTAGAGCGACTATCCCGTCCGGAAATGTTCGCCGATCCCCATATTTGGTTCTTACGCCCTCGGTCGACAATCGTCGGGAGGGGAAGCCTTCCCCTGACGGCCGGCCAGAGTCCGTCCGTACCCCTTCTGCGAGGGCTCCGCCCCCGCAACGCCCCGATCAGAACGCGGGATCAAACGAGCGCACACTGCCGCCTTCTGGCGAAGCCGGTCAGGGTTCGCGCGTCATATAGGGCCGCGTTGCACACTTGCTCTGCCCGAAGGGCACGGCGACGGCTGGCCCCCAGGCCCGCGCGCACGCCGCCGCGCCGGCCGGGTGCCGCAAGGGTGCGTCGTTCNCACGGCGACGGCTGGCCCCCAGGCCCGCGCGCACGCCGCCGCGCCGGCCGGGTGCCGCAAGGGTGCGTCGTTCGTGGGCGCCGCGGGCGCGGCGCGAATGCTTGGGGCGCTGCCCCTGGCGCCCTTCGGATCGTCTTCCGCCCAGCTTCCTCCGCCTGCGGCTCCGTGCAGCCGGTTCCCCGCGAAGCCGCCCCTCCGGTTGCACCCCCGGTCTCGCCGACGGGCAGGGTTTCAGCGCGGCGCTCCCGCTGCGCGGAAACCCATGGAGTAAGCAACATGACCGACACCGTGCAGACCGAAGCCGTCACCGGCGTGGAAATCTTCGTCGCCCTGAACAGACTCAAGAAGTCGCCCAAGAATGCCCGCAAGGTGCCACATGGCGAGGCCGCCATCGAGGCGCTGGCCGCCTCCATCCATCACAAGGGGCTGATCCAGAACCTCGTCGTGGAACCCGAGATGAAGGACGGCGCGCCGACCGGCTACTATCTCGTCACCGCTGGCGAGGGCCGCAGGCAAGCGATGCTGCTGCGGGCCAAGCGCCGGCAGATCAAGAAAAGTCACCCTGTGCGCTGCTGGCTCGATACCGAGAACGACCCGGCCGAGATCAGCCTCGACGAGAATATCACCCGCACCGCCATGTTAGGTCATGTTTCCAGAGTGTCCTTCGATAGGAAAGATTACAGAGCAGTGTGCTTGTTCCAGGCCGCCCGC